>JANNNO010000129.1:0-6091 GCA_031398585.1 Myxococcales bacterium | reverse complement strand
GATCAATCGGCGCGACGACGCCGTTCGAGACGAGCTCGCCCAGCCAGTCGTGGGCGCCGGTGACGATGTCGGGACCCTCGCCGGCAGGACCGGCGATCGAGAGCTGGTCGCGGATCTCGTCGAACGGCACTTCGACGACTTGGACGGTGACGCCCTCGGCCTCGGAGAACGCAGCGGCGATCGGCTCGAGCACGGGGGCCCGGGTGTCGTCGGCCCAGATCACGAGGTCGGCGTCGCCGCGGGGCGGTGCCTGGTACTCGGTCGTGTCGGTAGTTGCCTCGGTTGTCTCGGTGACGGCGTCGGTCGACTCCGTTGCGTCGGTGGTGTCCGTTGCTTCGGTGTCGTCGGTCGTATCGGAGCCGGTGGTGTCACCGGAACTGGTCGAATCGTCACTGCCACACGCGGCGCCCACCAGGGCGGCAACGGCGGCGAAGGCGATCAAGCGGCGTGATGCGCGCATGGTGTGTCCCCCTCAGGAGGTTGTTCGTCGGCGAGGTGCCGAACGAGGGATCGGGCGTACCCGAAATCACGCTGTCCAAACATCCGACTTGATGCGAGTCGGCTCGTCGGCGACGCGGGCGATGTGCTGTCTCGCATGGCCCGCCGAGTCGCCGAGCGGCGCCCGTCGGCTAACGTCTGCGCACGGCGGTCGCTCGACGGTCGCACGGGGAACACGAAGCACGGATCACACAAGGGAGACAACGCATGGCGACGGTCCAGCTCGACAACATCAACAAGGTGTACGAGAACGGGTACCACGCGATCCATGATCTGAATCTCGAGATCGCGGACAAGGAGTTCCTGGTGCTCGTCGGCCCGTCGGGGTGTGGGAAGTCCACGGCACTGCGAATGATCGCCGGACTCGAGACCATCTCGGGCGGCACGATGATGATCGGCGATCGGGTGGTGAACGAGGTCGAGCCGAAGGACCGTGACATCGCCATGGTGTTCCAGAACTACGCGCTGTACCCCCACATGACCGTGTACGACAACATCGGGTTCGCACTCAAGCTGGCAAAGGTGCCGAAAGAGGAGATCGACGTTCGCGTCCGCAAGGCGGCCGCGATTCTCGAACTCGAGGAAAATCTCGATCGCACGCCGGGCCAATTGTCGGGCGGCCAGCGCCAGCGGGTGGCGATGGGTCGCGCGATCGTCCGCCAACCGGCGGCCTTCCTCATGGACGAGCCGCTCTCCAACCTCGACGCGAAGCTGCGCGTGCAGATGCGTGCGGAGATCGCCTCGCTGCAGCGCGAGCTCGCCGTGACGACCGTGTACGTCACGCACGACCAGATCGAGGCGATGACGATGGGGGATCGTGTCGCCGTCCTCAAGGACGGGTTCCTCCAGCAGGTGGACACCCCGCAGAACCTCTATGACCACCCCGTCAACGTGTTCGTTGCCGCGTTCATCGGCTCGCCCTCGATGAACCTCTTCGAGGCCGACCTCCAACTGTCCGGGGACGTCGGTACGGTCACCGTCGGCTCGCACGTCCTCGCGCTGCCGTCGGAGTGTCTCGTCAAGGCGCCGCACTTGCGTGAGTACGACGGTCGTCGGATCATCATCGGCATCCGTCCGGAGGACTACGAAGACGCAGCGTTCGCGCCCGAGATTCCCGAGTCGCAGCGGATCACGTCGTCGGTCTCCCTGATCGAGGCACTCGGGTCGGAGATCATGGTGCACTTCCACATCGATGCACCTACGGTCGATTCCGGTGACCCCGACGCCGTCGAGGAGAAGACGGGCAGCACGTCGAACGCCGTCGGCCGGTTCCACCCGCGGTCGAAGGCGCGCATCGGCGAAACGATCGAGGTCGCGATCTCGGTCGAGAACATGCACTTCTTCGACATGACGACCCGCCAGAACATCGAGGGTTGAGGCGCGCTGGCGCTGCACTCAGGGCAGCGGGACTCCCTCCGATGCCTGGATGATCGCATAGACGTCCTCGCGTGACAGTGCGACGTCGAGCGCGGCCCTGCTGGCGGCAATGCGCTCGGGGTTCTGCGAGCCGACGATCGCCACGGGCGAGGCGGGGTGGGCCAGCACGAAGGCGACCGCAAGTGTGGAGCGGCTGACGCCTTCGCGCTCGGCGAGGTGGTCGATGACGGTGATCAGCTCGGGTCGCACGCCTTCACCGTCGGCGAGACGTCCACCGCCGAGCGGGCTCCACGCCAACGCCACGATGTCGGAGCGCATGCAGTCGTCGAAGGTTCCATCGCGGAGCGGATCGAGATGCACTGCGGAGTATTCGACCTGGCTGGCGGCGAGCCGAAACGGAAGGTGTTCCGCGAGTGCAGCCATCTGTGCCGTGGTGTGATTCGACACCCCGACCTCGCGGATCTTGCCCTCGTCGCGCAGCGACGACAGTGTGGCCGCGACGTCAGCGGGATGGCTCAGGAGATCCGGTCGGTGGATCTGGTACAGGTCGATGACGTCGACGTGCATGCGTCGCAGCGATGCTTCGCACGCCGAGCGGAGGTACGCCGGCGAGGAGTCGTACGGCGTCGGTGGTGTGATCCCGCCTTTGGTGGCGAGCACCATGCGGTCGCGCAGCGCCGGGGCGACGGTGAGCACGCTCCCGAGGATGTCCTCGACCTGGCCGAAGCCGGTGCCGCCCCAGTCGAAGCCGTAGACGTCAGCGTTGTCGACGAGGTTCATCCCGTTGTCGAGCGCCGCTTCGAGTACGGCCTGCGCCGTCGCAACGTCGGGGTTGGTGTAGCGCCACAGTCCGAACGACAGCGGCCCCACGGGTGGGAGTGATCCGATCTCGCGCGGTTGGGTGTTGACGAGGCTCATGCGGACAACCTACTTGCGGTCCTGCAACGGCTCGTCGATCGACCGGCCGCCTGGCTGTCGATCCCAGCTGACTGACGAATCGAACGCCGCCTGTGATTCGATGGGTACATGAGTTCCGCCGCCGCACCGATCCGATACGCCGTGATCGGCACGGGCATGATGGGCATCGAGCACATCGAGAACATCCTCACCATCGACGGTGCGACCCTGACCGCAGTCAGCGATCCCAACGAGAGTTCGCGTGCGCAGGGCGCGCAGGCAGCGGGCCACGACGTCGCCGTCTTCTCCGACCATCGTGACCTCCTGGCGAGCGGCCTCTGCGACGCCGTGGTCGTGGCGTCGCCGAACCACACCCACATCGATGTCGTCGGCGACGTCTTGCGCACTGGTATCCACGCGCTGGTCGAGAAGCCTTTGTGCACGACCGTGGCCGACTGTGAGCGGTTGCTCGCGCTCGAGGCGACCCGGCCCGCTGGTGCCATCACGTGGATGGCCATGGAGTATCGGTACATGGCCGCGGCGGCCGAGCTCATCCGGCTCGTCCACGACGGTGTTGTCGGAACACCGCGCATGGTTGCGGTGCGCGAACACCGCTTCCCGTTCCTCGTCAAGGTCGACAATTGGAATCGCTTCAACGCCAACACGGGCGGCACCCTGGTCGAAAAGACGTGTCACTTCTTCGATCTGATGAACTTCATCCTGCAGGAGCGGCCGTGGCGGGTCATGGCATCGGGCGCCCAGGACGTCAATCACCTCGACGAGCAGTACGACGACCGCACCCCCGACATCTTGGACAATGCGTTCGTCATCGTCGACTATCCGAGCGGTGCTCGTGCACTGCTGGACCTCTGCATGTTCGCCGAGGCGACCCACGACCAGGAGCAACTGTCCGTCGTTGGCGACGTCGGCAAGGTCGAGGCACTGATCCCGTCGAACGTCGTTCGGGTCGGCCGGAGAGGTGAACACTGGATCGGCGGCGTCGAGGAGTACGTTGCGATCGATCAGCGCGTCCGCCACGAGGGGCTGCACCACGGCTCGAGCTACATCGAACACCTCCTCTTCGCCGAAGCGATCCGGACCGCCGGCCGGCCGCTCGTTACACTCGAGGACGGGTATTGGGCCGTTGCGATGGGGGCAGCGGCCCAGCGAAGTATCGAGATCGGGGAACCGGTCGAACTGGGTGACCTGATGCAGACGAACGTGACGAAGGGGGCGATGGCGTGACCGTCGAAATGTCCTGGTTCAGCGCTCTGTGCGACGACGACTAAGAGTTACTGGGCGTGCCGGATCCGCAGCTGGCGAGTTCGTGGGAGCACTGTCGCAACATCGTGCTCACCGCCGACCGGTACGGATTCGACAACGTGTTGCTCCCGTCCGGCTACGCACTCGGCATCGACAACACGACGTTCGCCGCCGGCATGGCGCCGGTGACGACCCTGCGCATGCTGCTCGCCATTCGTTGCGGTGAGATGGTGGTGCCGCAACTGGCCCGGCAGCTCGCCTCGCTCGACCAGATGATGGGCGGTCGGCTCACGATCAACATCATCTCCTCGGACGTTCCCGGCGAGGTCCTCGACAGTGAGCCGCGCTACCGCCGTTCGACCGAGATCATGTTCTGTCTGCGCGAGCTCCTCGACGGCAAGGCCGTGGACTTCCACGGTGAGTTCATCGACCTGCAGGTCGATCCACCGAAGGCACGGACTGTCAGCGGCCGCAGCCCGCTGTTCTACTTCGGGGGTCTGTCGCCTGCCGCCCGTGAGTGTGCCGCGGCAGGTGCGGACGTGTTCCTGATGTGGCCCGACGTCACCGACAAGGTGCTCGAGGTCAAGGCGGACATGGACCAACGAGCGAGCGCCGTGGGGCGTTCGCTGCGCTACGGGTGGCGCTCACACGTGATCGTGCGCGAGACCGAGGACGAAGCGCGCGCCGTGGCCCGGCGACTGCTGTCGAGGCTCGACGACGACACGGGCGCCGCGATCCGAACGAAGTCGCTCGATTCTGCCTCGGCGGGCGTCGCCCGCCAGGCGGCCCTGCGCGAAGGGGCTGACGACGAGGGGTACGCGGAGCGGCACCTGTGGACCGGCGTCGGTCGTGCACGCTCCGGTGCCGGCGCGGCGATCGTCGGCGACCCCGATCAGGTGCTGGCGAAGATCAACGAACTGGCAGCCGCCGGGATCGAGGCGTTCATCCTGTCGGGTTATCCGCACGCCTCCGAGTGCGACCTGTTCGCCCGCCACGTGCTCCCCGGCATCGACCACGGTCGGCTCGAGTTCGAACCCCACCCGGTCCACGTCGCCTGATCGTGCGGTACCGGTCGGATCGACCGACGTGACCGAGAGCGGTGACGACCTCGAGCACGGGACCGGCGCTCTCGCTGGGGCCGGGGGAGCAGTGCGCTCGGTCGTTCCCGGGTTGGTCGTCGTCAGCGCGCTCGCGGCCCTGGCCTTCGTGCTCGCCGATTGGTCGTCGTTCTCGCCGTTGGTGATCGGCATCACTCTCGGTGCCGTCGTCGCGAACACCCTCGGCGTCCCTGCCGTGCTCGTACCGGGCGTGCGATTCGGTGCGCGCACGCTGCTGCGCGCCGGCGTCGTGGTCCTCGGTCTTCGGTTGTCGCTCGGCGATGTGGCCGGCCTGGGCGCGGGTGGCTTGCTCGTGGTCGTCATGGTGGTGGTCATCACCTTCTTCGGCACGCAGTGGCTTGCCCGACGGCTCGGTGTCGATCGGGACCTCGGCCTGCTGGTTGCGACGGGGTACTCGATCTGTGGGGCGTCGGCGATCGCCGCCGTCAACGGCGTCGTGCATGCCGACGAGGAGGAAACGGCGTACGCGATCACCCTGGTCACGATCTGCGGCACGCTGTCGATCTTCGTGCTGCCGTTCATTGCCGAGCGCATCGGGCTCGTCGGAGCCGAGTTCGGGACCTGGGTCGGCGCATCGGTGCACGACGTCGGGCAGGTCGTCGCCACCGCGTCGACCGGTGACGCGGCCGCGCTGGAGTCAGCGACGGTCGTGAAGCTGACTCGGGTCGTGATGCTCGCCCCCCTCGTCGCGCTCGTTTCGTTGTCGGCCCGCCGTCGGGCGCCCAAGAGCCTCTCGGCTGCCGCGAACACCGGTGCGATCGATCAGCCGCCGCCGCTCATGCCCCTCTTTGCGATCGGATTCCTGGGAGCAATGCTCGTGCGGTCGACCGGCTTGCTGTCAGACGAGGCACTCGACCTCGCCGGCGACGTGGAGAAGATCCTGCTCACTCTCGCGTTGGTCAGCATGGGCATGGTTGTCGGCTTCGGCGCCGCCCTGG
>JANNNO010000093.1:0-18986 GCA_031398585.1 Myxococcales bacterium | reverse complement strand
GAGCGCGAGCCGGGTCTTCTGGGCCGGCGAGCTGAAGTCTTTGCCGGGCGCGCTGCACCCACGCACGGGCGTCCGGGGGGTCATCGTCTATTTCGTCTTCGCAGCCGCGGGGGATCCGATCGGCGTGGAGCAGCTCGCCGAGGTGGATGCTCGCCTCGAGCAGAGTGCTCCCTTCGCGCGCGATCGGCTCGTGCTGGTCGGCATGGACGCCGATCAAGAGGCGGCATTCGCGACCATCTCGGCCGAGCTGCGCTCGCGCGGCGTCGACTTTGCTCGCCACGCCGACGTCGTCCCGGCAATTGGGGCCGAAGCGTACAGCCCCGGCGAGGGTTATGGGTTTCTCCGCATCGTGCCCGCGGGAGGCGGGGCTCGTAGAGCGCTGGAGGCCGCTGGTCCGCGGGACATCGTCGTCGCGCAGAGCGCTCATGAGGAGACACCGCTGGTGGCGGGTCTGGTGACCGCGTTGCCACAAAACGTGCACAGCCACCTCAACCTGCGACTGCGCGAAAAGAAGATCCCCAACGCTCGGGTCGCCGACATCCTCGCCGATACACTGGTGCGCGCGCTCGAAGGGCGACTGGCGCACCTCGTGGTCGAGGGAAGCACCGTCCGTCTCGAGCCAGCACGGCTCGACGACGCCGAGGCTTTCTGGTCGAGCCGCCGCCCCACGCCTCGCCCGCTCGAAGCGCGGCTCGATGAGGTTCGGATCCGAGCGCTGCCCGAGCTGCGCGCTTCGGATCGGCTCGCCTTCGGGGCCAAGGCGGCCAACCTCGGCGAGCTCTTTCCGCTGCTGCCTGAGCCCAACCGAGTCACCGGGTTTGGGGTCCCATTTTCCCGCGCCGATCGCGCGCTCGCGCAAGGCGGGATCACGGCGGCGGTGGAAAGCTGGCTCGCGGATCCGCGCACGCGGACCGATGCCCTCTATCGGCGGGCAGGCCTGGCCAACCTGCGCCGCTCTATCGAGGGCGTGCCGCTGCCTCCCTCTCTGCTGACGGACCTCGGCGCCGCGGCCGAGGCGACCTTCGGGCCGGGCTACGCAACCATGCCGCTGCGGTTTCGCTCGAGCAGCAATGTCGAGGATGGCGAGGGAGCCAGCGGCGCGGGACTCTACGATTCGGCACGGGGCTGTTTTGCAGATGATGCTGACGGGGACGAGACCGGACCTTCGCGCTGCCTGAGCGAGGCCGAACGCGCAGCGATGGCGGCGGAGCTGGAGCGACGGACCGCCGAGCGCGCCGCCCACCCCGACCGCGACTGGCTCGACGAGATCATCGATGACCTGACGAGCGACCTCACCAAGGAGCGGACGGTCGCCCGGGCGGTCCGAAAAGTCTGGGCGAGCCTCTGGAACGACCGGGCGTACGAGGAGCGCGAGTATCACGGGCAAGACCACCGGCGTGCCTTCATGGGCATCGCGGTGAACCCTTCGTTCGTGCGTGAGCGGATCGATGCCGTTGCGATCACCAACGTCGTGCCGGCACCGGGCAGCCCCGCCATCTACCGCATCGTCTCGCAAAAGGACGGCCTGCCCGTGGTGAGGCCACCCGATCCGACATTGACCGCCGAGGTCGTCGTCTACCGGCGAGGCGCGATGAACGAAGTGCTCGAGGCGCGCCAGCTCGTGCCCTCCTCGCTGTCGCCTGCAGCACCGCTGTGGACGGATGCCCAGCGCGACGAGCTGGCGAAGCTGCTCTTCCTCGTGCAGGACCACTTCGCCGCCAAGGTCTACCCGCAGATCCAGAACCTCAGTCTGGATCTCGAAGTGAAGCTGACCGACGACAGCCGTGTGGTGTTGAAGCAGGTCCGCCCTTACGTGAACGTCGGGCCGTAGCCGCGGCACCGCGAACGTTGATCGCGGTCGCGACGGGCGCAGCGCGGCCCGCGCAGTGGCACGGCGCGGCCCGCGCAGTGGCACGGCTGGGATCGCGGGCCGACTTGCACTAGAACGGCGGGATGCGCACGCCCAACCTCACCGCGGCCGAGGCGACGAACCGGCGGCCAGGCTCTTTTGCCTATCGAACGCTTGCGGTCGTGGGGCTGCTCCTGAGCAGTCTTGCGTGCGGTCAATCCACGCCCGCCGCGGGGCAGCCCGACGCCGCTGCCGCAAACCGTGATGTCGGCGAAAGCGCCTCGGGAGGCAAGTCGACAGCCGGCGCGGGCGGAGGTGGCGGCGGCGCCAATGGCGGCGGCAGCGGAAGCGGTGGCTTCACGGGCATGGGCGGACAGGGAGGCGGCAACGACGGCGGTGAAGTCGGCGGCGGTGGATCTCCAGGCGCGGGCGGAGGTGCGGCGGGAGGTGGTGGCACGGCAGGGATCCCTGCGGGAGGCGCGGGCGGTCAGGCGGGGATGGGCGGTTCACAGAATGGCGGCACAGGCGGCGGCGCGACGGGCGGAATGCCCGGCACTGGTGGTGCGGGGGGCACAGGCGGCTCAGGCACGGGAGGCTCAGGCACGGGCGGCACGGGCACGGGCGGCACAGCCACGGGCGGCGCGGGAACAGGCGGTGCGGGCACCGGTGGCAGCGGCACGGGCGGCACGGGCGGCTCCGGCACTGGCGGGGCCGGCGGCCGCGATGGTGGCGTTCCCGATAGCAATGAGCCGCCGAGCGATCCCGGCGGTCCAACGCTCGACGAGTGCTTCTCCGATCTCCGCGCCCTCGTCGGACGTTGGCAGATCGTCAGCAAGCGCAGCCTCGACGGCAACAGCGAGGCCCGGGTGGCACTGGAGGTGGACGGCTTCGGCACCTCGGGCACCGTTGCCTGGCGGGCGATTCGGGTCGGCTTCGTCACCCCGCGCGCTCGGGCGTGCGTGAAGAACGAAACCGCCCTGCGCGGTGCTTACAAGACCTCACACCACAACTGCAGCGACGTGCTCACCGTGGTCGCAGAGGGCCGCGCCTGGGAGCTGAAGCCCCCCGACGCCGATCCCGCTAGAGCCGCCGCCGTGCTGACGCCTTCGGGCTTGCCTCCGGCAACTCTCAGCCAGACCACCTGCCGTTCCAACGCGGGTCCCTGCAAGAGCGGCGGCCCCTGCCGGTAGTGCGGCTCCAGTGGCTCGGCCGGCCAACCTCCCTGCGGCGGAGCACAGCGCTCCTACCTCCAGTGAGCGAGGAACGTCATCCAATCTTCGCCCGCGTGCCGCAAGGTGAAGCCGCCGGCGAGCATGAGCTCGCCCTTGAAAGCGCCGGCAAGCGTAATTCCGAATGCGCCGTTTTCTCTGTGACGAGTACTAATGGCGTATCCAGCCTGTTCACCCTTTCCCCCTAGAAACGTGGCGCATCGCTGGGCGCCGTCAAGTCCGTCGACCTCGAGGAGAAACACGTCGATCATTTTGGTCTTCCCCGAGGTTCCAACTCCGACCCGGTCGGTGACCTGCGCGCCCCCCACCACGAACGCGTTACCTCGCGCATCAATGGCGATGTCGTGGGCCGCCGGAATCCGACCCGGAAGCTCGGTCAGGGCGGAGGTTGGGAACAATTGAGTAAAGGCGCGCGACCAAAGCGACTCACCATTTCGGCTCAGCTTGGCCACGACAACCTCGCGGCCGGCTGGGTATGTCGAAGGCGGGTTCCCTGCTGTGTACCCGCGCGTCTGTGTGCCGGCTAACAAGATATCGTCACGAGGGTCGACGGCGATCGCGCGCGCGGTTACCGCCCCTAGCGGACCTTTCGGTAAAGCCGAGCGCCACATCCGCATTCCGGTACTTCCATCGAATTTTACGACGGCTGCTTCCTCGGCAGATTGAGCGACTTGCAGCAGGTCGCCAGCGCCGTCAAACGCTACGTCACCGCATCCAAGTTCCGACGATTCGCTCGGCTCGCTGGCTTGCCACAGCATTTCGCCGGTCGGGTCATATTTGGCCAGGAACGATCTGCTGCTGGGCAGACCCTCACGGAATCCACACACGGCGAAACCGCCATCGGCCGGACTCGCTGCCACCCGATACCCTGGGAGCGGGAAACCCTGACCCTCAAGAGGAATGGGCGTTTCGAACTGCAGAGTGCCATCCGCCGTGAGGCGACCGCTCAGCACCGTCGTCTTGGCACCTAGCGCGGGTCCGCCCAGCGTGAGGTAGGCGACAGTACCGCGGTTGTTGGCCGCGATAGCGATCACGATCTCACCCTCGCCCGACGTGCTTTTCGCCCAAACGACCTTGCCAGATTCCGACGACACCCTAGCGACATACCCGCTGCCCACCGGGTGGTTCAAAACAGCGCCCCCCGGAAACGCCGCCGATGAACCGAACCCGCCCCCAACGTAGAGATCCCCAGTCGGTCCGCTGGCCAGGGCCACGTTAAATCCCGAGCTTTGCGGGTTCGAAGTCGGAATCTTGTCGACCCAATGTGGGCGGTCGCAGATCGACAGCGCTCCCGCAGCGGTCGGAACGGTGTCGTCGCCACACGCGACGTGAACTGCGGCGAACAACCACGCAAACCAGCGGCCCCGAATCGAACGACGTGCCTGTTTCATGGGGATCGATGGCAGCCTAGAAGCGCTGCTCCTTTTTTTCGCCGCGGGCAATCTGAAGAGGGCGCACTGGTTGGGCTTGAATAGCAAGTCTTGTTGGTTTGGCGACAACTCCAATTCGCGAGGTCCATCGACATCGTGGACGTGGGGCCCTGCGCCAACCACGGGCGGCGGTCAGCGTGGGGGTTGCGGCCTGACGATGTAACTCGTTCCCTTCTGGGCTTGAAACGTCACCACGCCGGCTTCCGGGCGGCGGATGCCGATCGCCTTGCCGGCCACGAGCACGTCGGATTCGCTGTTGGTCCGCACGCGCAGGGGGCCCGTCTGTCCGACCGTGAGGCTCGCTTCTTCGAGCGCGCCTCCCTTCCAGCGCAGGTCGACGACGACGTTGCCGCGTGCGCGCAGGCCGGTAATCTTGCCAGTCGGCCAAGCCTTGGGCAGCGCGGGGAGCAGATGCACGTCGCCGGCGTGGCTCTGTAGCAGCATTTCGGCGATGGCGGCGGTGGCCCCGCCGTTGCCATCGAGCTGAAAGATCTCCGGCGGATGCAGATCCAGCATCGACGAGCTGGTGTTTTCGGCGAGCAGCGCCCGCAGGTTGTCGAGCGCGCGATCGCCATCGCCGAAGCGAGCCCACATGTTCGCGATCCAGGCGCGGCTCCAGCCGGTGCGGCCACCCCCGTTGGCCAGCCGATGCTCGAGGCTCTTTCGCGCAGCCGCAGCCAGCGCCGGCGTGCCACGCGGGGTGATCTGGCGACCCGGGTGGACGGCGAAGAGGTGCGAGATGTGGCGATGGCCGGGATCGACCTCGGCGTAGTCTTCGATCCACTCCTGCAGCCGGCCGGTGCTCGGGCTCACCTCGAGCGGCGCCAGACGTTTGAGCGCTGCTGCCAGCTGCGTCCGGAACGAGGAATCGACGCCGAGCCGCTCGGCAGCCGCGATGGTGTTGGTGAAGAGGTCGTGCACGATCTGCAGATCCATCGTCGCGCCATAGGTGAACTTCGAGGGTTTGCCGTCGCGAGCGACGAAGGCATTCTCGGGCGAGTGGGAAGGATTCGTGACCAGGCGACCGCGCGGATCCGGGACCAGGAAATCGAGCATGAAGATCGAAGCTTCTTTCATCAGCGGGTAGGCCCGCCGCGCGAGGAAGTCTCGATCGCCCGTGAAGAGATAGTGTTCGTAGTGGTGTTGCACCGACCACGCCGCCCCCATGGGCCAGACGCCTTGCACGCCGTCGGCCGGCGTGGTGAAGCCCCAGACGTCGCTGAGGTGATGGGCGACGAAGCCGCGCGCCCCGTAGTGGACCTTCGCCGTGTGGCGGCCTGACGGAAGCAGCGATTCGATGAAGTCGAAGAACGGCGTGTGCAGCTCGCCCAGGCCAGTCAGCTCGGCCGGCCAGTAGTTCATCTGCAGGTTGATGTTGAGGTGATAGTCCGAATTCCAAGGGGGCGAGAGCTGCTCGTTCCACAGCCCCTGCAGGTTGGAGGGCAGCTGCCCTGGTCGCGAGCTGGCGATGAGAAGGTAGCGCCCCATCTGGAATTGCAGAGCATTCAGCGTGGGATCGTCGACGCCAGCGCGCACGCGTTCGAGCCGGCGTGTCGTCGTCGGCAAAGGCGGGCTCGGCGCAGGCCCCTTGCTGGCGGTTGCCGCGG
This sequence comes from Myxococcales bacterium, assembly GCA_031398585.1. Lineage (GTDB taxonomy): Bacteria > Myxococcota_A > Polyangia > Fen-1088 > Fen-1088 > JANNNO01. The sequence continues at coordinate 12,871 of JANNNO010000093.1, read as the reverse complement.
GCCGTGGCGGCACGGGCAGCGCCAACGCCGTGAGATCGAGGGAGGATCGCGAAAACCAGCCGGCGTGATCGGCGACGTGTGCGGCCCTGAGCGCGTTGAAGTCCTTGGTTGCCGCCTTCTCGACGTGGGCGCGACAGACCTTCGCAGGATCCTCACCTCGAAAGCCGGTCGCTCCGGAGATCAAGATGGTGATGGTCTGCGCGCCCGCGACACGGAGCGAATCGCCCTCGACGGTCACCGTCCCGCCCTGGTGGAGCAGGCGCGCACAGGCCTCGAACTTGAGCCCGCGCGGTACGCCTGTGGCGTCATCGGGACGGTTGATCTGCCCCCGCAGGGTCAACCAGCCATCCGCCGCCAACGTGCGCGCATCCTGCCAGCGCGACAGGCGCACCCTCGTCGCCAGGGCGCCGCGCTCGTGTGTGAGACGTACGACGATCACCTGGTCGGGCGCCGATGCGAAGATCTGCCGCTCGACCTCGCCATCGGCGCGGTACGAGACGCTGGCAATGCCGGTCGCCAGGTCGAGCTCGCGCCGGTAGTCACGCACGGTGCTGGGCGCGGCCGACTCGAGGTGTAGATCCGCGAGCACCTGGTAGGGCTTGATCCGGTGCGGCTTGCCCATCAGCCGTTCAGCCGCCAGCTTGGTCGCCTCTTCGTGTTTGCCCTCGAAGAGAAGCTTGCGGACCTGGGGCAGATGGACGAGCGCCTCCGGGTTCGTGGTGTCCCGCTTGTAGCCATCCCAAAGCGTGTTCTCATTGAGGGGAATGCGTTCGTCGGCGACCCGGCCGTAGACCATGGCGCCGAGACGCCCGTTGCCGACCGGAAGCCCCTCGACGAAACGGGTGGCGGCGCTGTCGTAGAGCAGCTTGGTCGCCGTCGTCTCGAGCTCGGGACGAGCCAAAGCGGGCCGACGCTCTGGTGTTGCCGACGTCGACGTCGACGTCGCCTTCGCGGGCGCCGGGAGCCCCTGGGCGGGGCCGGGCAGCGGCGCCGGAGGCGCAGGAGACACCGCTTGGGCGCGAACCGATCGAGTGGAGGGGCCGACCAGCGCGAAGGCGAGCCCGATGACGAGGGCCGCCGCGCGGGGAGGGTGACTCAGGAAGGGCCGAGGGCAGTGACTCACGCCGGTTTTTTAACCCGCACGCCTCGCAACCGGCGGGAAAAGACGTCAGGGCCCTTCGCGGTCGGCGAGAGGACCGCGCGCGAGCTCAGGTCTGAAAGAGGTTCGGCAGTCCGCCTTCCGGCGAGGCCAAGTTGCCGATGCGGTCGATGTCGGTGGCACCCATGGCCCGGCTGATCGAGACCAGCAGGTTGCCGTGGGTGACGCCGCTCTGCCCGTAGTCGACGAAGCGCCCGGTGCGCAGAGCCCCGCCGAGACCGCCAGCGAGGATCGTCGGCGAGGGACCCGCCTTATGGTCCCAGCCCGTGCAAAGTTCGTTGCAATACACAACGAGCGTGTTGTCGAGCACGGTCCCCTCCCCCTCTGGCATGGCGTCGAGCTTGGCGATGAGGGATGCCAGGCGCTGGTTGTAAAAACGCGTGATGGCGCTCAGGATCGGCTTTTCGTTGGCGTCATGGGAGAGGGTGTGATGCCCCTCGTTCGAGCCCAGCCAGGTGTGGCGCACCATCGAGAACGAGCGTGACCACTGCACGCTGGCGATGCGGGTCCGATCACAGGCGAAGGCCGAGGCCAGGAGATCGGTCTGCAGATCGATCAGGGCGGGGAAGTTCTCGTTGGCGTCGAGGTCGAGTTTGCCCTCCGGCGTGCGCACGACACAGCCATCGGGAGGACGCGATTCCAACCGACGTTCGATGGCCCGCACCCCTTCGAGGTGCGCCTCGAGCTTGCGGGAATCGTCGCGGGCCACGGTCCGTGACATCACCTCGACCTCACGTCGCACGAGGTCGATCACGCTCCGACGTTCCGTGCGCAGCCGTTCGAAGCGGCCGTCCTTGGCGTTGGGATCGGCGCCGAAGAGGCGATCGAACAGACGCGCGGGATTGCCCTCGGAGGCGACGGGCTGGTTCGATCCGGCGTAGATCATGTGCTGCATGGTCCCGCCCTTGGCGCCCGGCCCGAAGGGCTGCACACCGACTTCCAGCGACGCAAAATCGGTGGCCCGTGGCAGACGACGAGCGAGGATCTGATCGACCGACGGCCCGCTTGGCCACCCGCCACCCCCGAACTGGCTGCCCGGATTGAGGCGGGCGTTCGTCCACAGGCCACCCATCGCTCGTTCGTGCGCCCCGCCCAGCTTGTGCAGCGGCCGGAGCAGTCCGCCCACGATGGTCAGCTTGTTCCGATGCGGAGCCAGCGGCTCGAGATCGCTGCCCGCCGGAATGCCGAGCTGCCCTTCGGCGTCGCTCGGCCAGAACCGCTCGGGGACCATGCCGTTCGAGGAAAAGACCAGCAGCAGCCGGCGCGGCGGCGCCTTGGGCTCGGCCGCAGCCCTGCGGCTCTTGCGCGTCATGAGGCCGCCGGCCAAGCCGAGCCCAGCGAGCAAGGCTCGCCTGCCTCGGTTCACGACCGCCTCACCACGGCCTCGGGAACCAAACACGCTCATCGCACGACCTCCACGTAACGGAACGAATCCGTGGTCGGAATCGCGGCGACGAGCGCCGGCACCCGATACCCCGAATCGCGAAAGGCTCGCTTCAACTCGGCAAGGGAAGCGGCATCAGCCTCGCCGAGATCGCGGCCGAGCGCGAAGCGCAACCACTGCGTGACAACGCAGTCACGCACTTCGTCCGACGTCGAGAGCTTGTCAGCGAGCTGGACGGCATCCTTGACGGGCCCATCACTGCGCGCGGTCCCGGCGATCTCGCTGGTCGGATCGACGTCCACGGGGCCGTCCTTGGTGCGGTGAGCGCCGATGCCATCGAAGCTCTCGAACGGGATGCCGAGCGGATCGATGAGGCGGTGGCAGCGCGCGCAGCTGACCTCGGATCGATGATCCTCGAAACGCTCGCGCATGGAGGCCTTGGGATCGAAGGGCGGCGGCGTGTTGTTCACGTCGGCCGGCGGCGGCGGCAGATCGGTGCAGAAGAGCCGCTCGCGCACGACCTTGCCGCGCAGGACGAGCGAAGGTTTGTCCCAGTGTGCGTGCCGCGTGAGAAAGCTCGCCTGGGTGAGGAGCCCTGCGCGGTTCTTGCCCGAGAGGTCGACCTTGCGCCATGCAGTCGGCGTCGGCTGCGGTCCCAGGCCGTACAGCTCGAAGAGCCCTTCGCCGACCATGGAGTGGCGCCCAGCCAGCAGCGTCTCGAGCTTGCCGTCCTCACGCCGAATGACCTCATCGACGAACCTGACAGTCTCTTCCCTCATCGCGGCTCGCAGCTTGTGCGTGAAGAGCGGGTAGATCTTGCCGCGCTTCTCGACCCCGTCGAGCTCGGTCAGATCGAGCCACTGCAGGTGAAAGCTGGCCAGCGTGTCGCGAAAACGTTCGTCCTTCATCAGCCGAACGGTCTCGTCTGCCACCCCTTGCCGGGTACCGAGGCGTCCTTCCGTCGCTGCCGTCAGCAGCGCATCGTCGGGGGTCGATCCCCACAGATAGTAGGAGAGTCGGGCGGCCAGAGCGTGGGGCGCGACGCGCGCGACGGTCGCTCCGCCGGCGGGCGCCTCTTCCCAAAGGTAGAGGAAGTGAGGGCTCGCCAAAAGGCCGTGCACGACCAGACGAAGCCCCGCACCGGTGCTCCTGTCTTCGGCTGCCCGACCCGCCGCGAACAGCTTGGCGTAGGACGCGCGCTCGGTGGCCGAGAGCGGCCGGCGATAGACCTTGCGACCAAAACGTTCGATGAAGGCATCGAGACAGGGCGTCGTGGCCAGATCGGACGCCGGGCAACCGGTGAGGCGAGCGGCCAAGGCAGGGAGCTCTGCCGCGAACGACCGCGAAACGTGCTCGGCCGCGCGGCCATACTGCTCGAGCTGCAACTCCGACGTGGGCGCCAGCGTGTTCGCAAAGAAGCCCGCGGTCCCTTCGTCGATGGGAAGCTCCACCGGCGGCGCCGCCTTGCCGAAGAGGTCGCGTACCGACTGCCGGTATTGCGTGGCCGTAAGCCTTCGCAAGGGCGCGCGAGCGGCTTTCGCCGGCGGCGGCGCTTCATCGAGTCGGGGTGAGGCCGGCCCGCCGCCAGTACGGGCACTGCAACCGAGCCCCGAAACCAGAACGCCGGCAAGGCAAAGGTATAGGAAACGGAAAGGATCTCGCGAGGTCACGGGGCGCTCCGACGCGGAGCCTGCCGCAAAAAGCACGCCGCCGTTGTCAAAAGTGGCGCGGCTGGACCGCCGATTGGATGGTCGTGAGGACACCACAAGTGGTGACGGAAATCGGGAAACGTCTCGCGGCCAAGGCCGCCACGGCGCAGCCGGCCCGACCCGGGCAAGAAGGCGAAATCACCCCACGTTGGGGGCGCGCCGCACCGGGCTTGGCGTGAGCGCCTCGAGCGCTTCGGCGGCCGCAGCGGGCATGACCGGAGGGGTCACGCGGGGGGCCGCTCGTGCGACGTAATGCGAGAGCACGGGGTCTGCGATCATCAGAGAATTCACCCGGCGGGTGAGGCGATCCAGTCGCCGCCGCACGGTCGAGACCGAAAGGCCGATGGCCTCGCTGATCTCCGCTTGCTCGAGCCCCTCGATGAAACGAAGGACGTAGATCGTCCGGTCACGAACGTTGAGCTTATCAATGGTGTCGTAGAGGCGAAGCACGGCTTCCCGCGCTTCGGGGTCCATCTCGGTCGTGGTTGGACCCATGATGGTATCGCCCAGCAAGGGTGCAAACCAACGACGAACCCGCCGGCGTTTGATCTCCTCCTGGGCCCGGCGAATGGCGATCGCCATCACGAACGACCGGAGGGACTCGAGCTTTTTCAGCTCCTTCACCTTGCCGAAAAAACGCAGGAAGACTTCCTGGGTGAGGTCTTGCAACTCCACCCCAGGGCCCAGCATGCGACGCAGGGTCCTTTGAACAAGGGGGTGAAACCGCCGCCAAGCGGAAAGAGCCGACTCCTTGTTACCCGCGATCAGCGCCTTCGCGAGGATGACATCCTCGTTCGACGCGTCGCTGTCAGTTCCACCCTCCAACCCCCGAGCCGGCTCCGTAAGCTCGGTCGGCGTCGAAAAGTTCGACACCGGCAACGTGAGCGCAAGGCTACTACCCGCCCGAATGGTTAGTCCATAGCAACGTGGGGAGCGCTGGCTGTTTATGAAGTGGCCGATGCCTCTGGATCGCCGCTCACATTATCTGGCACGCGGTGCAAGCCAATGACGCGCGGTAGAAATCTGCCGCGCTGCCACTGGCGCGGGCAGCCCGGCGGGCGCTGCGAAGTGGCGAGGTTAGGCCTAACCATGGTATCTCTGGCGGGACAGCGTGTGTTTCCCAGGGGCAACACAGGAAACGCCTGATGGTACCTTTACGGGACGGGGCCTCATCTAAGTGCCCGAATTCACACCATCACCCCTGGCATAAGCATTGCGCTTGGCCGGGGACGCACCTGAGGGTAAGGCGCCGGCTTGGTCCGGCCAGCGACGGAGGGGCATCATGCGTGTGGTTCTCATCGACGACCAGCAGTCATTCCGAGAGAGTTTGAAGATTGCCTTGGCGCACGAGGCGCAAATCGAAGTCATTGCTCATGGAGACAGCGCCAGGCAGCTGTACCCGACCATCGAGGCGCAAAAGCCCGACGTGGTCGTGCTCGACGTTCTGCTCAAGGACACGGACGGCATCTCGGCCATTCGCGAGCTTCACCGCCGGGGGTTCGCACCACGGACCTTGGTCCTCACGGGCCAGGCGAGCACCCTATTCGTCCGCGACGCATTCCGCGCCGGGGCCGACGGGTATGCCTTGAAGACCCAGCCCCTGGCGGAGATCGTGTCAGCGATCAAAGCCGCGGCTGCCGGCGAGCGTTATCTGAGCCCGCTGCTTCCTGCGATCCAGGATGCACCTCCGGAACGGGACGTGGATCTGGCCGCGCCGCTCGGGATCGACAAGCTGTCACCCCGCGAACGCGAGGTCTTCCGCCGCATCGTTCAAGGCGATTCCACCCGCACGATTGCGCAAGCGCTCTGCATCAGCCTCAAGACCGTGGAGACTCACCGCCTGCACATCAACCGGAAGCTGGGCGTTCACAGCCCGGGCGAGCTCATCCGCTTCGCCGCGCTCTCCGGCCTCATGACGGCCTAAGCGACCAGTAGCCGGACGGCGGTCGCTGCGAGGGTGAGTCCGAAGGTTGCCGGGACGAATGGCAACGACCCCTCGACGCGACTGCCGTGATCGCAATCATTGAGTCCGTTGGCCCCCCCCGGGCAAACACATAAGAACCCCTCGGTGTCGTAAGCGAGCGAGACCGGGGCTCGGGGCGGCTCCTCGGAGTAGACGGCCTGCACGCCGAGCGCGCGCGACACGTCGAACCCGTACTTCTTGCGCAGATCCTTGCGGAGGTGTCGCGCGAACGGGTCGACCCGGGTGAAGGCGAGATCGGTCACGCGAACCCGCGTCGGATCGAGCCGGGCAGCGGCGCCCATCGAGGAAACGATCCGGATCCGTTCGCGGATGCAGGTCGCCAGCAGATGGAGCTTGGCCGTCACGTTGTCGATGGCATCGATGACTACATCCGGCTCGGGCACCAGCAGGCGCTGCGCGTTCTTCTCGGAATAGAACTCGCGTCGCGCTTCGATGACCGCGTCGGGATTGATCGCGCGCAGGCGTTCGGCCATCACGTCGACCTTCGCCTTGCCGAGAGTGCCCTTCATCGCGTGCAACTGACGGTTGGTGTTGGTCACGCAGATTCGGTCGAAGTCGACCAGGATGATGCGGCCAAAACCCGTGCGTGCGAGCGCTTCGGCGGCGAACGAACCGACCCCCCCCACCCCAAAGACCGTGACCGTCGCCGACGCCAGGCGCGTGATGCCAGAGTCACCCAGCAAGCGGGCCGCTCTGTCGAAGCGACGGTGCACGCGGGGCCCCTGCCCACTTTTGGTGGATGCGGGCAGCGGCGACGGGATTGGCACCAACGGGTTCGGGAGGGTGGTTTCGGCTTCGCGGTCCATGAGGGCGGCGGAGTCTAGCAGCCCGCCCGGCTTAGTTAGGTGGCGCCCAGCTCGGGCAAGCGGAAGATGCGGCGCGCGTTCCGGGTGACGAGCGCCGCCGTGATCGAGGGCGGTTCGTTGCGCGCAGCGGCCAGGGCGGCCACGATCTCGATCAGGTAAGCCGGCTCGTTGCGCTGTCCCCGGTGAGGGTGCGGCGTCTGATCCGGCGCGTCGGTCTCGACCAAGATCAAATTGTCGTCGATGGTGGGTACTGGCTCCCTTGGTCGGCGCGCACCCGGGAAGGTGATGGGCCCTGCCAGCGAGAAAGCAAAGCCGAGATCGCGATAGACGCCGACCAGGCCGCTGCCGCCCGAGTAGCTGTGCATGACACCGCCGACAGGGCTCTCGTCGCGCAAGATCCGTGGGGCATGCCCGTGCGCACGCAGCACGTGCACCACCAGCGGAAGCCCGGCCAGGCGAGCCGCACGCACGTGGGCGCGGAAGACCCTCTCCTGGCGATCCTCGTGTCCCGTGCCGCCGTCGAGTCCACATTCACCGATGGCGACGGCGCCCGCCTCGAGTGCGGCCGCCGCGATTGCGTCGGGATTGCAGGCGAACTCGAGCTCCTGTGCGTCCAGCTCACCCACCACCTGGGGATGCACACCCAGCGCGATCGCGACGGGTGGTCCCTCGGTCAAATTGCGCAAGCGCTTGACGTCATCGAAGGTCCGCGGACGTACCCCGGGCACCAGAATGCCGAGAATGCCCGCGGCCTTGGCCCGCAACAGGACATCTGTCCGGTCGGCCGCAAAGGCCGGTAGATCGAGATGGCAATGGCTGTCGTACACCGCCTGTGAGCTTCCTTCACGACCAAACCGACAGCAACCACGACTTGAAAACCACGGGCGACCAAGATATTAGTGACCGGCCGGTCATTAACTGTCTGGCGACCATGCCGAGACCCAGCAACCCCAACGCCCGCATCCAGCTGCTCGCCGCAGCCGAGGCGGTCTTCGCCGCTCGCGGCCTCGACGAGGCCAAGGTGGAGGAGATCGCCACACGCGCGGGGCTGGCCAAGGGCAGCTTCTATCTGCATTTCGAGAGCAAGGAAGATGCCTTTCGGCAGCTGGTCGAAATGATGCTGGCGCGTATGAAGGCCCAGATCGAAGCCATGGCTGAAGATGCGATCTCGGCCAAAGCCAGCCTGGCCGAGGTGCTCGAGGGTTGGGTGGCCGCGGATCTCGAGCTCTTCGAATTCATCTGGCAGAACCGCGCGGTGGTCAGCCTCATGCTCGACGGTGGTCGCTGCGCCGCCTTCCGCCATCTCGTCGATGGCTTTTGCGACGAGGCCGCGGTGAAGACCAAGCGGCTGTTGCTCCGCGGGATCGAAGCGGGCATCTACCGGCGCGACCTCGATATCGACGTCACCGCGGCCTTCATCGCTGGCGCTTACGATCGACTCGCCCGACAGATCGTTCGCGAACCGCGTCGGCCGGACCTGACCAAGCTCCTGCGCGAGGTGCAGTCCCTGGTTCTGCGTGGGCTGGCGAGCCCGACCACAGTGCGCGAGCTCGAAGAGCTCTCGCGGACGGGTGCCCACGCCGGCAACGGCCGTAGAGCCCCTGCCCGCGCGGCCGGCCGCGCCCGAGATCTAGACCCGAAATCGATCGACCCAAAACTTCCCGGTCCGAAAGCCCCCGAGCGCAAGACGCGAAAGCGAGTTCCCGATGAACGACCCCGGCGATGACATCACCCACGGCGACAACCCCGCCCTCCCCGCCCGGCCGAGCGGCACGAAAAAGGCGCTGATCTTCCTCGGCGTGGCGACTCTGGCATTCGTGCTCTTCATCGGCGTGCGAGTGAGCGGCGCCCTCGCACCCGCGCGGCCCAGACCCGCGAACAGGCCGCCGCCACCGTCGAGACGAAGGCAGCCGCCACGCGACCGCCCAGCGTCGCGGTGGTGAAAGGCAAAGCGGTTCCCTGGCAGCCGCGGGTCGCCTTCGAGGGCTCGTTGCTGGCGCAGAAGGAGGCCGATCTCGGCTTCAAGGCACCGGGGCGACTGGCCAGCATCAAGGCCAAGGTCGGAGACAAAGTGACGGCGGGTCGGGTATTGGCCACGCTCGAGACGTCGGAAGCGCAGGCCCAGCTGGCGGCCGCCGAGGCACAGCTTGCCGCCGCCGAGGCGCAGGCGGCTCTGGCCGAGGACTCTGCCAAACGCACCGCACAGGTCGTGGAGAGCGGTGCGCAGAGTGCGGCGGTTGGCGTGCAGGCGGAAAAGCAGAAGCAGCTGGCGGCGGCGCAGGCCAAGGCCGCCCGTGCGCAGGGTGATCTGGCAAGGACCACGCTCGGCAACCACGCGCTGTCGGCGCCGTTTGCCGGGACGATCGTGAGGGCTCCCAATGCCCCGGGTGCGGTGGTTCAGCCGGGCGCGCCTCTCTTTCACCTCGCGGATCTTTCGATCTTGAAGCTCGTCGGCACGGTGAGCCCCGACGACGCGCGTTTCGTGAAGATCGGAACGCCGATCGACGTACTGGGCGATGACGGCAAGACCGTGGTGGCCAAGGGAAAGGTGACCGCGGTCGTCCCCGCGCTCGACGCCGCAACCAAACGCCTGCCGGTGGAAGCGACCATCGCCAACGAAGGAACCGAGCCGCTCATCGCAGGCACCATCGTGCGCGCCAGCTTGGTGGGCGCAGCACCGGTCAACGTCTTGTCGTACCCGCACACGGTCCTGCGCCCCGGCTCACAGAACCAGGTGCTGGTCGTGCGCCAGGGCAAGCTTGCCGTGCAGCCGATCGACCACGTCGTGGCCCCCGACGGCTCGCTGCTCGTTCGCAAGGGAATTACCGCCGAAGACGACGTCGTGCTGCAGCCATGGCCAGAAGCGACGGAAGGCCAAGCGGTCACCCTCGCCACCCTGCCGACTCCGCCCACCGCAGCCGCCAAGGGTGAAAAGGCGGGAGCCACGCCATGAACCTCTCCTCGCTCGCGATCAAGCGGCCCGTCTTCACCACGATGATGATGGCCGCGGTCCTGGTGCTCGGCCTGCTCGGCCTTTCGCGGGTGGGGACGGACCTCTTTCCCGACGTCTCGTTCCCGGCCGTCGTGGTCAACGTCGCGTACCCGGGCGCGGGCCCGACCGAAGTCGAGAACCTGATCACGCGGCCCATCGAGGACGCCGTCGCGGGCCTCAACGGCATCGATCGCGTCCGATCGTTCTCGCGCGAGGGCGTGGCCCAGATCTGGGTCCTGTTCAAGCTGGGACGCGATCTCGACGAGGCCTCCAACGAGGTGCGCGAGCGCGTCTCCCAGATCCGCTACAAGCTCCCCGAAGAGGCCACTGACCCAACCATCGGGCGACTCGACGTTTCGGCGGCACCGATCGTCACGTACACCCTGCAAGGGGCAGGCTCGCTCTCGGAAGCGCGGAAGTTCGCCGACGACGTGCTCAAGTCCGAGCTCGAGCAGGTCGACGGGGTGGCGTCGATCAACGTCCAGGGCGGCGGCGTTCGCGAGATCCGCGTGGAGCTACACCGCACGCGGCTCGAGGCTCTGAACCTGACCGCCGGCGAGGTCGCCGGGCGGCTCAAGGCCGAGAATGTCAACGTCCCGGCCGGCCGCTTCGACGAGGGGGCGCGTGAGATCAGCGTTCGCACCGTAGGCGAGTTCGCCGACGTCGAGCAGATCCGCAACGTGATCGTGGCGACGTCGTCCGACGGCTCCAGCGTCAAGCTGCGCGACATCGCCGACGTCGTCGACGGCTTCGAAGAAAGCCGCACCCTCGCCCGCGTCAACGGCCGCGAAGCGGTCACCTTCGACGTCATCAAGCGCTCGGGGCAGAACACGGTCCAGGTCGCCGACGCGGTCACCAAGCGACTCGACGAGCTCAAGCCGCGGTTCCCCAAGGGACTCGAGCTCGCGCTCATCGTCGATCAGCCGCGCTTCATCCGGTCCTCGGTCACAGAGGTCGAGCACGATCTGATCTTCGGTGGCGCGATGGCCATCCTCGTCATCCTCGTCTTCATGCTGGACCTGCGGTCCACGCTGATCAGCGCAACCGCCCTACCCACCAGCATCATCGGCACCTTCTTCGTCATCTACGCCGCGGGCTACACGCTCAACATGATGACGCTGCTGGCGCTGTCGCTGAGCATCGGCCTGCTCATCGACGACGCGGTCGTCGTGCGCGAGAACATCTTCAAGCACCTGGAAAAGGGCCGCACGCCGCTGGAGGCGGCGATCGAAGGGACCAAGGAGATCGCGCTCGTCGTCCTGGCGACCACGGCCACGGTCATCGCGGTCTTCTTGCCGGTGGCTTTCGTGCCCGGCATGGTCGGGCAGTTTTTCCGGCAGTTCGGCTACACCGTCATCGCCGCGGTCATCATCTCGATGTTCGTTGCGTTCACTCTCGACCCGATGCTCTCGGCGCGCTTCTCCAAGCAGCTGCAGCACGGACGCCGTGAAGCCTTCGCCGGGCTCAAGCGACCTTTCCGCTGGTTCTTCTCCACGCTGGAAGAGACCTACCGGGTGATCCTGCGCTGGACGGTGAACCACAAGCTGATCGTCGGCGGCCTGGCTCTGGGGAGCTTCTTTTTCTTCGTCGTCTTCCTGGGCGGCCTCACCGGCAGCGACTTCGTCAATCCGGAGGACCGTGGTCAGTTCGTCGTCGAGCTCGAGCTGCCCTCGGGCGCCTCGCTGCAAGAGACCTCTCGCGCGTCGGCGACCGGCGAGACCGAGCTGCGAAAGCACCCTCAGATCCGGACGATCTTTGCGACCATCGGCCCGCTCGGTGAAGTCAACAAGGCGCGCTGGCGCGTGATCACTTCGCCCAAGAACGAGCGCACCGAAAAGCTGAACTCGCTGAAGGACGTCGCCCGCGCGGCGGTCAAAAAGGCGTTGCCGACGGCGAAGATCGCGGTCACGGACATCCCGTTCGTCGAGGGCGCGATGGCCGAGGCGCCGATCATGATCAACGTTCGCGGACCGACTTACGACACGGTCTTGCCTGCAGCTCGCAGGATCGAGTCGATCCTCCGGGGAACCGCCGGGCTCGACGACGTGAACCTCCGCTATTCGCCGGGTCGACCCGAGCTGCAGGTCCAGATCGATAGAGGCCGCGCGGCGGAGCGCGGGCTGGCGGTCGCGCCTTTGGCTCTCTCCTTGCGCGCCGCCATGGAAGGCGCCGACGGGGGCAGCTTGCGCCAAGGCGAGGACGAGACGCCGATCAAGGTGCGTCTGACCCAGGGCGATCGGACGCGGCCCGAGGCGCTCGCCAACATCGTCTTGCCAACGCCCAAGGGGCCTGTGCGCCTCGGCGACGTTGCCAACTTCGTTCGCGGGGAGGGACCGCAGGTCGTCGAGCGGGAAAATCGCAACAAGCAGGTCCAGATCTGGGCGGTGCCCAATCGACCGCTCGGCGACATCGTGGCGGAGATCCAGCCACAGATCGCCGCGATTTCACTGCCCACTGGCACCACCATCGTCTACGACGGCTTCATCCGGCTCATGAACGAGAACAACGAGGGCATGCAGGTCGCGCTGCTGCTCGGCATGGCGTTCATCATCATGATCCTGGCCTCGCAGTTCGAGAGCTTCATCCACCCGATCACCATCATCCTCACCTTCCCACTCGCCATGGTCGGCGCCATCCTCGGCCTCTTCCTGTCGGGCAACTCGATGGCGATGGGGGCGATGATCGGCGTCGTGTTCTTGATGGGCCTCGTGACCAAGAACGCGATCCTTCTGCTCGACAGAGCCATCGTTCGGGTCCGCGACCACGGCGACAAGACACTCGTAGCGATAATGTACGACTGTCCGCAGCTGCGGCGTCCTAGCTGGTTGTCCAGAGCG
>JANNNO010000090.1:0-11565 GCA_031398585.1 Myxococcales bacterium | reverse complement strand
CCTCGCTCGAGCTCGGCATCTCACCGCAGGTAACCGAGAATGAGGGCACGACGCTGCTCTACCTCTCCCACCGCGGGCCGGACGCGCCCAATCCCCCCGAATACGATCCGCGACGGGTCTTCCAGCGGCTCTTCGGTCCGGGCGCCCTCGAGCCAGAAAGGCGGTTGCAAAAGAGCGTGCTCGACGTCGTCGCCGAGGACGCTCGGGTGTTGCAGCGGACGCTCGGGACACGGGACCGTCGGCGCATGGATCAGCATCTGACCGATCTTCGGGCCGTGGAGCGTCGCCTGCTGCGATCCTCGCCCGCGGCCACCTGCGCGATGCCCGCGGCGCCCGCCGCCACGACCCCGAAGCCGGGCGCTTTCCCTCACGCCGAACGCACGGACGAGATGGCGCGGCTGCTGGCTCTCGCCCTGGCGTGTGACCGGACGCGGGTCTTTTCCTTCCAGTTTTCGGGCAGCGTCGCGGAGACGACTTACTGGGAGGTCGGCGAGGACAAGGCACACCACCAGTTCACCCACGACGAGCCCGGCGATCAGCCCATCGTTCATGCCGCGACCACCTTCGTGATGAAGCAGTTCGCGACGTTGCTAGGGCTCTTGCAGTCGACGCCCGATGGTGCCGGGAATCTGCTCGACAGCTCTGCCATTGTCGCCACGTCCGATACTGCCGACGGGCGCGCGCATTCGCTCAAGGATTACCCGATCGTGGTTGCGGGCCGCGCCGGCGGAGCGCTTCGCTACCCGGGGGTCCATCACCGATCCGACCGTGGCGACAACACCAGCCACGTGCTGCTGACGCTCTTACGCTCGGTCGGGGTGCGGCTCGATCGTTTCGGCCACAAGGGCGGGGCGGTCAAAGACGGGCTCTCCGCCATCGAGGCGTGAGCCCGTCACGGAGCCAGGTGGCCCGGCTACCAGAGCTTGGTAGCCAGCGGGAATTCCGCCGGTAGCTCGGCCGTCTCGGTGGTCAGGCGCGGCTTCAAATCACGCAGGGCTGCACGCACCTTGCGCGCGTGCCAGCCGCGCGGTGAGGCCTTGAGGTAGCGCCGAAAAGCCGCGGCGGCGCGGTTGGGATTGCCGGCTTCCTGCTCGGCGTGGCCAACCAGGACGAACGCATCGGCATCCTCGGTCCCAAGTTCGATGGCCTTGTTCGCCCAGGCGCCCGCCCGGCGAATCTCGCCGCGGGACCAGTGCGAGTGGGCGATGCGCAGGGCAAACACCGGCCCCGGCGACGCATCGAACGCCAGACCGCAGCTGTCGATGGCCGAGCGCCAGCGTTGACTGCCAAAGTCGCTGGCGCAAGGCTCGCTGTCGCTGCCAGCCGCGGCTTCGGTAGAAACCGCTGTTGCGCTTGGCACTGTGCCCTTTTCCGGCGCCTCCTCGGCGTCGGTCCCCGCAATTGCGGCGCCGGCCATGAAGGGGGCTGCGGCCGGAGCGGCGGCGAGCTGGTTTTGCACCGACTCCGTCGGCCGAGCCGCCGCGGTCACGGTCATCGCGGCCGTCGCCGTCTCCGTGCCGGCTGGCCAGCGAGTCAAGGCGAGACCACTGGCGGCCACGACACCCACGGCTAACAAACCGAGGCGCCAGCGCCTGGCTGTGGCTTCGGCCTGTTTTTGCCGAGCGCGCATGGCTATGAATTCGCGGGGGGCGGTGGAACCACCGGTTCCGGAGTCGGGCGCCAGCGGCGCAGCTTCCGGAAGTTTGGCCCCGGCGGAAGACTTGACGGCGATCTTGATCCTCAACGTGGTGTTCATGCCTACCTCGCAACCCTCGAGGTCCATCAAACACCGTTGATTCGTGGTGGCAAGAAATCCAACGTTTCCCGCCAGCCGTGCGTGTCAGCCGGCCAAGACCCCCTGGTCGGCCACCAGCCGCGCCAGCTCGGCGGGGGTGTGCACGCCGAGCTTGCGATTGATATGCAGCCGATGAGCGTCGACTGTCTTGGCGCTGAGGAAAAGCGCGCGCGCGATCTCCTTGCTCGACATGCCCTCGACCAGCAAGAAGAGCACCTCGCGTTCCCGGTGCGACAGCGTGGCCAAGGTCTCTTCCCCGAGCCCAGCGGTCGAGAGGCTCTCCTGCAAACTCGGGCTGATGTAGGTCGTACCGGCAGCCACCTGCTTCATGGCATGCAAGATCTCCTCGAGGGGATCTTGCTTGAGCGCAAAGCCACCGATGCCCGCGTTGATGGCATCGCGTACGAAGAGCGGATGTGTACGGCGACCCAGCATGAGCAGCCGCGTCTTCGAGCGGCGTCGCCGCAGCTCGCGCGCGAGCGCGATGCCATTGCTGTCCGGCAGCCGAAAGTCGATGACCGCTAGCTCGGGTCGATGCTGCTCGATCGCTTCGATAGCCGACCTGGCGTTGCCGGCTTCGGCCACCACGACGAACGACGTCAGGCTGCGCAGCGCGACTCGGAAGCTCTCACGATAGGCTACGTGATCCTCGACCAACACAACCAACATGTCCCAGTCCTAAACCGATGGGGCCGCCGGGGCTAGCGGCGAACGCGAAGCCGACGAGATCGTGTTCAGGGCGGGGGCGCGCCTTACCGAAAGGAAACCTCCAGTGAGTCAAAGCCCTGAGTGTGAAGTTCAGGCCAGCAGGGACCGGGGGGGTTAGCGCGTCAAGTTGTCGGAGCGAGAACCGCGGTCATGCTGATGCTGATGCGGCTGATGAGAGCCCCGACCATGGAATCGACCTCGGAGGTAGCAAGCCCCACCCGGGACGCGAGCATCGTGCGTGCATGGTTGAGGATCCCCTGCCGGATGCGGGCGAAGTCCCGCGAGACAGTGCTGACGTTGGTGCCCCGAATGAGCGCCAGTTTGCGCATCGACACCTTCTCCACGAGGTGCCAGCGCACCAGGTTGCGATCCTCCACCGGCAGCGCCGCGAGGCTCTCACTGACCGCCTGCTTGATGACGTGTCGGAAGTCGTCCGAATAGCGCCGTCGCAAATGGTCGAGCTCAGGATCTCGCGTCGAGGTGATGGTCGCCAGTTGGTCGAGGTCGAGCATCGCCGGCGCTTCACTCTTGAGCACCAGCGCGAGTCGTTTGGCAGAGACCTCGAGCCAGCCGCGCAACGCGCCCCGTCCCCGGTACTGCGCCAACTTGGGCTCGGGATGAGCGGCCGACTTGTTGCCAACCAGCAAGCCGACCCTCAGCTCCTGGATGACATCGTCGGCGAAGGAGGCTGCCGAATCGAATCGCGCGAGCGTGTGACGAAGCCGCGACAGGTAGAGCGTCTCGAGCGCGACGATCGCGTTGCGATCGCCCCTCACGCAAGCACACGCGAGGTAGAGATCCGACACACGCAACGCCGCCAGCGCCTCGATGGGCGTGAGCCCCTGGTCCACTCGTTGACCCATGTAGGCGACGAAGTAGTCGGTCGGCAGGGCGATGTTGGGCCACGCCTGGCGGGCTGTGGCGACCGCCAGCTCGACAGCGGCATCGAGCTCCGGCGAAGCCGTGGGAGACGTCTCCGCCGGACGGGGAATGAGGAACGTAGCCCCTAGCCCGAGGCGTCGGGGCGGTACTTCGGCTGGCATAGCGGCAAGGCGCTCGGCTTGGCTGTTCATGGCGAGTGCACCCCAGATGTTGCGGCGACACCATCGTCCAGGAAGGGACGGCGGATCGGCGTCGGCATGGGCGGAGCGTGTGGATACCGGCTGATATCGTCGACTCCGTCGACGGGAATCGCGGCGATGTCTGGAAGGTCAGGTCGGTGGGCGAAGGCCGGTGGTCGGTCCACGGCATGCTCGGGTACCGCTTCGATCTGTTCTGCTGAAACCGACCGTATCGAATCGATCGCAGCGGTTCGCATGTCTCAGCGAGGACCGCGGGTGGGAGTCTGAATGGGTGGGCTCTTGGGGTACTGGTATCTCGGATCCGGGCCGCCGAACGGCAACCCAATCGGGTTACCGCCACGAACGAGGTCTGAGCCGTTGGGGTCGGGAGTCGCCTTCGTTGGATAGACGAGGTCGTTTCCGAGGCTCTGTCCGCGGGCCATTTCGGAGAGCGGCTGGTCGACGCCATCTTGGATAGGCCCTGGGATCTCTCCAAAGGGAGGGGCCTGGGCAAGCTCATTGTCGCTGGAGGTCGGTAGGGCGATTCGACTGCTGTTTCCGACGTTCGATAGGGTCATGGAGGCACCTCGACGGTGTTTGGGTGTCTGCCGGTATCGGACGAGGCTGGCAGGAGTTGTGTGCCAAAGTGAGGGGCCGGCGCTTTTCCGCGCAGGTAGAGTCAGCTGACGCCGTGGAAGACGCCGAGGCAGTTTTGCCATGCCCCAACGAGGAGCGGATGGATGCGTTCGTAGAGGGACGCTTGGATGCGGATTCACGCCGCCAAATCGAATCCCATGTCGACGCTTGCCAGAGCTGTGGTCGGCTTGTCATCGATCTCTTCGGTCGCATCTCCTCCGTCACCAGCACTTTGACCAGAGGACCGCTTGCTTCGGCGGGATCAGCGGATTCGGATGCCTTTGTTGAAGCCAAGAAGGGATGGCGTGAGGGTGACCGAATCGGTCGCTATGTCATCATCGAGGGTGCAGGGGCAGGTGGCATGGGGACGGTCTATGCGGCATTCGATACCGTCCTGAACCGCAAGGTTGCTCTCAAGATTCTCGCCAACGGTCGTAGGGGATCGGCGATCCAACGTTTGCTCGCCGAGGCGAGTGCGATGGCGCAGCTCACGCATCCCAACGTCGTCGCCGTGTATGACGCTGGTGAGCTCGGCGATGAGCCCTTCATTGCCATGGAGCTCGTAGAGGGCGTTTCCCTCGATGTCTGGCGAGCCAGTCAGGCCACAGCCAAGCCGCGACGCTATTTCCAAGAGATCGCGCGCGTCATGGCGGGCGTGGCACGGGGCCTGTCCGCGGCGCATGCAGTGGGCATCGTCCATCGCGACATCAAACCGGCCAACATCCTCGTCGATGGTCAGCGCGTTCTCGTCACCGACTTTGGGCTGTCGGTTCACGAGAGGCAGGTCCGCGAGGGTGAAGCGGCCGGAACCCCTCCCTACATGGCTCCCGAGCAGTGGAGGGGCCAGCAGGCCACCGGCCAAACCGATGTTTTCGGATTTTGCGTCACACTCTACGAGATGCTAACCGGCGTCAGACCCTTCCGAGGGCGCGACGCCAACGAGATGGTGGCCGCTATCGAGCGTGCCGAAATCGCACCGCCGCCTCTTGGTCGCAAGGTTCCTGAACGCTTGCGGAAGTTGGCCGTCAGCGGCTTGGCAGCGGATCCTCGCCTTCGCCCCGCGGGGCTCGAGCACTTCGTCAAAGTCTTGTCGTCGGATCCTTCTGTCCGAGGAAGACGAATCGTGATCGCGACCGTCGTTCTCGGCGCCGTAGCGAGTGCCTTCTCACTCGGAGCGCACATGAAATCGGATCCAGAGCGGAAGTGCCGAGCTGCCGCGGATGCTCTCAATCGCACCTTCTCGGAGGAGAGGCAGCAGCGGATTGCGAAGCACTTCAGAGCGGCGGGCTTGAGCTCCAACTGGGCGCCGATCGAGCGTCGGTTGGAAGAATACGCTCAGCAGTGGCAGCGCCTGCATGAAGAGAGTTGCCAGGCGGCTTTCGGCAAGGCGACGCAGTCGAGTGCGGTCTTTGACCTCCGGATGTCCTGCCTGGGCCGTCGCAAAGCCGCGTTCGAGACAACGCTGAGTCTGCTCGAGGAGGGATCGCAGCGACAGCTCAACAAGGCCCCTGGCATCAAACCTCCGGATTTAGGCGAATGCGAGTTCGCGGCGAACGCGGGCGTCAAGCCATTGCCTACTGACCCTGCCCAACGGGGAGAGGCGGCCTCCATAAACGTGCAATTGGGTCAGTCTCAAGCAGAGTACAACCTCGGCGATCTCGACCGGAGCGCCGAACGAGCGAGGGCGGCGCTCGTTCGTGCGAGACGCCTTGGATACGAACCGCTGGTTGCACAATCGCTTGCGCTCCTCGGCGTGATCGAAGACATCAGGGGAGGAGCCCCTGGCGAAAGCGTCGATCAGCGTGCGGGCCTTGAGACCCGCCCGGCTGCCTGGCGGATGCTGGAGGAAGCCATAGTCGTGGCGGAGCGAGGGGGGGCTGATCTCAACCGAGCGATGTCGGCAAGCGAGCTCGTCATGATGTACACCAACGCCGATCGGTTTCGAGAGGCAGAGTTGTGGGGCGAGATCGCGTCGTCGTTGTTGCAACGTCTCGGCGATCCGCCGCACGAGAGAGCCTCGGTCCTGCGGAACCAGGGCTGGCTGAAACTCAGGCTCGGCGATCGACCCGCCGCCAAGTTGGCCTTCGAGCGCGCCGTCGAGCTCGAGAGGCGGGCTCACGGCGACGACGATCCGGAGGTCATTTCGTCGAGAGTCGAGGTTTGCAAGGCTGAATCGAGTGACGAAGCGCAGATCGCATGCTTTCGCGGGACATTGCCGGCTGTGCGTCGAATCTTGGGCCCGACCCATCCAGACCTGGCGTCACATCTCAACAATCTCGCGGTGCCGTTGCTCGCTCAGCGCAGGACGCTTTCAGAGGCTTGCTCTGTGTTGACCGATGCCAGAGCCATCCTCGAGGCGAATGTTGAGAACACCAATCCCGCGCTAGTCGCGACCATTAGCAATCTCGCAACGTGCCTGCAAAGACAAGGGCACGAGCGCGCCAGCCGGAAGCTGCACGAAGACGTCCTCGTGAGAGCCAGCGCTTCAGCAAGCCTCCTGGCAGGCGCTCGTCAAAGTCTAGCGCTGGCACTCATTGCCAGCGGCGACCTTCCCAGGGCGCATTCCCTGCTGACCGAGGCCATCGCCGCCTATCGCTCCATCTACGGGCCGAGACACGAGAACAGCCTGTGGCCCAGGGGCAACCTGACCTATGTGTTATTGCGACTGAACAAGCCCAAGCAAGCCCTCGACGAAATCTCCGCGGTCGTCGCGACGGCAAAGAATCTATCCGATGCCACGACCTTGTTGCCTTGGGCGCTCGAGTTGAACGGGGAAGTGCTCATGGTCTTGCGTCGATTCACCGACGCGAGAGACGCCTATCAACAAGCTCTGACGAAGTACGCTGCTCTCGGAAGCAGTGACGCTGACAAGTCCCTCGCTCTGGCCGGACTCGGATCGGCGCAGGTGGCATTGGGCCAGCGGGAAGCTGGCCTTCGCGATCTTCACGTCGCGCGGGAGGCGAGTGGCGGCGATGCGGTCGAACCAGCGGACCGTGCCGAAATCCTGCGCGCTTGGCTCCTGGCCTCCGCCGGCGGGACTTCGCGTCGGGCTTCCGCTGATTTCTGCGCCGCTGCCGACGAAGCTGTCGCCGCGTATCGTCGGGCGGGTAGCGGGTATCGCAGCCAAGAGCTGGGAATCGAGCGTTTGCGTCGCCGTCATTGCCGCCGCGTCGGCTGACCGCAAGTTTGGCGCGAGCAAATCGGACTTGCGGCGTGCAACAGACCGGGGGGACAGCGGTCTAAGAAGTCAGATGCAATCCTTATGGCGCTTAACGGCTAACGAGGGGGGGGACTTCGACTCTGTGCCTGCCCGGTCTTTCCGGCCCCACGCGAGGCGAGCGTGACGACATCGTCATCGCAAGACGCCTCGCCAACTGGATGCCCTTCGGTCGAGCAGGTGAAGGAATTCGCGCAGGGGGGACTGGAATTCGCTGAGCGCCGCCCCTTGGAGCATCACTTCGATCAATGTCCTGGATGCTGGAAGCTGGTGAGCTGCATCCTCCGTTGTGACGACAGAGAGGTCATGCCAGGAGCGGAGAATGTCGTCGGCGGTGATGGGGGGGCGTCGGACCCCTCTCCGACGTGACTACGAAGGACCTTCTCGACGGCGGCGCCATGGGTGTGCGACGATGCGCCGGCGGTGGGCTCCGGGCGACTCGCTGCCACCACCTCCCGGAGCCAGCGCGGCCGCAGATCGCGGGCCTCGCGCAGCGACGTGGAGGAGGTCGTGATGAACTCGTTTGCTTGGTCTCGTGCTCGCTCGTCAGCCCGGACACTCGCTCTGGTGGTCTTGCAGGTCGCCCTCGTCACTGCGGTGGCGTGCGACGATGACGATGGTCAGCCCCGGCCGCGAGACGCTGGTCGGGATGCCACCGTCGATACCGCTCCCATCACCCCTAGCGATTCGCGGCCGCCCGATTCCGTAGTGCCCGACGGAGGCTCGCGTGATTCGTCGGCAGGGGATACCGCCGTCGATCGACCTGCCGACACGACGGTCACGCCGGAAGTCACTCCGCCCGTGGACACGTCGCCAGCTGACGTCACTCCGCAAGTGGATGTCACCGCGCCCGTTGACCTCGCACCCGAGACGGCCGTGCCCACCGAGACGACCTTCCTCGCGACGCTCACGGGCAGCGAAGAGGTTCCCCCGGTTGCAACGACCGCGACCGGCACGGCGACGCTCGTGCTGAACGCGGCGAAGAACAAGTTGAGCTACACGCTCAAGCACAACGTGGTAGGGCCGATGTCGGCGCACCTTCACACGGCGTGGGTCGGTGAGAACGGCCCCATCACCTTGCCCCTCAACGTTGGCGCCACGGACACCACGGGCACGCTCGACGTGACCCCAGGGTTCGTCGCCGATCTCGAAGCGGGCAAGGTCTACGTCAACGTGCACTCGGCCACTCGCCCGAGCGGTGAGATCCGCGGGCAGGTGCTGGCGCCTGGCGAGACGATCTTCGTGGCCAATCTGAGTGGCTGGGAGGAGGTCCCTGTCGTGACAACGACGGCGACCGGTCGCGCCAGCGTCATCCTGAATGCGGCCAAGACCGCGATTCGTTACAACCTACGGCACTCGGTTGCGGCGGCCAGCGCGGCGCACTTTCACGGACCGGCCCTGGGAGGTGAGAACGCGGGCGTCGCTTTCGCCATCGCACCGCTTGCCGCCGAATCGAGCGGTACCGCCACGGTGACCAGCGCTCAGGTGATCGACCTCGAAGCGGGCAAGCTCTATGTGAACGTGCACTCGCCCACCTTCCTCTCGGGCGAGATTCGCGGGCAGGTGCTGCGTCCGGGCGAGCTGCTCTTCGTCGGGCAGCTGTCGGGGCTACAGGAGACACCATCGGTCACCACGACCGCCACGGGCTCGGTCAGCGCCATCTTGAACGCGGCCAAGACCAGCCTCCGCTACAAGGTCACCTCGACCGGCCTGAGCGCGACGGCGGCGCATTTTCACCGCGGGCTCGCGAAGTTTGCCGGACCTGTCGCCTACCCGCTGGCCGGGCTCACGGCGGTCATCGAGGGCACTCAGGTGGTCAATGCATCGGACGCTGATGAGATCGAAAGCGGTCTCTGGTACGTGAACCTGCACACCGCCGGCTTCCCCGGCGGCGAGCTTCGCGGTCAGCTGCTGACAGCGGGGGAGAAGATCTTCGCGGCGATCTTGACCGGCGCGCAGGAGGTGCCGCCCGTCACCACGACGAACTCGGGCAACGGCATGGTGATCTTGGCGCCGGGGCGCGACTCCATTCGGTATCACCTCACCACCAACGTCACGGCGACGATGGCTCACATACACAAGGCACCAGGTGGGGTCGCGGGCGCGGTCGAGATCACGATCCCGGCGGGTGCTTCTGCCAAGGGGACGTCTGCCATCACCGCTGGGCAGCTGGCGGATCTCGAACGTGGGCTCTGGTACTTCAATGTCCACAGCGCGACGGCCCCGGGCGGTGAGGTGCGAGGACAGGTGCTTGGCATTGGCGAGACGCTCTACACAGCGGTTTTGACCGGTGCCGAAGAGGTTCCAGCGGTGACCACCACGGCGGCAGCCGGTATCGGCCTCATCCTCAACGCGGCGGGGACGCAGCTTCGCTACGACGGAACCATCGCAGGGCTCACCGCCACGGCGGCCCACATCCATGCGGGTGCGGTCGGGGCCAACGGGGGCGTGGTCTACCCGCTGGCGTACACCGGCACCACCTTCGCGGGGATGCAGGACGTGATGCCGGCTGACCTCACGGCCCTCAACGGGGCCGGCTGGTACGCGAACGTGCACACGGCGACCAACCCCGGCGGTGAAATCCGGGGTCAGATCATCAAGAAGTGATCTCGGAGCAGGTCTCCCCGTCGGGATCCTGAAGGGGATCCGACGGGGGGATGGATGCCGTCGCTAAGTTGCGCCGTCCTCCGCTTTCGGCCTTCGTCAGCATTCCACCAGCGGCGCTCCTCAAGGGGCGCCGCTGTTCGTTTGGTGGCCGAACAGAATGGTCAGGGTAGCTCGGAAAGAAAGCCGCGAACGCGCGCCAACATCGCCTTCGCCGACCCGGCGTCGAAGTCAGGCAGGCCTTCGTCGAAGAAGAGGTGACCCCCGCCGTCGTAGACGTGGAGCTCGGCGCGCGCCCCAGCGGCCTTCACGTCGCGAGCGAGCGTTGCGAGGTTCGCCTCGTTGACGAGCGCGTCGCCGCGAGCGTGATGGATCTGCACCGGGACCGTGGCGGGCCAGGCGACGCCGAGATCGGCAGGCGTAAGTCCACCCGCGATGAGGATCGCGCCGCGGGCTCCGGGACGAGTTGCAGCCAGCAGCTCGGCGGCACCCGTACCCATGGAGAACCCAGCGTAGACGAGGTCGGGGGGAAGGGGCTCGACAGAGGCCTCGGCCCTGGCGATCAGGTGAGGGATGCCGATCTCGTCACGTTTGCTCGCCGCCGGCACGAGAGTCTCGAAGGTCGCGCCGTCGTACAGGTCGGGCGTATGCACGACATGCCCGTCCTGTCGCAGCTCCTCGGCAAAACGAAGCACGGCTGGGCGCAGACCGTACGCCGAATGAAACAGAACGACGGTCTTCATGGCCGGGTTCGCTTCACTTGGCGGGCAGCGCGGGCAGCTTGGCTTTCATGCGCTGGAACGTGTCGCGGTTGGTGGCGCCGATGGCCAGCTTCTGCTGCGTGATGTAGGCGCGGATGTGGGTTTTGCGATCCCCGGGCAGCGGATGCCCCATCAGGTATTTCAAAACGCCAACCTGTCCCTGCATCGCCTCGAGCTTCTCGAAAAACGTGGCGAGGCCGTTCGGATCGTAGCCAGCCAGGCTCGACAACGTCGCGCCGAATTCATCCGACTCGGTCTCGTTCTCGCGCGAGTGAGAAAGAAGGTAGCCCTGCGCGAGCACGGTGGCGCCAAGCTGGGCGAGCCCGTTGGGATCGTTGCCAAGAGCAATGGCAATCAGCCCCTGCAGCGTATAGGTCTGTACCAACCGCTGCGCGAAATGCCGGCCGAGGACGTGGCCGACTTCGTGGCCCATGACCCCAACCACCTCGGCTTCGTTGTCGGCTGCGCGCAGAAGGCCCGTGTAGATGTAGAGGTAGCCGCCCGGGGTGGCAAAGGCGTTGACCTGGGCTGGGTCGTCGATCACCTCGACGTTCCAGGTGAACTCGGGTTTCTGCCGTTTGCCGATCGACACCACCTTGTCTGCAAGTCCCAGGATGTAACCGCGCAGTTCGGGCTCCTGCAGGTACTTCACCGCCGGCATGTCGGGGGTGCCCTTCTCCAGCTCGGCCTTGAGCTCCATGCCGAGCATGTTCTCCTGCTCGGGCGAGATGAGAAGCTCGGCGGCCGACTTCGAGGAACATGCGGAGACACAGGCGCCCACCC
>JANNNO010000021.1:0-2249 GCA_031398585.1 Myxococcales bacterium | reverse complement strand
CGTTTCGTCAACCCGCGTATGGCCGAGCTGCACGGTACGCTGCCACTGGGTGAGACCGCCGAACGGGTCGCCGAACGTCACGGCATCACACGCGCAGCGCAGGACGCATTCGCGCTCACCAGCCAGCAACGTTGGGCGGCCGCGCAGGCGTCGGGAAAGCTCGCGCGCGAGCTCACGTCTGTGGAAGTGCCCGCGCGCAAGGGCCCACCGGTACGCATCGACGTCGATGAACACCCACGCCCCGAGACCACGGCTGCTGACCTGGCCAAGTTGCGCCCTGCCTTTCGCAAGGAGAGCGACGGGCACGCGACGGTGACCGCGGGCAACTCGTCGGGGCTCAACGACGGTGCCTGCGCGCTGGTGCTCGCGTCGGAAGAGGGGCTGCAGCGTGCAGCGACGGCCGAGCCGCTCGCGCGCTACCTCGGAGCCGCGGTGGCGGGCGTGCCGCCGTCGCTGATGGGAGAAGGCCCCATCCCCGCCACGCAGAAGCTCTGGGCGCGGCTCGGCCTTGGTCCCGAAGACTTCGATCTCGCCGAGATCAACGAGGCGTTCGCGGCACAGGCGATCCCGTGCATGCGATCGCTCGGCCTCGATCCGGATCGGGTCAACGTCAACGGCGGCGCCATCGCCATCGGGCATCCGCTTGGCGCTTCGGGCGCGCGGCTCGCCACCACGCTGGTGCACGAGCTGGTCCGACGGTCGGCGAGCCGGGGCCTCGCGACGATGTGCATCGGCGTCGGCCAGGGGATCTCGCTGGCGCTCGAGCGGGTCTAGCCGCCCGCGGGCTGCTAGGGGGATCCCCCGCGGCCGTTCTTCCCGAGATCTTTCAATCGGTCTCGGTCTTGGTTGCGCTGGTGGTCGCGGCCGGCCCCGCCACCGAGAGCGGGAGCTCGTAAATGCGGCCGTTGCCTGGCTCCTGTGCATAGAGCGCATCGGCTGACCAGCCGAGCTGTCCGCTGCCGAACGCGATCGCCCAGGGATAACCCTCGACGAGATCGGCGACCAGCTCGATCTCGCCTTCGGCACGCACGCGGCGCACGCGCGTATCGCCTTCGCTGATGAAATAGACCTGGCCACAGGCATCGGTCACGAGCGCCTGAGCTCGATTGACCTGAGCCCGCCAGAGCCGCGGCTCGGACAGGCCACCTTCGGGCTGCACGTCCATGACGTAGATCCCCGGCCGCGTGATCCCGCCGACATAGAGGCTCTTCTGATCCGGACTCGAGGCGAGTCCGCCCGGTCCAAAAGGCAACGTGCGCACCGTGCGGGAGGTTCCCGTCGCGAGATCGATGCGCGTGAGGATGCCCTCCTTGCCAGTGACGTAGAGGCTGTTGCCCAATCCCTTCGTCATCTTCATGGGGCTCGGGACCGATCCGGGCAGCCGGCGCGGCGAAGCCCCGGGCGCCAGCACGAAGACCGCGTTGCCCTCGAAGTCGGCCACGTAGAGCTCACCCGAATCGACGCCCTGCAAGGCGCCCCCGCGCGACCCGATGAGGTCGGTGGCAAGTCGATCGATCTCGCCCTGGCGAGAGAGGCGAACGACGTGGCGACGATCGAAGGTGACCAGGTGACCGTCGCGATCGAAAGCGATGTCGTCGCCGCGCGCGCCCTCCGCGAACAGGCGACGCCGGACCCCGGTGACCGTGGTGGGGCGACAGGCAGCCGGAGCCGAAAAACCGGGCGACGCGTCGGCAGGCGCGACCTCCGCCGGCGCGGCGTCGAGGGAGGTCGCTCCCAGCCCTCCAGTGACCGGCGGCGGCGACGCTGCGTCCGTCCCCTCGCTGACGGCTGCGTCGACTGCGGCCCCGGAGATCATGCCCGTCACGTCGACGCCGCCGTCTGGCGCACTGCCCGCCGACGGGCCCTCCGGCTGAGCCGGGGCCGCAACGTCGCGACGAGGGTTAGCCGCGCCAGCGTCGCGTGCACCGGCATCGGCGGGCCGCACGATCGCGGGCCCTTCGGTCAAGCCGCTCGACTGGTAACGACACGCGGAGATGGGAAGGACGAACGCGAGCAGGAGGCTCGCTTGAAGTGGCGGACGACACGTCATGGGATCACGTCGCAAGCGATCGGAGGGGAAGTTGGACCACGGGGAGGCGTCAGGGGAAGTGGCCCATCGCCACCGTCAGCAGCCTGGATCGTTGCTCTGGCAACAGAAAGGCGGCTCTCTACCCAAAGGTCCGCAAGAACGGAAAAGTCTCTCGCGAACACCCGGTCGACGGTCAGGGACGGACGTCCACCTCGGCATC
>JANNNO010000193.1:0-7572 GCA_031398585.1 Myxococcales bacterium | reverse complement strand
CATGCATCTCCTGGCAGAGGAGCTTGCTGCGCACGAAGAGTCCGCGGTTGATCGGGTGGGTCTTCTGCGGCCGTGCAATCTGCGCCATCAACGCTGGGTGGGTGAGCAGACCGTGGCGGCTCTCGCCCGGCATGTCGACCGCGGTGAACGCGGCGGCGTCATTGGTCGCGGTACCCTTCCCGTAGAAGGCGCGCAGCGGCCCGTTCATGAAGTACGACTGGCCGGAGAAGAGCGACGCGAAAGTTGGCGACTGCCCCTCGTAGATCTTGGTCGCGTTGGTTAGCAGGGAGGTCCCGAGCGCCTGAACCAGCTCGGTCGTGAAGGCCTTGTCATCGCGGGCGAGCTCGCTGAAGTGGTCGATGCCGAGCCAGTGCGAGTAAAAGCCAGCGACGCCGCGGAGAAAGCGCGGGTCGTCCATCATGCGCGTGAGCTGGGCCTGGAGCGCGGCTGGGGTGCCAAGGCCTCCGGGCGCTGCGGCCGCGGCAAAGAGCGCTTCGTCGGGCATCGTGTCCCAGACGAAGTAGGACAGACGACTGGCCAACTCGTACCCGGTGATCGGGACGACCTTGCCGGCCTGCTCCCCGGTCGTCGGCCGTGAGAACTGATAGAGGAAGTCCGGCGTCTGCAGCAGGCCGGTGAGGAACCATTCGACGCCCGTGGCGAAGTCCTTCTCTTTGACGCCGGCATCGAAAAGCGCGGTGAGCTGCTGGCGGTCGGCGTCGGTGAGCGGACGACGGTAGGCGCGCATCCCGATCTGATCGATGATCGTCTGCTTGCAGTTAGGTGCGGCGGCGGCGCAGGGGGCCCACGACTGCAGGGTTGCGACGCCCTGACGCGCAATGGAGGCGGCGGCGTTGGCACGGCGCTCAGCGCCGAGATCATCGAGCTGCGTATCGGCGCCCCCGCCGAATGAGCGTGCGGGATTGCCGCCCACCTTCAACAGGTCGGCGACTGTGTTGTCGTACTGTCGCGACGAAAGCATGCGCGCCCGCAGCACCGGGGCTTTCGCGCCTGCTGCCATGCAGGAGGCGGGCGCCGGGCCGGGAGGAGGCTCGCCGATGCCAGTCGGCATGTGGGTTGGCGGATTCTCGACGCCAGGCTGGTTGGGCACGCCTGGGGTGCCGGTGCCTGGCAGGCCGGATCGGCCAGCGCCGGCGGACCCGCCGTCGATGCTTCCGGTGCAGGCCAGCAGCAGCGAAGAGATCAGGAACGGAAGCGGACGATACCCTTCAGATCGCATCGAGTACTCCTTCGGCACGGGTACCGGGGGGGACTTGATGGGTGTAATCAACTGGAGGGCAACGCGGCAGCCCCTGCTCGGAACGATTCGCATCCCTCGATCGAGGGTGGTGGGAAGCTGGTGACGAAGTCGGTTCCCTCACTTCCGCGCAGCGCGCACGCTGCTACCATTGCGATCGGTCCTGTCGTGAATCTCCGCGCAGCTCTCGGAACGACGTTGACGATCGCAATCGTCGTTTTCGGATCCCGTTACGCGCACGCCCTGGATCCACAGAGGCAACTTGGCGAATGCACGGTCGAACGCTGGAGCGCACGCCACGGTCTGCCGAGCGGCAAGGTGCGCGGCTTCGCACAGACCCCCGACGGCTACCTCTGGATCGCGGGGTACGGCCCCGTGGTTAGGTACGACGGCGCCACCATGGTTACCCTGCCCGAGCGGACCGAGCAGCAGGCGCGACTCCTGGACATCCAGACGGTCAAACTCGATCAAGACGGTGCGTTGTGGTTCGTTTCGTCGCACGGCTCGCCGACCTGTCTGCGTGACGGCCTGCTCGGTGAATGCATTCCCGCGGAGTTCCCGCTGCCTCGCGGGTCGAGGCTGGTCGACGCGCACCCGGATCCTGACCGCAGCGTCTGGCTGGCGACGCGCGACAATCTCCATCGTTATGTTCCTGGAGCGCCCGGTCGCCTCACGACGCTGGGCCTGCCGGCGCCGGGACAGCCCGTTTTCATCCACCGCGATCGCCGCGGACGTCTCTGGCTCGGCACGCAGGCCGGCCTCTATCGGCAGCAGCCCGACGGGGCTTTCGCAATCGCGGTGACGGCAGCGGGTCCCGTACGCACGAGCGTCCGCTCGTTCTTCGAGACGCCAAAGGGCAGGCTCTGGATCGCGCTCGACGACCATCTGCTCTGGATCGAGGACGGCGAGCTGCAGACAGTGAAGCCGCCTGGCAAACCCATCGGCATCACGCAGCTCCTGGAAGATCGTGACGGCAACCTCTGGGTCGGCAGCACGACGGGACTGATGCGCCATCGCCATGGTGAATGGATGACCTTCACGGCCGCCGACGGCCTGCCGGAGGATTCCGTCTCGGCGATCTTCGAGGATCGCGAGGGAAGCCTCTGGGTCGGCACGAGCAACGGAGGTGTCGCGCAGTTCACCGATCGCGTGGTGGTCACGCGGGTCGGCCCCGAGAGCCTACGCGACGGTCGCATCGACAGCCTCTGCCAGGACCAGACCGGCGCCTACTGGTTCGGGACCGGGCACGGCCTCGTGCGCTGGAAGGACGGAAAGGAGCGAACCTTCGGCACACGCGACGGGCTTCCCGATGCTCACGTTCTGGTGGTGACCGCCGGTGTGGGCGACGAGGTCTGGGTGGGAAGCAAAGCTGGGCTCGCACGCGTGAGAGCCGGTCGGATCGACTTTCCTGGTGCCGTGAACAAGAGCGTCGCAGCGCTCTACCTCGACGACCAGGGCGCACTCTGGATCGGACAAGACTCGCGTCTGTTGCGCTGGCAGGCGGATCGACTCGAGGAGATCGCCCGCTCAGCCGGAGAGAACATTCGGACCATCCAGGCCGACGGCGCCAACCAGATCTGGGTCGCGACCAGCTCGGATGTCAGCCGGCTGGAGGGAGGCCGCCTGATCCCGGTGTCGCTTCCGCCGCGGGCGTATCGCATCCGCGATCTGCACCGCGACGCCGAGGGGCGACTCTGGATGACCGCGGGTTCGGGCCTCTTCAGCCTGAGTCCTACCGGAGCGGTGCGGGTATATGGAGCCTCGTCGGCCTCCGGGACCGCGCAGCTGTTCCAGATCCTCGACGACGATCGTGGAGGGTTCTGGATCGGGACGGGCCGCGGGCTGCTCCGACTGCCCAAGCTCGATCTCGTTGCGATCGCCAATGGTCAGGCGAGGCGCCTCGATGCGCTCTCCCTCGATACCAGCGATCGGCGCCGCGACGTCATCGCCACCAAGACTCGCCAGCCCAGCGCCTGGAAAGACAACGAGGGCCGTCTCTGGTTCGCAGCCGATCAGGGACCGCTGCTGCTCGATCCAACGCGCCTGCGTCTCAACCAGCGCCCGCCGACCATCCGCATAGACGCGGCCATCGCCGACGGCCGCCCCCTCGAGCGCGGTCTTCTCAACGATCTCGCCCCCGGACCGGGGAACCTCGAATTCCGGTACTCGGTCGTGACCTTGCTCGAGCCGCGCAAGAGCCTTCACCGGTACCGCCTGGACGGGTTCGACTCCTCCTGGGTCGAGGCAGGCTCCCGGCGGGTCGCCCACTACACCAACCTTCCACCGGGTCGTTATCGCTTCCAGGTCCAAGGAAGCAACGCCGACGGCGTCTGGAACGAGGCCGGAGACGTCATCGAGCTGCGCTTGCGTCCCCACCTCTACAAGACGGGTTGGTTCTACGGCGTGGTCGGCCTGATCGCGTTCGCTGCGGCGGCGCTGCTCTGGCGCCAGCGAGAGCGCAGCTTGCAGCAGCAGTATCTAGGGGCGTTTCGCGAACGCAACCGCGTGGCGCGCGAGCTACACGATACCCTGCTGCAGAGCATGGCCGCCGTCGCGCTGAAGCTACGGGGGTTGCGGCGCCGGTTGGGACCGCAGGCTCCGGATGCCGCACGCGAGCTGCACGAGATCGATCAGCTGGTCACGACGGCGTTGCAGGAGACCCGCTCGTTCCTCGGCGATCTGCGCGGCCAGCAGGGCCCGAGCGATCTCGTCGTGGCGCTCGAGCGGCTGGGCGGCCGCCTGACCGAGGGGCGAGACGTGTCGTGCAACGTGACGGCCGAAGGGGCCAGCTCCAACTTACCCAACGACGTGAAGGGCGATCTCTTCCGCATCGCTCAAGAGGCGATCCAGAACGCCCTCAAGCACGCGGAAGCCACGCGCATCGACGTTGGGCTCTCGCAACGCGGGGGCACCGTGGTCCTGACGGTGACCGACGACGGCCGTGGCTTCGACGACTCGAAAGCCGCCGGAGCCGCCGAAAGTCATTTTGGCCTGCTCGGCATGCGTGAGCGCGCCGCGGGTATCGGCGCGGCCTTTCGCCTTGCCAGCCGCCCCGGCAAGGGAACGACGATCGAAGTCACCGCCCCGCTGGGGCAGCACGCCGGAGAGCCCACATGAACGAGCCTGAACCGCGAAGCAAGATCCGCGTGATGATCGTCGATGACCACCAGGTGCTGCGGGTCGGTCTGCGGGCCATCATCGACGCCGAGCCGGACATGGAGGTGGTCGCCGAAGCCGGCAACGGGCCCCAGGCGATAGAGACGTTCCTCAGCCACCGCCCCGACATCATGTTGCTCGACCTGCGTATGCCAGGCATGACCGGTACTCAGGTGATCGTCGAGGTGCGCAAGCAGATCCCCGATGCCCGGATCATCGTGGTCACGAGCTACGATGCCGACGAGGACGTGTTCCGCGCCGTTCAAGCCGGCGCCCGCGGATACATCCTCAAGGACACCTTCACCGAAGGCATGCTCGAGGGCATTCGCAACGTGCACGCTGGCCGCCGCCTCATCGATCCACAGCTCGCGGTCCGCTTCATGGAGCGACTGCACGAACCATCGCTGACCGCGCGCGAGCTGGCAGTCCTCGAGCATGTCGCGCGCGGCATGACCAACCGAGAGGTCGGCGTCGCGCTCAAGATGCGTGAAGAGACGGTGAAAGCTCACCTCAAACACGTCTTCGCCAAGCTAGAGGTGAGCGATCGCACCGAAGCGGCTTTGACCGCCGTCCAGCGCGGTCTCATCCGGCCCTAGTCGAGATCGATCGCCGCCCACCCCTCAAGGCAGGCGACTGAACGGTGCAAGAGGAGGTCCTCGCCCGTCCAGTCGCCGCCCCGTGCGCGACGCCGGCGATCCTGGTCAATTCGAGTCGCAGGTGTGCCCCCTCGATCTTCCAGGACCGCCGTCGTCGGCGCCGTCTCTCCCCTCCCCCCGTTCGCGTGTCGCAGCCTCCCCAGGACGCGACTCCACAAAGTTCATCAATCGGTGTTCGCGCTCGAAGGCGCGTGTCGCCCGCGCCAGTGTCTCGCGCAACTCGGGCAGCGCATCCGGGTGCAGCTTCATGCAGATCGGTCCCACCGTCAGATAGACGGATCCACAGTCACATCGCTCGACTGACGTGAAGGATCCCTGGGCGACGACAGAACGACTCATAAGTGCACTCCCTCGGTCCAAGCGGTGGGCGAACCGCCGTTGACCAGCACGGTCGCTGGCGGCTCGAAACGCGTTCGGCGCGGCCGCCGTGTGTTGAATATGATTCTCAAAATCAACTTGGCCTGTCAACGAGAAAAAGGACGGGGGCGCGTGGCTCCCCGTCTTCGCTGGCCCCCCCGCTTCCTCTCCGACGCGGCCTCGTCACGAGCGCCGATGCCGCGGGCAAGGGACAGTGGCGGCGAAGCAGCCTCCTCGGCGCTTCGCCGCCTCGAGGGGCTCGCTCAATGAGCGCGAGCGGTCGCGCGATTCTTGCTGGCCGCCTTCGCGCCTTCCACCAGGCGATCGATGTCGCGGCGAAATTGCTTCTCGTCGACATCGAGCCCATTGAGCATGGTGCTGAGGTTGCGCGTGAGCGAGGCCATGGCAATCGCCTCGTCGATCTCGGCGTCGGTCGCACCGCCAAGGCGGGCGAACTGGGTGTGCGCAATCACGCAGAACTTGCACGGGACCTGGGCCGCAACGGCGAGACCGATGAGCTCCTTGTACTTGGGCGCGAGCGCGGTGCTCGGATTGAGCTGGACCTCCTTGAACTGGCGCCAGGCACCGGCGCGAGCCACCGCGGGGAATCGACGCAGGAATTCGGGAGGAGCGCCGAGAGTCTGCTGCATGTCACGCAGAGCGCTTTCGCCGTCGACCACCGCCACTGGCTCTTTTGCTTTGGCCGGCGGACTCTTCATCGCGCGCTTGGCGTTGTCGACCAAGGTCGCGATCTCGGCGCGGAACTTGGTCTCGTCGGTCTCGATCCCGTTGAGAAACGTGCTCCAGTGGCGCGTGATCGCGGCCATGCTGACGGCCTCGCCGATCTCTGCCTCGTTGGCGCTCGCCAGCTTCGCGAAAGCCGTATGAGCGTAGACGCAATAGCGACAGGGCATCTGGCCCGCCACGGCCAGGCCGATCAGCTCCTTCACCTTGGGAGATAGAGCGGTTTGGGGGTTCAGCTGCAAGGTCTTCATCTCCTCCCAAGCCCCCGGCAGGGCGACGTCGGGGAAGCGGGTGAAAAACTGCGGTACGAAACCGAGGGTCTTGCCGATGTCGGCGCGGGCGGCCAGGGCCGCGGGACTGGGCGCGTCGGCGATGGCAACGGCCGGTAGGGCCAAACTGGCGGCGAGGGCGAGGGAGGTGGCGAGATTCCTATTCATGATCGTCTCCTTTGTCGGGGTGGCGACCGCCGCGAGGCGGCCGGTTTCGCCTACCGAGGCGTTCCCCGCCGCGGAACGCCTCGTTACCTCGACGGGCGAACGACGCTAAAGCCGTGGACCTGCACGATGGCGGGCGCCAAGTTGGCCAGCATCGGGGAATGCCGGAGGGCCAGCGCCAACACTTCACGCAGGTCGACTTCGAGCGCCTCGCTGGTGAGGGCCACGGCAACGATCAGTCGACGCCAGCCGACCGGCGCTTCCGCCGAAAGCCCGAGCGCGCCCCGATCGTCGTATTCAGCCGTGATCTCGACGACCACGGCGTCGAGGCTCACCTCGCGTCGAGCCGCCCAGATCCGGCAGCCCATCGCCACGCACGCGCCGATGCTGGCCCGCAGGAGATCAGCGGGGCTGGGGGCGCTGCCGTCGCCGCCGTCTGCCGAGGTCGCGTCGATGAGTTGGGATGTCCCGCCCGGGTCGGCCTCGGCCTCACAGCGGAGGCCCGCGTCGGAACGCAACGTGACGCGAGTCCGCCCGCTGCCCGCCCCAAAGCCCGGCCGACGCGCGATCGCGCGCGCTTTTCGCTGGTAGAGATCACGCAGCTGGGCCTCGGTCACGGCTTTGCCACAGAGGCGTTCCATGCGAGGGAACGACGTTCCCTCGGCGCGCGTCAACCGGCGCGATAGACGCAGAAATTGCCCGTGCGCACCGACGCGGCCAGGGTCGCCGCCAGCGGGGGGTCGTGCTCGGCGATGCGCTCGATTGCGTTCTTGATCCGCCGCTGTACGGCGATGCGCGCGCGTTCCGCTGCGGCACCGGCGCGTCGCGGTCGCCCCCCCAGTCCCACGGCGCGGCCGAGCTCACCCGCCAGCGCCTCAATCTCGGCCCGGGCCCGGGCCGCCCGGGTGGCGTCCCCGAACGAATCGGCTTCCGCGGCAATCTCGCGCAGATCCTCGAGGCGCGCTTG
>JANNNO010000127.1:0-12844 GCA_031398585.1 Myxococcales bacterium | reverse complement strand
GCCGTCGAGGCGCATCACCTTGGCGGTGAAGGGCGGCGGCACGCTCCCCTCGACGGTGGTGTCGATGGTCCAGTACTCCACCGGCACGAAGGCCTTGATCTCGGCCTCGCGCTCGGCGACCAGGCGCACCGCCACCGACTGCACCCGCCCCGCCGACAACCCGCGCTTGACCTTGGTCCACAGCACCGGGCTGATCTCGTAGCCCACCAGGCGGTCGAGGATCCGGCGCGCCTGCTGGGACTCGTATTTCTTGACGTCCAGCTCCAGCGGCCGGGCGATGGCGTCGTTGACCGCCTTCTTGGTGATCTCGTTGAACAGGACGCGCTGGATGTTCGGATTCGACCGACGCAGCTCGTCCGCGATGTGCCAGGCGATCGCCTCCCCTTCGCGATCAGGGTCAGGCGCCAGCAGCACGCGTTCGGCCCGGCGGGCCGCGCTTTTGATCTCCGCCAGCACCTTCTTCTTGCCGTCGATGACCTCGTACTCGGGGGTGAAGTCGTTCTCGATGTCGATGCCCATCGTCTTGCGCGGCAGGTCCTTCACGTGACCGACCGACGCCTTCACGGTGTAGCCAGCGCCGAGGTACTTCTTGATGGTCTTGGCCTTGGCGGGCGACTCGACCACCACCAGCGCGCTGCCCGGCACGACCTTGCGGGGCTTGTCGTCGGCGTCCTCGCCGTCTTCGGAGTCCTCGTACTCTTCGTCCTCGTCGGGGGCGAGATCATCCTGCGCCAGGCTTCGCTTCTTGCGGGCCGGCTTCACAGTCGCTTTGGCGACCGTCTTGGCACCCGCCTTGGTGGCAGTCTTGCCCGCAGCGGCCTTGGTCTTCTTGGCAGCGCCCTTGGCCGCCTTCTTCACGCCGTCAGCATCCTCGGCGCCCGCGCCATCCTCCACGCCCGCCGTGCCCGCGCCCGCTTTGGCCGACTTGCTCGCTGGCTTGGTAGCCTTCGCGGCGGCCTTGCTCGTCGCTTTCGCCTTGGCCGCGGCCGCCTTGGCGCCCTTGGCGGTCTTGACCGCTTCCTTGCCCGCGGCTTTGCCTGCGTCCTTGGCTTCGACGGATGCGTCTTGGCCGTCCGTTGAGGTTCCCTCGGCGCCGGTGCTCTCGGTCTCGGAGTTCTTTTTCTTAGTGGCCACGCGTTACCTCGTAGGCGCCACCGGGGACGCGTCGAATCCAGCCTTCAATCTCGGCCTGCCCCAGCATCGACATCACCTCGGGTAGCGGGTACCCGAGTCGTTGCGACAGCACATCGGCGGCCGCACCGGTTTCCGCGAGGATTCCTAACAAACGTCGCATCGCCGGGGCGCATTCCTCATGGTCGGCGTACGTCCCCGACCCGGCGCCCTGCGGCAACTCCCCGGCGAGCAGGCGGCTCACGTCAGCCGGGGTGCGGACCGGCACGGCGCCCTCTCCAATCAGCCGATCGGCGCCTGCACTGCCCGGGACCGCGGCCACCGGAAGACCCAGCACCCCCGCCGCCCGCACGGTACCAAGCGCGCCGGAACGAACCCCCGCCTCGACGACCACGATGACGTCGGCCAGGGCCGCAATGATGCGGTTGCGGCGCGGGAACTGCCCCCGCCGCACGGGCGTTGGCGGCGCATATTCCGACAGCAGCCCGCCGGTGCGGACGATGCGGGCAAACAGGTCGGCGTGGCGATCGGGATAGACGGTGTCGAAGCCGCAACCGAGCACCGCCCAGGTGGCACCGCCCACGGCCAGCGCGCCCTCGTGAGCCGCCGCATCGATGCCCAGCGCCCCGCCCGAAACGATGGCGACACCGTCATCCGCCAGACCCGCGGCCAGCTCATGCGCCCGCCGAGCGCCCGCCACGGTCGCGGCCCGCGAGCCAATGATGGCGACGGTTCGCGAACCGGCTGCTGGCCGGGGCGCTTGCCGGTCGGACATAGGGTCGTTCCCTGGATCAGCACCCGGTGCCGCGGGTCGGCTTTCCGCTGCCCTGGGAGCGGGAGGCAGTCGCCCTGCGACCCACAAAGTGGCGGGCGGACAGGGCAAAAGCGCCAAGCGGGCAGGATAATCCGGGGCTCCGCACGCGATTCGGACAAAGGGGGAAGTTCGCATTGCGCCCCCTTTCGGACCTTCCTGGCGAAGGTTGTCCACAGCCGTCATCGGAAGGGAAGCAGATAACGCCCGCCTGCCATGCCGTCAAGGGTGGCGTCCAAAACGCCAGGATTTCCAGCGGTTTGGACCGACCGGCCAGCAAGGCCCCACCGATCCCGGGTTTTTCGGCCGGTTTCAGTGCCCTTTTCGAAGCTCGGCGATCTCACCCACGCGCAGCTCTTTGGTCGACCGCGCGACCCAGGCGACGGCCGCCGTGTCCTTCACGTCGACGACCAGCAGCTCGGCCACCAGCTCCTTGGGGAACTTGGTGTCGTGCACGTTCCAACCCTCCATGATCGGGCGGTAGCCATCACCACGGCGCACGACGAAGATCCGGTTGCCGACCGCAAGACCGTGCTTGCCGCCACGAGAGAGCACCACGAAGTTTTCGGCCGCCAGCATGATGGTGGGCGAGAACGACGCGACCACGCGCGCCTCGAGATTCGTGGTGGCCGGCTTGGGCTCGAGGTGCTTGAAGAGGCGGACGCGCGGACTGACCGAAAAGCCGCGTTCGATCGGCTCGACGAGTTCGTGCAGTGTCCCCCGGGCGACGTTCCCGTCCGCGATCTGATCGACGAGGATCTCGCCGTAGACGCGCACCAGGTAGCCGAGCACCTCGCCGGTATCGGGATTCTTCACGGGAGCGGTCTTGTCGGCGACGAACAGCGTGTAGCGCTCTCCCGCCCGCAGCGGCTTGCCCGCGGGAAATCCCACGTAGGCCTGGTCACCCGAAGCGAGCATGATCTTCTCTTCCCGCGACCCGGTGATCTGACCGCTCTCGGCCATCGCCTGCTTGTCGATGAAACCGGTCTCTCGCAAGATGACGCCGCGGTTGTCGAGCGAGCCTTTGCGGTTGCTGGTGAGGCGCATGCCGGCGCCCGGTTTCGGGGCTGCAGGAGCCGCAGCGCCAGCGCCCGAAGCGCCCAGACGAATGACGTCGCCCGGGAAGATCCAGTGCGGGTTCGACACCTGCGGGTTGCCTGCCCAGAGACGGGGCCAGCAGCCGGGGTCCGAGAAGTACTGCTCGCAGACCGAGGTCATCGTGTCGCCGTCGCGCACGACGTGATCGCCGGTGCGGGGCTCGCCCTCGGGCGGGGGGCTGTCGGACCCGATGGCGCCGAGCGTGTCCATGCCGTAGATGCCACTGCGACGGACGAAGCCGGGGCCGGGAGGTGCAGCCAGTCGTCGCACGCTGGTGCCGCCGTTGGGGGCCGGGCCCACCGGGGCATCGGGTTCGGCGGACGATCCCGGCGCCGCGGGCGATCCCGGCGCGGGCGGCGTCACAGGGCGCGCGAAGGAAACCGAGGCCCGCGCGCGCTCACCACGTTCGATGGCGTTGATGTCCGGCAGCTCTTGCTCGGCACCGTCGTCGGCCTTGGGCAAGGTCAGCTGTTGCGCCTGCGCCTCTGCTCCCAGCGCCAGCGCCAGCGCGCCCGCCCCTACCCACGCGCGCCGATTGCTGACGAGACCCCGGGTGAATCGGCTGCGGAGCACGAACCTGCGCATCACGGGACCTCCTTGCGAGCTGCGCCCGGGACGAGCGCGGCGGAAACTCCATCACCCCCGGCGGCACCGAGGCGAGCCTTGGCGAGAGCCGCGGCAGGATGCTCGGGGAACTTCTTCACGATGTCGGCCAGAGCCTCGCGGCCCGGCCGCTCGCTGCCGATGGCGAGGTACGACAGGCCCAGCTTGAGCAGGGCATCGGGCACCTTGTTGCCGGCGGGAAACTGATCGACCACCCGCCGGAACTCGCGCAGGGCGGTCGAGTAGTCCTTGCGGTCGTAGAAACATTCGCCCAACCAGTACTGCGCGTTGTCGGCCAGATCGTGCTGGGGATGGGCGGCCACGAAGGCACGCAGCGAAGCCACGGCTTCATCGTGGCGACCGGCGCGCAGGTGAACCAGGGCGGCTTGATAGGCGGCGACCGAACCGTTGGCGCCGCTGGCGTGGTGGGGGTCGTTGGGCGAGGACGGTGCGGGGGTCATCGCGACCGCACCAGCGTGCGCACGCGGTGCCGGCGGCGACAGTCGCGATCCCGCTTGCGGCAGCGGTAGCGGCTGATTGACCTGGCGCGGGCGACGCGCGCTCAGGTGGCGGCGCGCGGGCGGATCGGGCAGCTCCTGCGCGACGGCCTCGTCGTCAGCGTCAGTGCCCCAGAGCTTGAGCACCGGTCGCTTGGCGACGCCGCGTTCGGCGGCCGCACCGACGTATTCCACCTCGGCCTCGTCGACCAGGCTCACCGGCGGGCTCGCTTCGCTCTCGGGGGCAGGATCCTTGCCCCGCCCCGGGGCCAATTTCACTTCGGGCAGGCCTTCGGGTTTGCCCAGCGCAGGCTCACCAGCGCGGCGGGTTTCGAGCTCGCTGTTGAGAATGAAGACCTGATTCGAGAGCTCTTCGACCTTGCGAACGTTGGCCGCGTTCTCGGCGCGCAGGCGCTCGATGGCCTCCTTGGTCTCGGCGTCGCTGCGCGTGGCTGTCCCGGTGGAGGCACACCCAATGAGACAGAACGCCGCGAGACCCAACCGGGCGCAATCGGCGCTGAACCTGCGGAAAAACCAGGGTGCGGAAGCCATCGACATGAAGAGCCGTCCCCCTCCGCATCGGCGGATGAGGGGTCGGGCTGAACGGACCGGCGCCGAGCCGAATGGGCAACGACGCCTCGGCAGTCGGCCTCGCCGGGGCGCGTCCGGCTATACTGCGGCACCTGCACGTGGGGCCTTTCGCCACTTGCGATGCCTCTTCCTCACGAAGTCCCGCCACAACGCCTGCCCTGCAAGGACGCATGAAGAAGATGCTCGCCGAGGTTCCTTCTCATTCTTCGCTCTGCCCTCGACGTCGCTGGACCCTGCCGGCTCCCGCTGGCGTCCGTGCGCTGGCGACATGTGGGGTCTTGTCTCTTTCGTCCCTGTTGGCGCTACCGAGCAGCGCCCGGGCCCAGACGCCGGTACCGGGCTTCGATACGCCGTCCCCAACCCGCGGGCTCTATCTGCCTGGCGGGGCCATCGCGGGCGATGTCGACGGCACCTCGGCCGCGCTCAACCCCGGGCAGATCGGCTTCGTCGACGGGTCAGCATCGGCGCTGGTCTTCAACCACTGGAAAAACGGCGTCGCACACGAAGGCCGCGGCCTCGGCTTTTTCCTGGCACAGCCGCTGGTCTCACGCAGCCTCGGCATTGCCACCAGCTTCGAATGGCTGCGGCCCACGCATGGCGGGCTCGATGCTTACGGCAAGCTGAGCCTGGGGGTGGGCTCCCGCTTGGGCCGCGCGCTCTCTATGGGTGTCACCTGGGACCGCCTGATGTATTCCCGAGCAGGCAGCATCGGATCCTGGTCGTTCGGCCTCGGGCTGCGGCCGCA
Organism: Myxococcales bacterium; assembly: GCA_031398585.1. Taxonomy (GTDB): domain Bacteria; phylum Myxococcota_A; class Polyangia; order Fen-1088; family Fen-1088; genus JANNNO01. The sequence goes on along the minus strand of JANNNO010000127.1, from coordinate 7,368 downwards.
TGATGTGCTGGCCGCCGGTTTCGTCCTGCGCGACGCCTTCCGCCCGCGCCTGGCCGAGGCCGCAGGGGGCACGCGCCTGCCACGCGAATTCGATAGCGAGCTGGCGCTGCGTCCGACCGGGACAGGCACGCTGGAGCTGGCCGGCGGCGTTCGCGCGCTCAGCACGCCGGCGGACACGCGGTGGTTGCCGCACGCGCGTGCCCAGGTGCGCATCGCGCGCGGGTTGGCCCTGTTCGCCGATGCAGAGCTGGCACGGGGACGACTCACCACGCCCGGCTCCAACGAATCGGTGGCGAGCGACTATCGTTTCGGCGCAGGCCTGGCGATCAGCTTCGATCGCACCTCGCTGTCGGGCGCAGCGCTGGGCGGTTACAACGACGAACCCGACGGCGCCGCCGGCGCGGGCGCGGGGCAGCCTGGATTCAACGTGGCGATGCGCTTTTTCGCCAACCGCCGCGCGGCGCTCATCAGCGGGGCCAGCGTGGCACGGGTGAAGCTCAAGGGCCTCGAGAGCGATCGCAGCTATCTGGCAGCCTTGCTGGCCATGCGCCGCCTCGCCGAGGATCGCAAGGTGGCCGCGGTGCTACTGAACCTCGAAGATCTCGATCTCGGTTACGGGCGCACCGAAGAGCTGCGCGCCGTGCTCGAGGAGCTCGCGCGGCGTAAGCCCCTGTTCACCTGGCTGACGCAACCGGGGACGGCGGAGTACTACCTGGCGTCGGCGAGCCACAAGCTCGTGATCCATCCCGCGGGCAACCTGACCTTGTCGGGCATTGCCCAGAACGTGACCTTCTGGAAGGGCGCCATGGACAAGCTCGGCGTGGCGGTCGATCTGGTGCGCATCGCCGAATACAAGGGCGCGATGGAGCCCTTCGTGATGACCGAGCAGAGCGGCCCCGTGCGGGACAACCGCATCGCGATGCTCGACGATCTCTACGGCCGTCTGAAAGCTGGAATTACGCGGAGCCGCGGCGCTGTCGGGGTCGACGACAAGGCGTTCAGCGCGGCGGTCGACCAGGCACTCTTCTCGGCGCCGGCGGCCAAGGATCGTGGCCTGGTCGACGCGATCGCCGACGAACGCGAGATGGAGGACTTCGTCCACAAGACGCTGGGGCGCAAGCTGGCGATCCGCGATGCGGATCTCGGTGGCTTCGAGGCGGTGCGGTGGCAGCCCAAGCGGGTCGCCGTCATTCTGGTCGACGGCGCCATCGCGGACGGCAAGCCGACGGGCTTTTCACCCAACACCGCAGGCATCGCCTGGGCGGATCCGATCGTCGATGCACTGGCGGCCGTGCGACGCGATCCCTCGGTGCGTGCGGTGGTCTTGCGGGTCAACAGCCCGGGGGGTTCGGCCTTCGCATCGGATCGCATCGCCCGCGAGGTGAAGCGGCTGCGCGAGTCGAAAAAACCGATCGTGGTGTCGATGGGCGACGCGGCCGCGTCAGGCGGCTACTACATCGCGGCGCCTGCTGACATGATCCTCGCTTCGCCTTCGAGCATCACGGGATCGATCGGCATCTTCGCCTACAAGGCCGACGTCTCGGGCCTCGCGGGGCGGCTCGGCCTCAACAACGAGACGGTCACCCGGGGCAAGAAGGCCGCGCTCTATTCGCCCTGGAAGCCGTGGAACGAGGAAGAGCGCACCGCCATCCTCGAGCGCCTCGAGCAGTCTTACCAGCAGTTCCTGCGCGTGGTGGCCGATGGCCGCAAGAGCCGCGGCATCGACGAAAAGCGCGCCGGTCAGCTCGGCCGAGGCCGCGTCTACACGGGCGCCCAGGCGCAAACCGAGGCGCTCGTCGACCGTCTGGGCGGCTTCACCGACGCGCTGGCCGAAGCCAGCCAACGCGGCAACGTCCCCCGCGGTGCCAGCGGCACGCCGGAGCTCGTGGTATTGCCCCGCCCTACCATCGACCCCCTGGCAACGCTGCTTGCGCTGCGCGGGCTCGCCCAGGCCGACGCTGCCGGTGACGGTAGCGACAAGGGAGATGGCGCCAGCAGCGGCGATGACGGCGACGGCCACCCCGGGGGCGGTCGCGACGCCAGCGTGGGGGGAGGCCTGGGCGATGGGCGCGCGGCCACCCCGCCATCGCCTCTCGATCTCGCGATCTCGGTCCTGCCACGCGAGATCCGCAACCTGGTCCCCACCTCGCTCGCCTCCCCGACGCTCAACATCGAAGCCCGCCTCCCCTACGAGATCACGTTCCGCTGACCGCCGAACGGACCGCCTTTTCACAGGATAGCTGAACTCATTGTGGGCCCGTGACGCTCATCACCCAAAGCGCACCCACAGGATGACTCTCTATGAATCTATTTGCGATCTTCCAGCCCGCGCTTGATCGCTGCGGCAATGGACTGAATCCCGAAGAGCACGAGACTCCAGCCAAGCCAGAGGACACCACCGCCAACACCAACGATCATTGGCCAGTTCGGCGCCTCTTCGTACCCTAGACCAACTAAAACTAGAACACCGAGAGCGACAGCCCACAGCAGTCGGCGCTTCGATGAAGGTCCCACAGCCGGAACGGCTTCAGGTTTTGTTATGACGGGCTCAGGGTTCAAACGATCGATGACGTAGCGTGCACCCTCATTCTGGAGACTAAACGGCAGGCTACGAATGCCTTTAGTCTCAGCCCACGTCCGACCATCGTCTGCCATGCCAAGCTCCAACCAGATGTCGAAACGACGCTTGAACGCCGCGATCTTCTTGGCAGGTGTCGCTTCACTCGACGACAACACGGCATCGAGGTCCCCTATCTCCTCCGCCCGATCCTTGATGAACTGAGCTGCCTCCATGTCGCGGAGGCCTGCGGCCAGTCCTTCTGCAAGCGCAGGATCCGCCTGGCGCGCCCGCCCAATCATGAACTCTTGCAACCATTCGCGCTCGGGGCTGCCTGGGTCGAGTGACTCAGCGATCGCACCCAGCTGCTTCATGGACAACTCACCTTCTCCCCCTGCTGCCGTAAGGAGGCGAGCATGCAGAGCCTCCATTCTTTCGACGTCGCTAGCCTTCACGGACCTATCGTACTGGCCATCTGCAAGCGCGCCAGTTTGTCATTGGCATAGTCAACGATCTCGTTGCCGAGTTTGAAATCGATGGCCAGTCCGGTTCTGCAGGTAAAGTGATGTGGTCAGAATGCCCCTATGTGGGGACGTGATCCCGTCGAACACTTAGACCTCCGGCCTGGCCCACCAACCGCTCGATTTTGGACGTCACGAACTTTTCGGTGCCTCGCTTGGCACTTCGGACTCGCGGGTCGGCTCAGCCGAATTCGGCGAGGATGCGGTCGGCCCCGAGACCGCGCAGCTCGGTGGCGAGGCGCTCACCGAGGCTCGTTGCTCGGGCGGCGGGACCCTGCACTTCGGCGCGGAGGATCTCGGTGCCGTCGGGGCGGCCAACGAGGCCGCGCAAGGTCATGGTGGCGCGATCGATGTCGGCCGCAGAGGCGTCAGCCGAGGCGGCGATGCTCGCGTGGCCGCCAAGGGGGGTGCGGCAGCTGCCGCCTAGCCCTCGCAGCAGCGCGCGTTCGGCGGCAACGGTGAGCTCGCCTCGCCGATCGACGAGGGCTGCGACCAACTGTCGGGTGACCGCATCGTCGGCACGGGCTTCCAGCGCGAGGGCGCCCTGGCCGATGGCCGGCAGCATGCGCTCCGTGCCGAGGCGCTCGCTGATGCGATCGCCGTAGCCCAGGCGATCCAGGCCCGCGCACGCGAGCACAGCCGCGTCCACCACACCCTCGGCGACCTTGCGCAGGCGGGTGTCGACGTTGCCCCGCAGGACCTCGACCTTGAGATCGTTGCGCAGCGCAAGCAACTGGCAGACGCGCCGGAGGCTGGAGGTGCCCACGCGGGCCCCCTGCGGTAAGGACACGAGATCGCCCCCGGTCCGCGACACCAGGGCGTCACGAGGATCGGCGCGTTCCGGAATCGCCACCAGGGCCAGGCCGGGAGCCAGCTCCGCGGGCACGTCCTTGAGGCTGTGCACCGCCAGGTCCACCGTGCGCGTGGCCAGCGCCACTTCGATCTCCTTGACCCAGACCGCTTTGCCACCGATCTCGACCACGGGACCCGATTGAAAGCGGTCGCCCTCGGTGACGATGATGGAGAGCTCGACGGTCAATCCCGGGTGGGCCTGCCGCAAGCGCGCTGCTATGTGCTCGGCCTGCCAGCGCGCCAGGGCGCTGCCCCTCGTGCCGATGATCAATTTGTCCTGATTCACGTGCACGACGCTTTCTTGATGCTTGCGCTCTGGCCGCCGCCGTCGCTGGGATCGTCAGCCTCGGCCACGGTCTCCATGGGCGGCAGATCGAACAGACGATGGGCCGCTTCCACCAAGTTCGGCCCGTCTTCGGAGCCGGCGGCTTCCTTCTTGAGCGCAACCGACGGGGCGTGCAGCACCTTGGCCGTGATCCCGTCGGCCAGCGCTTGGAACGCCTTTTTCGTCCGCTCGTCGACGTCGGGGAGCCCGGCCAAGACCCGATTGAGCTCGGCCCGCGCCACGCCGGTCACGCGCGCGCGCAACGCCGCGATGGTCGGGCCGGCGGAGCGACCTCTGTCGCTGGCGAGGAAGCGCGCGATCTCCTCTTCGATCAACGCCTCGGCCCGGTCGGCTTCCTGGCGTCGATCTTCCAGATTCTCGCCGACGATCTTCTGCAGATCGTCGATGTCGTAGCGGAAGACGCCGTCGAGCTCACCGACCGCGACCTCGACGTCGCGAGGAACGGCGATGTCGATGATGAAGAGCGGCCGCCCGCGCCGTGCACGCTGCGCGTCCGCCACCAGCTGCTTGCGCAAGACCGGCAGGCGCGCCCCGGTCGAGCTGATCACGATGTCCGCGCGACCGAGCGCGGCCGGAAGCTGTTCCCAGTCCTCCACCTCGCCGCCTAGGCGCTTGGCCAGCTCCTCGGCGCGCGCCCGCGTCCGGTTGCAGACCGCCAAGGTGGCGCCGTCACGCATGAGCACGCGCGCCGAGAGATCCGCCATCTTGCCGGCACCGAGCACCAGCACGCGGCGACCGTGAAAGTTGCCCCAGACCTGGCGCGCGAGATCGACGGCGACCGAAGCGACCGAGACCCGCTGGGCGGCGATCGCGGTGTCGCGACGCACCTTGCGCGCGGTCCGGAAGGCCCGGGAAAAGACGCTCTGGAGCAGCGGACCTGCCGTGCCGATCTTGGCCGCCAGGTCGTAGGCTTCCTTCACCTGGCCGAGAATCTGCGGCTCGCCGATGACCAGAGAATCGAGACTGGCGGACACGCGAAACAGGTGGTGCAGGGCGTCCCGTCGCGCGCGGGTATAGATGTGCCGCCCAAACAGCACCTCCGGCGGGTCCAGCTCCTCGCGGGCCTCCTGCCGCTCGGCGGCCGCCTCGAGCAGACCAATCATTTGCGTTCGCAACGATCCCATCGCCTCGTCGGCGTCCGAGAAGGCACCGTAGATCTCGACCCGGTTGCAGGTCGAGACGATCGCCACTTCTCTCACGCCGGGCAGCGCAACCACGTGGCGCAGACGTTCTTCGAGCTCGCCGGGATCGATCGCCAATCGCTCGCGCACGGCGACGGGCGCGGTTCGATGGGACAGACCTACGACGAAGAGCTGCATGGCACGGCTGCGGTCAGGCTGAGTGGCGGACGACGTACCCCACCAGCACCAACGCCGCCGCCGAGAACCCACCCACGGTCAGAAGGGCCGCTCGGCGTCCGCGCCATCCGCCGCCCACGCGTGCGAAGAGCAGGACACCGAGGACCGCCCAGGCGACGATGGTGAAGACGTATTCCGGCCGGATGGCCGAGCCGGCGCGCAGAAGGCCGAGCTTGGCGACCCAGACCGCACCCGTGACGATGGTGAGGGTGAAGACGGGAAAGCCGAAGGAGACGCAGAGGGCGGTCAGGCGATCGAGCGTATCGAGCGGCGCGCTCTCGTTGCCGCGCGATAGATCCATGCGCTTGCGCTTCAACCGCCGCTCTTGCATGAGGTAGAGCACCGCCAGGACTGCGGCGAGTGCGAAAGTGGCCACGCCGACGGTGGCGAGGAAGATGTGCACGGTGCCAAGCGGCGAGCCGAGCGGCGGCTCGTTCTGATCGGTCGGGCCCACGCGCGCCAGCAACAACAGGACGAGAACGACGGGCACCGCAAGCGCGCCGGCGGCATGTAACCGGTAGCGCCACGACGCGGCCGCGAATCCGATCGCAATCAGCCACGCGATGAACGCCATCGCTTCGGTAAGGGACGAGAGAGGATGCTGCAGCCCAAAGCAGCGCAGACCGATGTCGCCAAGCTGCACGAAGGCCGCGACGGCGAGGGCGAGCCGACCGGCGCGACCGGCACCCGCGCCAAAGCCGAGATGAAAACCGAGGTAGAGGGCGGCCGAAGCGGCGTAGAGCAAGACGTAGGCGAAGACCCAAAGTTCCACGACGCCTCCTCAGTTCGAAAACGCGCGGATGCTCGATAGAGCCTTTTGCCGCGTCTCACGCGTGTCGCGTACCAAGGTGGCGACGAAACCAGCCTCGACGTCGTAAGCGGTGTCATCGAAAAGCACCGACGTCATATAGGCCTCGGCGCCGAGCTCGGCGAGCGCATCTTCGTCTTTGACCTTGCCGACGAGCGCCCTGCGGTCGATACCATCACCCGCGACTCGCACGAAGCGGGCGGCCGGCCGCAGCCGGAGCTCGACCCCACCTTCCCGAAGGACCATGAGGTCGGCGCGCAGTTCGCAGAGGCCCGACGACATCCAGCGGTCGATGTCAGCCTGCGGTATGAAGAGTTTCGCCATGGCGACAGATCCCAACTGGCGACGCGCGCCAGAGACGAAAAAGCTACCACTTGCGGGATCGAGCCACAAACCGCGAAACCCCTTTCGCCGCGGCCGGTATCTGAGCAGACAGCCTGAAAATCAGGTCGGTGCCGAGTCCTTCAGTGAGGACAACGCGCCTACCCACGACTGCCCCGGTGTGATAAAGGAGCGCCTTATGGCCAGCCAGAACGTTCTCGAGGTCACCGACACCAACTTCGACGGCGAGGTCCTCAAGTCCTCGCAACCCGTGCTCGTCGACTTCTGGGCGGTCTGGTGCGCGCCCTGCCGAGCCATCGCCCCGCACGTCGAAGCGATCGCCGCCGAATACGCCGGCAAGATCCGCGTCGGCAAGTGCGACATCGACGCCAACCCCCAGATCCCGTCCCAGTTCGAGGTACGCAGCATCCCCACCCTGCTCCTCTTCAAGGACGGCAAAGTCCTCGGCCAACTTGTAGGCGCCGTCCCCCGCGCCAAACTCGACGACTTCGTCAAGAAGGCGCTGTGACGGGCGGGGGGGCTAGCCCCCCCACCAGCCCCCCCACGGACCAGAGTGCTGCTCCCCTCGCCGGCGCAGGCGAAGC
>JANNNO010000584.1:0-15669 GCA_031398585.1 Myxococcales bacterium | reverse complement strand
TACCGGCTGCCGATCGCCCGCCTCGCGGCCGCCCAGGCCGTGCTCCGCGCGGGCAAGTAGCCCTTGCGACCTACGCCGAAAGGGGCGCGGGGGCCAACGCGGCCGTCGCGCCCGGGCGGCGTGCGGGAATCTCCCGGCGCCCGGGCGCGGGTTGCCCTGATATAACCTTGCGCCGGGCCCCTTCCATGTCGACAGAGATCGCCAGAATGCCGAGTCGATCCGTGCGTCACACCCCCCTCACGGCGGTGGTGGGCCTCGCCACCTGCCTTGCGGCCTGCTCGTTCGGTGAGAGCGGGGTCGAGCCGCCCACCGACAGGATTTTCCTGCCCGCCGGGTTGGTGGCGGATCCTGTGGCGGGCCGCTGGCTCTACACCGTCAACTCAAACTCGGACCTCCGGTTCAACGCCGGAACCGTGGTCGCCGTCGACACCGAGCGCGCGGCGGCCGACCGCGTCCGCACCGACTGGGCGATCTGCCCCACGGCTGGGTACACGCCCAACCCGGCGTATCCCGCGACGTGCTGCTACGACTTCTTCGACAACCGCGTACTCAACTGCGACGACCGGCAGTACATCGATGCGAAATCGACGCTCCGGATCGGCAGCTTCGGGGGCAGTGCGGTCTTCGAAAAGCGCGACGACCTGCCCGGGCTGACGGGTCGGCTCTATTTCTCGGTCCGGTCAGAGCCATCGATCACCTTCATCGACGTCGCATCGACCACGCAGACACTCAAGCTGTCATGCGGGGCCGAGGGCACCAACTCGCTCTGCGACGACGCGCACAAGATCCGCGGTGACTACGACAACGCCGCGTTCTCGGCCTTGAAGCTCCTCGAGGAGCCGCAGACGCTCACCATCGATCCGCTGCTGCGGTTGCTCTACGTCGGCCATCTCCTCGAGGGGATCTCGCTCATCGACACCTGCGGCGACAAGCCGACGTTGCTGTCGATCAACCAGCGGATCTTCTCCTCACCGGGGTACGGCGTGACGTCGCTCTCGCTCGGCAAACCCGGCGACGCGGCAGCGCCGATCTACGCCACGGGTCGCAATTACGGCGGTCGCGCTTCCGAGGTTCAGGCGCTCGCCTTGCGCGGGATCAAGGGCGGCTGCGGCCCGTCCCGCACCGGTGCCGAGCTGATCAGCACCGAAGGGTTCTTCTCGTCAGCCTTCTTCTCGGACGGCTCGGACATCCGCGCGATGGTCGAAAGCCGCGACAAGAGCCGGGTCTACCTGCTGCACCGGAACTCGTTCCTGCGCCAGAGCCCGCCTGCCGTCGTCGAGGTCGATCGGCGCGATGACGGTCAGGGGCGGCCGCGCAACCAGGCAGTTGGCCTCGTCGAGATCTGCGCCGGCGCCACCGAAATGCATCTGCACGATGCCGGCAGAGGGGATCGGCTCTACGTCGTCTGCTTCGAGGCAGGCCAGATCTATGTCATCGATCCGGCGCCTCTATCGGTGGTCGGGATCATCAATGTCGGCCGTGGCCCGACCACGCTGGTGTTTGGAAAGGGCGATCCCGGCACGGCCTACGTCGCCGGATTCAGCGACAACAACGTGTCGGTCCTCGATCTCGCCCCCGGCAGCCCGAACGAAAATCGCGTGATACAGCGAATCGGGTTCCCCCAGTTGAGGAAGCTCTGATGCAACTGACGACACGCGTTCGGCTCGGACGCCTGGGCGGTGCGCTCGGCGCCGTGATGGCCTTGTGGGCTTGCACGCCCGACCCGATCGTCACCCCGGTCCGCAACCTGGAACGTCCCTCGGATCTCGCCTTCGCCTGCGTCGAGGTGACGACTCCCGAAGGAGAGACCCCGGTGCTCGTGACCGGTCGCCCGATGCGCACCTGCCACGATCCATCGTTTGCTCCCAAGGCGACGCCTCAGAGCGAACGTGGAAATCCGCAGCTCTCGCGCGCCGCGCGATTCCAAGATCGGGAGAGAGGGCCCCGTCGCCGCGGGACCTTCGGCTTCGTGACGAATACCGCGCGCGGTGAGGTTGCCGTCGTCGACTTCGACTCGAGCGGTCTGGTCGATCTCGATCTCAAATCGCCGGGCTTCAATCAGCTTCCCGTCGGCACTCTGCCCGAAGCGGTGACCACCAGCACTGACGGATGCCAGGCCGTCACCGCCAACCGCGGTACCTGCGACCTGTCTTTGATCGACGTGCCCGCGGTGGTCGCGCGTCAGTTCGGCGCCCGTTCGGTCACCGCCGACGCCGGCCTTCCTGCGACCCGGACCGTGAAGATCAAGAGCGGTGGGGTCGACCTTCGGGCGCAGCCGCGCGAGATCACCTTCTTGCCAGCCGCCGAGGCGGCCATGTGTGCCGCCGAGGCCCCCGGTGAGATCATCGTAACCTTCCCCCGTTGTGGCCTGGTCGCACTCGTCTCGTTGCCGAGCGGCGAGATTCGTAGCTCGGTCAGAATTCTGGCCGACGGCAGCGTCGTCGACGCGGGCAGCAGCCCGACCTGCGCGCCGGAGTGCAACCCGAGCGGCAGCGCAGGCGCTCCGCTTGCCGACGCCGGGAGCGACGCCGCCGCGGACGCAGGTCTGCCACCCGCCGGCGATGCCGTCGCCCCAGCCGAGGTCGGCGAGCCACTGCCGACGGGACCGGGTGCGGTCATCGCCGGCCTTGCCGTGATGCCCGACACCTCCCGCCTCTTCGTCGGACTCGCTTCGGGTTCCGTCATCAGCGCGGTTGGGATCGCAGGCGCCCCGGGAGGCCGTCAACTGACTGCCCTGCCCAACGGCCGCACCGTGCTGGCCGAGGATGCGGTCGGCGTCGCGCGCCTGCGTCTCTCGGTGGATCCTTTCGGCGATCCGGCCGAGGGCCTCTTCGTCGGACAGCAGGGCAAGTTCCTCTACGGCTTTGCGCGCGACGGCTCGGTGCGGGTCCTTGACGTGGATCGGCTACCGGCCGTCGAGTGTGACGTCAACATCGAAGGCATCGGCCCGACCGAACCCTGCGTGCCGCTCTCCTCGATGCGCAAGCGGCGCCTCTTCCTGCGTGGCCCGGGTATACGCGTGCCCGTGAATCTGCAGCCCGATGTGGCGCCACCGGTCCCGATCGACATCGCGTTTGCTCAGGTCGGCGAACGAGCCACGGGTTTTCTGCTCACCTCGAATGGTCAGGTCATGCACATCGGCCTCGGTCTGTCGCGGCGGCCGCTGCTGGAAGGCGAGGGCGAGCGCGCGCCGGATCTCGACCCGATACATTCCTTCCGCCAGGCCGAGCCGAACTTCGCCAACTCGCGTGGCGGCGGACCCGTGATCGCGGCCCTCGAGCCCAATCGCAATTTCTCGGCCACCGACGTCGCGTTCGCCACCCGAGTGAGCTTCGCCGGGCGAAACGATGGACCTCGGCTTGAATCGTGGGCTGAGAACGTCATGGGCAGCGTGGTCGACACGCGCTGGGCCTGGTCGGGGCGTCCGCAGCACGAGGTCCCGCCCGAGAACGTCACCATCAGCTGGGAAGGAGCCCTGCCAGAAGCCCTGCGCATCACGGGTCGACTCGAGGCTGTCTCGCCCGATGATGCCGACGATGGACTCATCGGTGCCCTGGGAGACAATGGCGCCAACTTCTGCCGTGCCGGCGTGTTGGTCGGCGACGTCGTGGCCCTGGTTGGCTGCGCTCAGGACGCCGATTGCGATCCGCTGCGCGATGAGGTCTGCCACCGGGCGGCACCCGGCGCCCCAGGCGTCTGCATCAAGCGTGCGATGGTCAGCGACGAGACTCTCATGCGGACCTGCCGGCAGGAGTTTTCCAGCCGCCGCCGCTATATCGTCAAGGAAGTAAACGCGCGCCGCTTGATGCTCGGGCTCAAGCTCGACGAAGTTCCTCGGCCCGCCCTGGCGACCTGCAACCCTGCCAACGGCGGCGACGATCCCGTCTGCCAGCCCGATGCCGCCCACAAGCAGAACATGAGCGTTCCCGGAGATCGCGCGTTCTCGTGCCAGACGGTCGGCGCGCAGCCCCGCTGCGTGAAATCGTGTGCGGTGATGGGCGCCGACGGAATGATGCGGCTCGAGGACAGCCTGTGCCGACCGGGCCACGTCTGTGCCGAGGTTGGCGCCCCAGGCGGCCCCCTCTGCGTCGAAGCACCAACCCCCAAGCCCGAGTGCTTCACCGGAACCATCCGCTACCGTGTACACACCGGCGGCTGGCGCGTGCACACGAGCTCGCTGCCCGAGTTCATCACGCAGCGAGAAGGGCAGGAGCTCCGCCCCGGCTCGGGCGGTCGCTGCGAGGCGATCGAGAATCTCGATCCGCGCCTTCAGAATCGACTGTCGCTCTCGGCGCCTCCCTGTCCTGAGGGCCCCAGCGAAGCGCTGCCGCTCGGATCGTTCCTGAAGCAACGTTCGCCAATGCCCAACCCCTGCTTCCTGCGGGGGCCCAACAACGACGACACCCGCCAGGCGGCGATCAAGGCATTCATCGAGACGCCCCATCTCCGCTTCATGCTGACCAACCTCGAGGACTACGTCGGCGACGCCGGCGCCATCGGCCTCTCGGTGACCGGCGGTCAGTCGCCTCTGCTCGTGCTGCGCACCCGGTCGGGCTCGGATCCCGTCCTGGGAGCGCGCATCCTGACCGGACCGATGGCGTCGGGCACGGTGGCGAACACGCCGGTGGTCCCAGTGCCGCCTTATGTCTTCGTGATCGATCAGGGACGGACGCTGAGCGACCTCAGCCGCGGTCAGCTGCTGCGGCTCAACCCGCGGCCCTGGCGACCGACTTTCATCGGCGGCTACTTCGACTCCGGCGCTACCGATACGACCTGGCCCATCCAGTAGCCGTCCGGCTGGGAACCGCTAGCGCCGGGATCTCTGGCTCACTTCGCCTTACACGCCGCCCCCCTGGAGGGGTTCGCTGCAGGCGGTTGCTGCCAGCCAGTCGCGCAGGCCGCTCGGGAGCCGTTCCCTGGGGGTTTTGGGCCGAGATTTTGACAGACGCGCCCCGGACCTCGACACTCCCTGTCAGGTGCGCTCACGTGGCGAAAGCGGAGAGCCGTTTCCGCCGAAGTGAGGCGATCGACTCCCCCGGTGACAACGACAGGACGACGCGAGGCTCCCATGCGACAAGGATCTCAGGCGGCGATTGCCCAGCAGGGTCTGCGCGACGTCGATCGCTGGAAAGACAAGATCGAGATCCGCCTCGACAACCGGCAGGTCGCCTTCCTGTTCTTCGGCAGTGCGCTCATCGCCTGCCTGCTGTTCATCCTCGGGGTAATCGTCGGCAAACGCCTGGAGTCGCGCGGGCACGCCATCGCTCCGGAGATCGAGGATCCGCTGGCGCTCCTCGACCGCGTGGCTTCGACACTCCCGGTGGCCGCCGCGGCCGCCCCGCCGCCGGCTCAGGCGGTAGGTCGCCAACAGAAGTCCCTCGGCGAGATGATCGCGCCCGTGATGCGCGCCAAGAACGACGCTGTTGCCGCCGAAGCGGCGAGAGCCGCCGCGACCAAGACAGCCGCCGCACGCGTGGTCGAGCCCGGCAAGGCGCCAGAAGGCGTCAAGAGCATCGCCGTCCTCACGACTCCCAAGCCGATCGGCCTGCCCGGCGGCCCCGGCAGAGCCCCGGTGGAAAAGCCGACCGAAAAGGCCGCGCCCGAATTGCCGCCGGCCGCAGCACCCGTTGGCGATCGGCCTGCGCCGTCGGCTCACGCCGCAACGAAACCCGGCGCAAGCCCGGAGCTGCTGCCGCCTTCTGGAGTCGCGGCCAACGCTCTCGCCGCCGGGCTGCCGACGGCTGGCAAGTCGCGCTTTCAGCTTCAGGTCGGCTCGTTCCTCGACCGGGCAGAGGCCGAAGCGTTCGCGAGCTCGTTCTCGGCCGAGAGCCCGATGGTCATCAGGTCCGAGGTGCCGGGCAAGGGCACCTGGTATCGCGTGCGTGTGGGCGAATTCCGCGCCTTCAAAGACGCGGTCGACGCCAAGCTGTCGTTCGAGCGTCGCTACAGCAAGATCGCCCTCGTCGTCGGGCCGCTCTGAGCGACTGCGGCCACAAGTGCCGCGCTCAGAACATCAGACCGACGTTGAAGTGCAGGCGCCCCGAGGTCGGATCGCCAGGCCGGGGATCGAGTGGCCAGGCCCACGCGATGCTGAGATCCCCGATCGGCAGCTTCACCACGACGGGCGCGACTCCAGCGCCGTGTCGGAAGGTGCGCGCCTCGAGACCGTCGAAGCCATCGGCAACCACGCCGCTGTCGACGAAGACGGCGCCGAACCAGGGACCGAGAATCTGAAACTGTAAGTCGAGGTTCTGCAAGACACGCAAGGCCCCGCCAAGGGGTCGGCGCTGCGTGAACGGCAGGCCGGGGAACGATTCGGCATTGATGTCGTCGGTGCGGGCCCGGTCGAGCTCGAAGCCGCGCACCGTGGTGTCACCGCCGGCGAAGAAGCGTTCCACCTTGGGCAACAGAGAAGCGCCGCCGAGCGGGAAGCCCTGGTCGTAGCGCAGGCTGTGCCGCAGGCTCATGCGTCGACTGAGCGGCATGACGTTGAGCATGCGCGCGCCGGCCTTGATGAAAGTGTCGGCGCCCCGGGAGAGCGAGAATTCGGGGCGCGCCCATTCGATGTTGGCCTCGAGCTTGAACCCGCGCGTCGGCACGAGGGGGCTATCGAGACGCTGCCATTCCAGGCCGAGACCGAAGGCGCCCACGATGGTCGTGATGGCGACGGTCTCTTGCTCGAGATCGGGCCCCGCGCCCCGGAGCAAGAACTCCGTGCTCACCGTGCTTCGCAGAGCGTAGTGCAAAGAGAGATCCACACCAGGTCCAAGCTCACGAGAAAAGCCGAGGATCCCGCCGCCAGATCGAAGATCGCCGAGCCGCACGGTGGTCTGTCGCAGATAGGTCCCGGCCAGATTGAGGCGAAACAGGCTGCCGAGGAAACGCGGGTCGGTGAACTCCGAGTTGAAGCGCGTGAGGGCGCGACCGAGCTCGGCCCGCGACAGCAGGATCCAGCTCTGCCCGAAGAGGTTGCGGTGCTCGTAGCCGAGCGCCCAATAGGCACCGAGGGGGAAGCCGCCCGGTTCGGCCTGCTCGGTCGAGGCACCACCACCGATGCGGGCCACACCCAGATGGTCGTGGCGCTCTTCCATCTCGACAAGGACCGGTGTCAGGCCGTCTTGCTCAGCCTCTTCGAGCAAAGTGATGGTCGGGTTGTTCAGGATCTGGATCAGCGCCAGCTGGCGGCGGCTTCGTTCGAGAGCGCTCACGGTCAGAGGCGCGCCTTCGGGCAGCAGCGTCCAGCGCCGGATGGTCCGTTCGGTGGTGAAGAAGTTTCCGCGCACGAACATCGGTCCCACTCGCAGCGGCGGCCCGAGCTCGATGCGGTAGACCAGTCGTTTGCCGCCCCGGCCGTCGTCGAGCGGCACCGCCTCGACACGCGCGCGCGGATGGCCTTGATCGCCAAGCAGGCGCCGCAAGCGATCGGCGTCGCTGCGCAACACTTCGGGACGGAAGGGGCGGCCGACCTTGCCATCGAGCGATTCGCGAAGAAAATTTTCGCCGAGGGGTAGGGTCCCGCTGGTCAGCACGTCGAAATCGACAGCGGTGACGTCTATGCGCGGCGCCTCTTCCACGACAAAACGGACCCAGAGCCCGCGGGCGCGCGCCACCGCGGGATCGTCGGGTCGGATAGGCCCCAACGGTCGGTATGCGCCGGGCTCGACCGCAATCTCACAGCGAACGCGCGTGCCGGGATATCCCGAAGCGGCGTAGTGCCCCGCCAGTCGCTCGAGATCGAGCTCGAGCTGCTTGATGCTGGCGTAGCCGCCTTCCCCAATGCCGAGAAAGCCGAGGAACGGGAACGCCCGGACCGTCACGACGTCCTCGAGCTGGCTCGCCGTGAACGCCTGATTTCCGAGGAAGGCGACGTCCTTCACTTTGAGGCTTGGCCCCTCATGAATCGAAAAGACGATCCGGTGAAGGTCAGGCTGGCCGCTGTCCGCGCGCCAGGTGACCTTGACGAACAGGTGGCCTTGGCTTCGGTAAAGCTGCTCGATCGCCTCGGCGGAGACCTGCGTCTCGAAACTGTTGTAGGAACCCGAGGAGTCGATCGTGAGCGCCTCGCGCAGATCGCTCGTCGAGATCTTCTTGTGCCCCTCGAAGATCACTTCGACGCGTTTGCGCTCGAGCACCGACAGCTTCAGGCGAACGTCGCGTTTGACAGGATCGATGCTGGTGGATGGATTGTAGTCATCCGTCACACGCGCCATCACGTAGCCGATCTTGCGATAGTCAGCGACCTGCTCGCGCACATCGCGCCGGAGCTGACCGCGGTCGAACGGCGTCGGCCGCCGCCACAGGAAACGCCAGTC
This sequence comes from Myxococcales bacterium, assembly GCA_031398585.1. Classification (GTDB taxonomy): domain Bacteria; phylum Myxococcota_A; class Polyangia; order Fen-1088; family Fen-1088; genus JANNNO01. The sequence goes on along the minus strand of JANNNO010000584.1, from coordinate 7,357 downwards.
GAGGTGGCGGAAGTTGTCGGCCACGTCTTCGGGCGAGATGGCGTGGGCGCCTTCGACGACGATCGGCCCCAAGGGATAGCCGGGCCCCAGAGCGATCGAGACCACCATCTCGATCGACTTACGACGAGATCTCTTCACGCGGAGCTCGAACGTGACCTGCGCTTCCATGTAGCCGCGACCGCGCAGGTAGTTGATCACGCTCTGCCGCTCGCGTTCGAGGCGCGCCTCGCGTTCCGGCCCGGGGTCGGGCAGCGCCTGGCCGGGCCGCAGGCCGAAACTGCGCAGGATGTCCTCGTGGCGCAGGGGCCAGTTGCCCAGGATGAAGATGTGGCGGATGCGGTCCGCCGCTCTGACGCGGATGTCGAGGTCCACCCTGTCACCGACCCGTGCGGTGATGAACGTCGCGTGATAGCCGAGCCGTTCCAGCAGCCGTTGCAGCTTGCCCGGCGTGCTGATGGGCGCGCCTTCGGCATCGGCGGCGCCTCGCTCGACGTAGATCGTCCCGGGCGGCACCAGGCGGGCAACCATGCCCTCGAGGCGGCCGGGCGGGTCGACGCTGCCGATGATGGCGAGCCTACCCACCCTCGGCGCATCGGCTGCAGCCGCAGCGGCAGCCGTAGCGGCAACGGCAGCGGCAGCAGGGGACGCAACCGCAGGAGCCGCCGGGGAAGGCGGGGAGGGAGCCGCGTCGGTGGCAGGCGGACCCGCATCGAGGGAAGCCGAGCCGTCGGGCGAAGCCGCAAAAGCGGGCAGGGCGATCGCCAACAAAGTGGCCTCGACCAGGAGGCCCGTGCGAAGGAGGAGGCAGATCGAGCGCAAGAGGGGCACTGGCTAGCGCAAGAAGAGGCGGATGGGGAAGTCCATCGATAGCTCGAGCTTGAGTGAGCTCGTGTCCTCGACGAGGCCCTGTTGCGGGCTATAGGTGACCTGTTCGGTGAGGCCTCGCAAGGTGATGTAGTCCATGAGCCAGAGCGAGGAGGCGATCCGAAACTGTCGTTTGGACTCGAGCCCCTGCAGGAAGCTGAAGTGAAGGTCGAACTGCCGCCCGAGGCGCAGGTCGGCTCGCAGATCGACGCCTTCGGGCCCCAGTACCGGGCGCAGGTTCAGGTTGCCGCGACTGAGGTCGGCGATGTTGTCCTCGATCCACGGCTCGAGGATGTCCGCGAACAATTGTCCGATGACGTCGGTGCCGCCCGAGCCGACCGATCCACCGGCGGGACTGGCGCTGGCGATGAGCCCGTCAGCGTCGCCGGTTCGTCCCGAGACCAGTAGCAAGAGCACCTGGCTGCGGTCGAGGCCCGTGTTGGTCGAAAGGTCGATGTGCATCTGCGCCAGCGGGCCGGTGATACGAACGCGCACGGAATGTTCGCGGTTGATCTGGTCCGTGACGATGGTCTCGGCTTCGAGGTTCAGCTCCGGCGTTTCGCCGATCGCGAGCGATTTGGTCTCGACGAAGGTGATCTGGTTGACGTTGGGCACGAGCTCGAACTGCTGCCGCACGCCGAAGAGGTGAAATTGACCGTCGGTCGGCCGAACCTCGCCCGCAATGCGCGGCTCGGCGAGGGTGCCCTTGACCTGCAGGTCGAAGGCCATGTGTAGCTCGGGCACCAGGTTGTTGTGCACCACGAAGGTATCGCCATTGGTGCGGACCCGAAGCCGCAGCCCGAGCCTCTCGAGCAGGCGGTTGCCTGCGTAGAACGGCTTGACCTCGGTCTCGTCGATGCTCGGCGTAATGACCAGGACGCGAAGATCGTAATCACGCACGTAGCGGCCCGAAGCGACGGTGATCTCGCCATCGAGCACGAAGCCGCCATCGGCGTCGCCGCCCACGTCCACATCGAGGCTCACGTCATCGAGCTCGACCGCACTCGAGGCGCGCAGCGAGAGCCGCTGGCCACGCACGGGCAGCTTGACCGAAGCGAGCTCCGGCGACGGCCACTGCCCGCGCAAGGTGATGCGGCCGGGTAGATCGGGCGCCGCGCCCAGCAGGAAATCGCCTTGCCCGTCGACCCGGGCGCGCACGTTGCGCACGACGACGTCGAGTCCGTTGAGCTCGAGGCTGCCATCGACGACCGCGACGTCACGACCGAGCTCACGCAGCCGAAAGTCGAGCCCCGCCAGATCGAGTCGCCCTTTCACCGCGGGCGCGGCCCCCGTGCCCGTCACTCTCACGTTGAGCCGCGCGCGTCCCGAAGCATCGGAGATTTCACCGCCCGCCAGCGCCTCGAAGAGCGCCCCGCTGAGATCACCACCGGCCGTGAAATCGAGGCTCTCCACCTCACGTCGCAGACCAAAGGCCGCGCGCCCGCCCACCTGCAGCCGGGCACCCTCGGCCTCGACCACCAGGTTCGACAGCGTCAACGATTCGCTGTCGAGCTTGAGCGACGCCGTCGGCACGACGATGGAGGGCTCCACGCCCGGTAGCCGCAGCACAATCGGCCGCACCACGGTGAGATTGCCGTCCGCGATCGGCTTTTGCGGTGTGCCCTTGACCCGCAAGGCGAGATCGAACTCGCCGCCCAGGCCCTCAACCCGGTTCCCGAGAAAGGCCTGTACCAGCTCGAGATCGAGGGCGCCTGCCAGCTCCGCATTGATCGAGTCGTCTTTCAGCTCGCCCCAGAGCTTCAGATCGCCGCCCTGAGTGACGAGGCGCGTGCGGTCGACCACGAGGTGCGTGCCCGCGAGGATGATTCGCACCGGGGTTGCGTTCCTCAGTGTGAGACGTCCGCCGGTGGAGCTCCCCGCCGACGTTGCATCCCGCGCCGCCGACAGCTCGAGGTCCGACAGCCGCAAGTCGACGGTCATGGGATTGGCACCGCCGTAGCTGAAATCCACGGTGCCGGCGAGCCGCCCGCGGGCATCGCCAAAAGCCGTCATCTCGGGGAAGAACTCCTCGAAGCGGAAATCACGAACCTGGCCGCGGGCGGTGATGATCGGACCGGCAGCGCCGTATTTCACCTCGCCACCGACCGTCAAGCGCCCGAACAGATCGCCGCTGGCGGTGACGCCTCCGTCGGGCGTGGAACGCAAGCTGAGATGCCCCTTGCCGAGGGCAACGTCACGCACCACCACCTGTTCCACCCGCACGTCGCCGTCGACCCGCGGACGCTCCCAGGTCCCGGCGATGTCGAGACGCGAGGCGAGTCGCCCCCCTATCGGCACGCCAGCTCTCCCGATACCGGGGATCCCGGCCAGCGGGACCCCTTCGATGTTCACCCCGAGAGCGATCGGGCCCTCCCAGCCCGCCTTCCCCGCGATCTCGATGACGCCGCCGCCCACCCTCTCGAGGCGGGCCTGCTTGACGATGAGGCCGTCGCCGTCCGCGTCGATGCGCAGGCCGGCGAGACGCCAGGCGGCACCCAGCACATCGATCATGGTGGGCCCCGGGACCATGGCCTTTGCGGTGAAGGCAAAGGGGGTGCCGCGCGCTTCGGCGTGAAGCCCGATCCGCCCGGTGATACCGAGCGCGGGCAAGAGCTTCGCGAGATCGAGGTTGCTGGCGTCGAGGGTGCCGTCGAACGCCGGCTCGGCCGAGGGGCGCAGCAACGACCGCTGGTAAAGCTGCATCTGCCCCTGTCCCTGCAGCTTGCCGCCATAGGCGTCGGAAGTGAGTCCCTCGACCCTCGCGAGCCCCTTTTCGAGAGCGAGACGCGCCGTCACCTGATCGATGGGCGGCAGAGGTCCGACCGCAACGCCCGTGACGGTGATGCTTCCCCTGGCGTTCGGATTGAGCAGCTGCCCGTCGACCTCGAGATCCACGTCAGCGGCCCGCGCCACCGGCGGCAGCCCCCAGGCACCAAGCGCGCGGGGCAGCTGCGCGGCCGTCAAGCGAAGGCCGAAACCGAGCAGCTGATGAGCGACGCCGTAACGTCCCCGTGCTCGGATGACGGCGCCCGGCAGCTCGAGAACGAGGCCTTCAGTGGTCGCCGAGCTCGGCGTCGCCCGCGCTTTGCCATGCAGCCGAACCTCCTGGCCACCTTGCCTGGCCGCAAGAGCCGGGCGATCGAGCTTGAGGTCGACATGCTGAACGTCGAGCGACGGCTTGCCGAAGTCGAGCCGCGCGGAGAGCTGTCCGTCCAATCGACCCGCAAGCTCGGCGTCGAGTGCGGCCGGGAGATAGGGCTCGGTTCGCATCCGCCGCAACGCCAGAGCCGCGTCGATGACGGTGTCGCGCAGCCGCCCACTGAGCTCGGCACGGCCGCTGCCGCCATCGCCAAAGACGAGTTTTTTGACCTCGGCCTCGACGATGTCGTGCGACCGGATGGTGAAAGAGCTGGCAACCTGGCGCGCTGGGCGTCCCTGCCAGTCGACGTCGAGGCCCCAGAGATCACCGGCGATACGAAGGTCGATGAAGGGCCCCGAAAGTTTGCCCCGCGCATGGGCATCTCCCGCGAAGGTGAGCCCTGGCAATGCGTAGGGCGCCAGCACGGCCGAAATCGCCGGAGCCGCATCGTCGAGCGCGACCCAGAGCTCGGCCCCGGGCTGCGGCGGCAACTGACCTGCCGGCACACCGAAGCCATAGAGGCGCTGAAAATAGCCGCTGGCGCGCAGCCGCGCCGAACCCGTGCTCGCCTCTTCGACGTCGAGAAAGATGTCGTCGGGGCGCTCGCGAATCGTCTCGATCTTGCGGACCTTGACCCGATCCCAGGGCAGGCGCTCGCCGATGAGCTCGAGAAACCCACCGCCGCGTGCATCGAGGCCATGCGATGACCAGAGCACGTAGTCACCTTGCACCAGCAGCGAGCCCGGCGCGTGCACGTCCTTGAGGTGCAGCCCCCAGGCGCCCGGAAAGTCGAAGCGCATCTCGAATCCCGCGAGCTTGGCGTTCGTGATCTGAAAGACGAAGTCGGTCGGCTCCTCCTCGAGCACGTCGTGCCGATCGACCGGCTCGCCGAGATCGAAGACCGAGAGAAAACCGATCTCGGGCGACCTCTTCATCTCGGCAAAACGCCAGCGCGCGCCCGGCGCCAAGACGAGATCGCTCAGGATGATCTCGAGCCCGAAGGCCGAGCGCGGCCGGATCTTGACCTCGACCCGCGGTGCCCAGAGCACCTCCTGTCCCTCGGGATCCGTGAACCTCACCCCCTCGACCACGAACGGTGTCGGTCGGTCGATCAGGAGATCGAACAGCAGGCGAGGGCGCCAGGTGACCGAGGCGGCCTCGATCGTGCCGGCCATGCCGATCTTGGGAAGCAGGCGCGTGACCAGGCGACCGAGGCGCGGGCCATTGAGCGTAACGCTGGCGATGGCGAGCGCGAGACAGACCGCGGCCGAAAAGGCGATTGCCGTCCAACCGATCACCCGCCTTCGGCGCAGGCGGCGGGGCTGCTCTTCCACGTGACGTCAGCCTACCGCTGTTCGTGTCCGTAAGACAGTGTAGGGTAGCCGTCCCATGGCCGACGCCCTCACCATCGTCGACGCCCTCAATTTCCTCTTCCGCGCCTATCACGCGTTGCCACCGCTGACCACGTCCCGCGGTCTGCCGACGGGTGCCGTCTATGGCCTCTGTACGATGCTGCTCAAGCTCGAGCGGGAGCATCGCCTGACCCACCTCTGCGCGGTCTTCGACGCCCCAGGGCGAAATTTCAGGAACGAGATCTTCCCCGCCTACAAGGCCCACCGGCCGCCGATGCCGGCCGATCTGGCCGCGCAATCGGAGCTGGTCGGGCGCGTGATCGAGGCCTTCGGCATTCCCAAGATCGCCGTGCCCGACGTCGAAGCCGACGACGTGATCGCGACCCTGGCGCTGCAGGCAGCCGCCCTGGGGGTCGACGTCCTCATCGCGTCCTCGGACAAAGATCTGATGCAGCTGTGCTCGGATCGCATCCGCCTCGTCGACACGATGAAGAATCGCATCCTTGGCTGCGCCGAGGTCGAGGAGAAGTTCGGTGTCCCGCCCGACCGGGTGGGCGACGTGTTGGCGCTCATGGGCGACAGCGTCGACAACGTGCCTGGGGTCGAAGGCGTGGGGCCCAAGACTGCCGCCGACTACATCCGCAAGTACGGCTCGCTGACCGGCCTCCTCGAACACGCGGACGAGGTGAAGGGCAAACGCGGCGAGGCACTGCGTGCGTCCCGAGAGGCGGTGCTCGTGTCGCGGCGCCTGGTCGAGCTGAAGACCGATGTGCCTTTGCCCCTGTCGGTCGAGGGCCTGCGCCGCAAGCTCCCCGATCCGGGTCCGATCGCGGCGCTGTTTCGCGAGTTCGAGTTCTTTCGGCTCATTCCTCTGCTCGAGCAGTTCGGGCTGCCGCCCGGGACCGGCGTGACGGGGACCGAGCGGGGCGCGCCGCCGCCGTCGCTGGCCGGTCAATCGCTCGCCTTGCCCTTCACTTCAACTGCCAGCCCGGCGCCACCCGCGCCGACGTCCGAAGGGGTTGCGCTGCCCCCAGCGCCTCCCGCCGAACCGGCGGTCCCGACGGCTCTGGTGCGCGACCGGGAGGCGTTGACCAGCCTCATCGCAGCGATCACGAAGGCCGGCCGTTGCGCGATCGCGCCCTTCACCGAGGGACAGGATGCCACCCGTGCGGAGTTCGTCGGCCTGGGGTTCGCGCTGCCCGACGGCACACGCCACTACCTGCCGCTCGGGCACCTGCTGCTGGGGGAGCCTCCTGCGCTTCGCCCCAACGAAGCGCTTCCGATCCTGGCACCGCTGCTTGCCAACCCCGACATCGGCAAGTTGCTCCACGACAGCAAGCACCTCGGCGTCATGCTCGCCCATCGGGGGCACCGGTTGGAGGGCGTCGCCGACGACACGATGTTGGCCGCCTACCTCATCGACGCCTCTCGCACGCGCTACGACCTCGATGCGCTCGCGGTGGCGCTCGGGCGCGCCGACGTCGCCCCGCGCGCGTCGCTGCTGGGGCAGGGGCGTACCGCTCGACCGCCGAGCCAGATCCCGACCGACGCGGCCGCTGCCCAGCTCGGGGCCGAAGCCGCGGCGATCCTGGCACTGGCCGACCATCAACGGCTCACCCTGGGGGCGCTCGGCCTCGAACGTCTCTATGACGAGCTGGAACGGCCTTTGGCGCGGGTGCTCTGCCACATCGAGGCGCAGGGCGTGCTGGTAGATCGGGACAAGCTCGCCACGCTCGGCGAAGAGCTCAGGATCAGCATCGCGGCCTTGGAGAGCGAGATCCACACGCGCGCCGGGGTCGAGTTCAACATCGGCTCACCCAAGCAGCTCGGCGAAGTCCTCTTCGGCAAGCTCGCGCTGCCGGTCATCCGCCGAACCAAGACCGGTCCATCGACCGACGCCGACGTGCTCGAGGCGCTGGCCACCCAGCACGAGGTGCCGGCCAAGATCGTCGAGTACCGCGGTCTCACCAAGCTCAAGAACACCTACGTCGATGCCTTGCCG
>JANNNO010000562.1:0-6468 GCA_031398585.1 Myxococcales bacterium | reverse complement strand
GTGCCTGCCTGGGCGCGAAAGTGAGGGTCGGTGACGTGGGCGAGGCGGAACATGAAGGTCGCAGGTTACGCGATCGCCGACGGGGGAGCCGTCCCGTCATTGCCGGCATCATCTCGGCCGGCATCATCTCGTCCAAGCTGCACCTCGGCGAACAAGCCGAAATGATCCGATGGCCAGACGCCGTCGGCGCCCGGTCGATCGAGGACGATCCGGCAATCCAGGATCCGCCCGCGCCCATCCCGGCGTTCGGGCGTCACGAAGATGTAGTCGAGCCGCCGGTCGGGCTGCAGAAAGCCGAGCGCGTGGGTGTAGGGATTGGCTGCTGCCCAGGTCCAGCCAGGCACCCCCGGGTGCCGCCGCGCCCAGGCATCCTGAAAGAGGGTGCGCCGGCCGCCGAGCGTGGTCAGACCACACAACCAGCGCATCTCGTCGGATTCGGGCCGCGCGTTGAAATCCCCGAGCACCACCTGCGGCACGCTGTCGGGCCGGCGGGCAACCGCCGCTTCGATCGCCATCACCTGGTCCTCGCGCTGGCGGCCATGCCCCAGCCGGTAGTTGAGGTGGGTCACGTGCACCCAGACGGGATCCATCGTCGGCACCGCCACGGCAGCCGAGAGCAAGATGCGGCTCTCCTCATTCGTTGCATGTGGCAACGGTTCCGATTCGTGAGCGACGATGGGCAAGCGCGAGAGAATCGCCAGGCCCTCGTGCCCGCCCCGAAAGGCGATGGCTGGCGCCCAGACCGAGGTCATTCCCAGCGCGCTGGCCAAGCTGGCGGCCTGGTCAGGCAGATCCGGGCGGTTCTGCACCTCCTGCAGTCCGATCACGTCCGGCGCGATCGCCGCGATGCCCTCGGCGATCAGCTCCATCCGGCGGGCCAACGGCGGCTCGCCCCCCCAGATGTTGAGGGTCAAACACCGCAGCGTGGGCATGACCGAGTAGGCACGTGTAGGACGGGAGTCAGCGGCCCGATCAGTCTTCGCCGCGGACTTCGCCGCGGAACGTGCACGAGCCGTCGGTGGTCTCCCAGACGGTCACCGCTACCAGCTCGGGGAGCCGGGGCTTGAGCGCACGGAACACATAGATCGATAGGTTCTCGCAGGTGGAATTCTCGAGGCCCGGCACCTCGTTGAGTACGTGGTGATCGAAGGCCTCGAACAGCGGCGCCCAATGGGTGTCGATGTCGGAAAAATCGATCAGCCAGCCCGTGGCCGGATTGACCCGCCCCACCAGCGAGAGCTCCACTCGGTAGCTATGCCCATGCATACGCGCACACTTGTGCCCCGCCGGGACGTTGGGCAGGAAGTGGGCGGCCTCGAAACGATAGTCTTTTCGCAGCTCGACGTTCATGACTCGCCCCCGGGATTGAAGCACGCCGGCGACGATCTTGGCATCGCCTTTTGAACCGCCCCGGCGACGGCTGGTTTTTGCATCTTCTTGGGGAAGGAATCCGGCGCGAAAGCGTTGGGATGCTCGACCCCGGCCGCACATGACCGGTCGATCTTCAGCGGAGCCTATGGCTATCATGCCGCCAGCCAACGTTTCGCCCATGCCCCAAACCCCCTTTTCGCGCGAGGCAGTTCCCAGCGAGCCCTCATCCGGGGACGCACGGGATGGTACTGCCGCCTCGATGTCGGACGAGAGCGCCTGGTCGGCCGCCGCCGAGGTCCTGCCGGTCATCGGCAAGATCGTGGGTGGCAACTTCCGCGTGCTCAAGCTGATCGGCTCGGGTGCCATGGGTCACGTCTTTCAGGCCGAACAACTCTCGCTTGGCAAGATGGTGGCGTTGAAGCTGCTGCGCCGCGAGCTACAGACCGACGAGAAGCTGACCAAACGTTTCGAGCTGGAAGCCAAGAACGCCTCCTCGCTCGACCACCCGAACTCGATACGGATCATCGATTTTGGTCGCGACGGCGAGCTGCTCTACATCGCGATGGAGCTCCTGCCGGGCGTCGACCTCGGGCAGCTCATCTTGCGTGAAGGGCCGCTGCCGTTTTCGCGGCTCGGTCGCATCATGGACCAGGTGCTGGGTGCGCTCGACGAGGCGCACGCACACGGCATCGTTCACCGCGACCTCAAACCCGGCAACATCATGTTGGTCTCGCGGCGGGGTGATCCCGACCTGGTTAAGGTCTGCGACTTCGGCATCGCCAAGGCGCAGGCGTCGACCGAGAGCGAAGGGCTCACGCTCAAAGGCCTCGTGTGCGGCACGCCCGAATACATGAGCCCGGAACAGGCGCGCGGCGAGGACGTCGATGGCCGCTCCGATCTCTATTCCGTGGGCGTCATCCTCTATCAACTGGTAACCGGGGATCTGCCATTCCGCGACACCTCCCCGGTCGGCATCCTCAGCAAGCATCTGTCCGAAGCGCCGGTACCACCCAGCCTCAAGCGCCCCGGCCTCAGCATTCCCGCAAGCCTCGAGGCGGTCATTCTGCGCGCGCTGGCCAAGGAGCCCGCTCACCGTCCCGCCAGCGCGGATCGCATGCGGCAAGAGCTGCGGGCTGCCCTCACCGGGATCGTCGAGCCGGCCACGACACCGGGCAGCGGGCAGCGTCCGTTGCCGGCTTATGCGGAGCTCAACTTCCAGCCAACAACGCCGATCGGTCTCGAGGCGCGCGCCACGGCGCCAATCGCTCCGTCGCCGGTCACCGACACGATGGTGACGCGACGGCGATCCTGGTTCACCTGGGTCGGACTCGTTGGGGTGGCGACCGCGCTGCTGGTTGCTTGGTGGGGCGTTCGCAGGCGGCCCGCGCCGACGAACGAGCGTCCCAATACCCAGACCGAAGAACACAACAAGCAGACCGCGGCGGCGATGGCTCCGGCTGGTGCGATCCTGGGCAGCGCTGCTGTCGTGATCCCATCAAGCTCACCGAACGCCGAGAGCAAACCTGTCGAGGCTGACCCGCTGCCCGCCGCCGAACCGCCAGCCGTGACGGCAGGGGTCGAGGCAGCAAACAAGATTGCGGCGCCGACGAGCCGACGACGCCGCGCTGATCGATTGCGCGCGGCCGCCCCCGCGCCAGCGGCGGCGCTCACCGGCGCCTCGATCGCTGCCGAGGAGTCGACGGCACCCGAGGCGGAGCCACCGGTTGTGCCTGCTCGTCCCGCCCGCGCCGCCAACCCCAACGAAGCGATGAAGGACGCCGAGCGGCTCATGCGCGAGGGCGACATCGCAGGCGCCTGCCGCAAGGGGGAAGATCAGAAGCAAGCCACGCCCGAAGTGGCGCAGGTTCATCGCTTCCTCGGCAAATGCTACATGCGCGCGGGTCAGGCTCAGATCGCGAAGACCCACTATCGCCGCTATCTCGAGCTGGCGCCCGCCGCCGCCGACGCCGCGTTCATCCGCAGCATCGTGAAATGAGAGCCGGTGTGATCGTGCAACGATCCAGGTGGCACGCCTCGATCATCCTCTGCCTCCTGGCGGTGGCCGGCTGCAAAGTCGATACCCCGGCCTTTCACGAACGGCTCTGGAGCTGCAATCCCAACGCGGCCGATCCCGCGTGCGGCACCGACATCGACGATCAAACAATGGCCTGCTGGCCAGCCTATCAACTCGGGGGCAGCAACTTCTGCGCCCCCGGCTGCGACGCCAGCGGCAACCTGGAAGCCGGGCCAGCGGGGGTCTGCGTCCCGTCGGGTCCCCGCAGCGCGGGTCGCCCGGTGAGCGGCGCGCGGCTGGCCCGCTGCAACCCCGCCGGGGCCGAGGACACCTGCGGCAACGAGGCGCTCACCTGCTTGCGGACCGATCTCGTCGTCGACGAGGGCGTCTGCACCACCGTCGGCTCGTGCGCGCGTGACGAGGACTGCGGCGATCCCGTGCGGTCCAAGTGCATGGGCGAGCTGGTCCGTGAGACCTACCTCGACGCGACCGATCTCAAAGCCGATCACACCTACTGCCTTCAGGCCGGCTGTCGCGAGCGACGAACCGCCTGCTCCCCAGGCGAGACCTGCATGCGCGACATCTTGCCAGCGGGGTCGCACCCACCCGACATCTGCGTGCCCAACTGCGACGCCAACGGCAACTGCCCGCCCAACTACTTCTGTTACCCCAACCTCTATGGTGATGGAGCTCCGCGCATCTGCATCCCCGGCCTCCTCGGGCTACGCTGCGAAAGCCGGCTCGACTGTCTTGTCGGCGACTGCGTCGAGACCGGCGCTCCTTACAAGGTCTGTTCGACCACGTGTACCAGCGACGCTGACTGCGTGAAGTACGACAGCATCCAGGGCCGCTTCTTCTGCAACGCCGCCGGCCAGTGCATGACCGAACGCGGGTTCAAGGGGGGAGCGTGCCAGAAGGATGGCGACTGCAAATACCCCGGCGAGGTCTGCGGCCACCTCACGTTGAGCGAGCCCACCGGCTTTTGCATGATGGCCTGTGGCGAAGGCCGCACCTGCGCGGCGCCCGGCGGGGTACCGCATGCCTGTCGGCCGCAAATCGATAGCGAGGGCAAGCTCGATCTCGTCACGGCGCCCTTCGTCTGCTGGCCCGGCTACTTCGCTCAGCTTTGCAGCGACAAGGCGCAATGTTTTCCCGGCCTCGACTGTCAGCAGCTGGATCCCAGCAATCCGCTGGCGCGCATCTGCACGTTGCCCTGCGAGACCGACACCGACTGCGACGGCAATCACTTCACGAAGGCTGGCTACTGTGACACGCGCACGAAAGCTTGCCGTGCGCGCCTTTCGGCCGACAGCGTCTGCGATCGCCCGCGGCAGTGCGAATCGGACTCCTGCAGCGGCACCGCTGGCAGTCGCAAATGCGATCCGGTGAAGGGCTACTGATGGCTCCACGCGTGGCCCGATCGTGGCTCCGGCACGGCGCGATGGCCCTGACCGTGATCATGGCGATGGCCACCCAGGCGGCGGCGGTCGAAAAGATGGCCGTGCTCATCCTCGGTGCCGGCGCGCCTGACGGCGATCTGGCCGACAACGTCACCGAGATGGTGATCGCCGCCATCGCCCGCAGGGGCGGCGTCGAGGTCGCCGGCAAGGAGGAGTTCCGCGCGCGCCTGGGGGACATGTCCGAGACGCGCGCGCAGCTCTGCCTCGAAGAGATCGCCTGCGTCGGCCGCACGGCGGTCTCACTCGGCGTTCGCCGCATCGTCACCGGCACGGTCGGCGCGCGCGACAAGCAATACCTCTTCAGCCTCAACCTGCACGACGTCGAGGCGGGCAAGGTCGACAACCGCGTCTTCCGGCTCATCGAAGGCACGCTCGACGATCTCATCAAGGCCGTGGAAGGCAGCTCGGAGGAGCTCTTTCGGCCCAAGGTCGAACCGGGCCGCGTGCAGGTCGCCAGCATTCCGACCGGCGCGCGTGTCTCGATCGACAATGCCTATCTCGGGGTGACGCCGTTGCTGTCGGGCACCCTCATCCCGGGGCAGCACCGCATCCGCGTCGAGGCCGATGATCGCTTTCCCTGGACCTCGTCGATCGAGGTCCGCTCCGGTCAGGATCTCGGCATCAATCTCACCGAGGCGAACCTGCCACGTCGGCGTCGCTGGCCGGTTTATGCCGCTTATGGATCGTTCGGCCTCGCGGTGGCAGCGGGCGCATCGGGCGGCTTGCTCGGCGTGTTGTCCCAAGTGAACCCGAGCGGCGATACCCGGCAGGCCGCGCAGCGCGATCTGCGGCAGAAAGAGAGCATGGCGATGGGGGCCAACGTCGCCTTCGTGACCGCGGGTGCGATGGCGGCACTGGCGACGACATTTTTCGTGATCTATCGCGACGACATTTTCGGCCGTCGGGACGACGTTCCCTGATCCTCGCTGCGCCCACCGCTCTCGTCTTGCGCGGGCAAATCCTGCGACGCCGCAGCGGCGTGAACTAGACTCTCGCTCCTTGAGTTGGCTGTCGGACTGTCGCGCGCTCGATCCACGGGTCTATCTGCTCGCTGCGGTTCGCATGGTGGTGACGGCTGGTTACTCGGTCGTCATGCCGTTCTTGGCCATGCATCTTGCCGTCGAGCGCAAGGTGCCGGTGATCGCGGTGGGAGCGATCTGGTTCGTGGCCGGTGCGGTCGGTGCCGTCTCGCAGTGGATCGCGGGCGAGATCGGCGATCGCATCGGGCGGCGGCCTCTGATGTTGGGAGCCATGTGGCTAAGAGCGGCCAATCTGGCGGCGATGGGCTGGACGCTCTCGTTGGACGGACCCTTCACTTCGCTGCATCTGCTGACGGTGGCAGCGCTCACCGTCGGCAACGCGGCCTTGCGCGGTTTTTTCGATCCCGTGGCCGGCGCGATGGTCGCGGATCTCACGCCGACCGAGCGGCGATTGGCGGCCTACTCCCTCCAGCGCGTCGGCATCAACGTCGGCTGGGCGGCAGGTCCCGCAGTGGCTGCGCTGGCCGCCGGGATCCCCTACTCCACCCTCTTTTACGCCTGCACCCCCATCACCATCATCGGTGCGCTGGCCCTGTCGCGCATGCAGGAGCCGCCCGCCACCCACGCGCGCCGGGCCTTCACG
>JANNNO010000490.1:0-9351 GCA_031398585.1 Myxococcales bacterium | reverse complement strand
ATCAGGCACTGGCCGACGGGCAGGGCATCCCGTTCGGGGGTCGTTCCGAAGTGGAGCGTCCACCGCGGCGGCTCGAGTTTCGCTACAGCGCGGTTTCGTTGCTCGAGCCGCGCAAGGTTCGTTACCGACACTGGCTCGAGGGCTTCGATCGTGATTGGGTCGAGGCCGGCGATCGGCGGGTGGCCATTTACGACGATCCACCGGCGGGCGCCTATCGCTTCCGCGTCCAGGCCAGCAACAACGACGGCGTCTGGAACGAACGCGGGGCCAACTTCACCTTCGTGGTCGGGCCGCCGTTCTATCGCCGCATCTGGTTCTGGGCGCTCTGTGCGCTGGCGCTGGTGCCCATTGCGTGGCTCGTGCACCGCGGGCGCGTGGCGCGGTTGCGCGCACAGTACCTGGGCGTCTTCACCGAGCGCGCTCGCATGGCGCGCGAGCTGCACGATACGTTCTTGCAGGGCATGACGACGGTCTCGTTGCAGCTGCACGGGCTGGAACGGCATCTCGAGGGACATGGGCAGGGACACGCCCAAGGACCGGCACCATCGCCGGCTGCGAGCGAGCAGCTGGCATTGATGCGCGCAACGGTGACCCAGTGTCTCGACGAGACCCGGCGGGTGGTGCGCGGCTTGCGTGAGGAAGACAGCCGTCAATCGGTGCTGGGCCCCGCTGGGGGAACGCTGGGTGTGGCGCTCGAACGCCTGGCGCAGCGGCTGCGTGCGACCATCCCATCTGCGGCCCCCGCAGCTCTGACCGAGAGTCCCTCTGTGCCCGCCGAGATCACCGTGCGCGTGGTCGGCACCGTTCGTCCGCTGCCCCACGCGGTCTCGGATGAGCTCTACCGGATTGGGCAGGAGGCGCTGACCAATGCTCTTCGCCACGCCCGGGCACGGACCATCGAGCTTGGCCTGCTGTACGAGCCCAACCGCGTGCGCCTCACGGTGAGTGACGATGGCCGTGGCTTCGACCCTGCACAGCCCGACGCAAATGGGGCGGTCGATGCCAGCTTACACTTCGGACTGCCGGGTTTGCGGGAACGGGTTGCACGTCTCGGCGGCACGCTGGAGGTGCGCAGCCGACAAGGGTCCGGCACGGTGGTCGAGGCGGTCGTGACCACGGATCCTCCGCGCGTCTTGTTCGGCGCCAAGGAGACGCTGGCTTGAGCGCGCGCGCCTTGGCCGACACGGGCCCCATCCGGATCCTGATCGCTGACGATCATCCTCTGCTGCGATTGGGGCTGCGCAACCTGATCGAAAGTCAGAGCGACATGACCGTCGTGGCCGAAGCGGGCGATGGTGCGGCGGCGGTAGCGGCGTACTGGGAGCATCGCCCCGACGTGACGTTGATGGACCTGCGCATGCCAGGTGTCGAAGGCCCCGAGGCCATCACGGCCGTCGTCGCCGGCGATCCTGACGCCAAGATCATCGTGCTCACCAGCTACGATGGTGATCAGGACGTCTATCGCGCCGTTCAGGCCGGAGCACGCGGCTACCTGCTCAAGGACACCTTCGCGGAAGGGACGCTGGGCGCGATCCGAGACGTGCACGCCGGCGGACGTCTGTTTGCCCCGACGATCGCGGCGCGCATGGACAGGGGCGGCGCCGAATCGACCCAGCGCCTCTCCGAACGCGAGATCGCCGTTCTCGAGCTGGTGGCGCACGGCCTCACCAACAAGGAGATCCAGGTCTCGTTGTCGATCGCCGAAGGGACGCTGAAGCATCACCTGCGGCGAATCTTCGAAAAACTCGAGGTCACCGACCGCACCGAGGCCACCCTGGTCGCCGTCCAGCAGGGCATCCTCCGCCTGGGACGCTAACGGCCTCCGCCTCGTGGAGTCTGGGGACTCAGTCGAGCAGGTCGTCCCTGCCAAATATCCAGGGATAGAACGCATCCGTCTCGATCGGAATCCAGACGTCCCAACGTTCCACATACTGCTTTGTGCCCTTAGCGAGCAGAGCCCGATCGTCGTCACGCATGGTTCGATCGATGGTCAGCAGCTTCGTCATGCACTCGAGCACCGGCAGGTCGTCCCGCTCATCAAGACTGGAATCGAGCAGGATCGGGGCTTGTGGCCTCGTGACCCCCATAGCCTCGTCGAACACGATGGCCTGCTCGTAGGCAACGGCTCCTGCGTGAGTTATCCCGGCGGTTCCGACGCATGAACGCATCTCCGATAGGAACTTCAGCATGCGGTTGACGGAGTCTTCGCCACCGAACTCGGCGATCCGCGCTCTGACGACTGGTGTCTGAGGCAGGTCCGCAACGCTCGTCGGGAGTGCTCCCGGCCAAGGCGCGCGCGCCGAGAGGTAGCCGGGCTCTCGCGGAGGCGAGATCGCCTTTAGAGCGCGTGGCACGTACTCGATGCTGTTGCCTTGTAGTCGCATGCGTGGGGTCCGGACCTGCGTCCGGCTGGGCTGCTGCTGCCCGTGTTCATCTGTCCGGTGCGCCCGCTCCGGTGCCGGGGAGACCACCGCCGACGGTTCAACGCTCGTGCGATGGAGCGCTATTAGCAACAAACTCGAAATCACAAGCAGCGCTCCTAGCGCCCATCGCAGAGCTCTCATCGATGAATTCCCTGTGTTAGAGGAGCACTACCACCAAACTCGCGAGGGCGTTCGGCAGTGAACCTGCTCACCGCCTTGGTCGAGAAGGCATTGCCCCTTCCCGTCGTACAGCTCAGGAAATCCTCGACGCGTAGGCTGCCGGGTGATCAGCCTTCGCGTGTCCCGGAGGGGACGGTTACGGGATTCTGAGGCCGGGGCGCGGGGCGGACCAGACTTTGGCGGCGGCGCCGAGATCGCCGATGATCAGCTCGCCGCAGTTCAGGGTTCCTCGGGCGAAGGCGAGGGCGGAGAGACGGCCGCTGACCGCGGTCACGGTGGAGGTCACGCCGCCGGCGACAGAACGGAGCGATCCTGTGGCATTCGTTGGTGCCTGTTCAGAGACGTAAACGCGACCGTCCACGTCGATGGCCACGTCGTACAGCGGCAGCGTACCGACGGTCCAGGAGTCGACGAGGCCGAGAGCGGCGGGGCTTTGACGAAACCGATAGAGGCGGCCGCCGCTCGATCCGACGTAGACATCGCCGCTGGCGGACACCGCAATGCCCAGCGGACGATTCGCGGTCGTGAACGTTCCGGGAACCAAGACTGTCGTCAGCTCGGGTGGCCCGAGATCGGACTTCATGCGGACGATTGAGCCGTCACCCATCGTGACGAGCATGTACCCGTCGTCGCGCACGGCGACCCCGTGTGGGCTGATCAGGCGCGGGCTCTCCCATCGAAAATCGGCGCCGTCGAGCGCGACGGCGAAGACCGATTGGGTCCCTGCACCGACCACGAAGAGCAACCGCCTGTCCGAGTCGACGCGCATGGTTCGCGGACGCGCATTCCCAATCGGGGTGGGAGGCTGCGCCCACGTGGCAGCGTGATTGCCGAGCCGGTCGACGCGCCCGATGACCAATTGGGCTGCGTTCTCTCGCGCGTAGTAGATGGCGCCATCGGCAGCGACGGCTATGCCGGTGGCATTCGTGATCACGTTCCGATTGACGACGCCGGGGCCGCAGGCGGTGTTGCCCGGACCAGCGGTGTCGCCCGGACCGGCGTCGCCACCTGTCGCACCGGCGCCACCGGTGTCCATCATCGGCCCGCCGACATCGGGGGTCACCCCTCCGCCCCCCGACCCCGAACCGCCGCCTAAGCCGCCGCTGCTTCCGCCTGACATGCCACCGGCGTTTGGCGTCCCGGCGATCCCTCCACTGCCCCCGACCGGTCCCGGAGCGCCGCCTTGACCGCCGCTACCCGAGACCCCGCCGTCACCGGACCCGCCTCTGCCCCCTGTGCGCGTCGGGCCGCCGACCTCCGCCCCCCAGCCGGCATCGACCCGGGGGCTATAGAGTGGGTTCCGCGTCGTGCACGAGGCTGCACCCGCTAGGGAGAGCGCCAGCAACACAAGCGCCCCGGCAGGCGAGGGATGTGTGGTGGCCATGGTCACCGTCCTTTATCGGGGCTTCGGCTGCCGGACCTGAGGCCGCCGGCAAGTACTCGATCTCATGAAAAAAAACACGCCCGGCGACAGGTCGTCCCCGGGCGTGCTGGAGCGAGCGGAATTGGGGGGCGGCTAGCCGCAGGTGGTACCAAACTGGCTCGAAAAGCAGGCGAGGCCGGCGCAGCATTGACCGCCGCCAATCGTGCATGGCTGGCCCGCCGTCGAGCAGGCGGTCGGGGCCGTCTTGCAATAGCCGCTCTGACAGGTCAGGCCCGAGCAGCACTTGACCAGCGAATGGCACTTCTTGTCCTTGGGGACGCAACCCTTGCAGTAGGGATCGCTGGCGGCCGCAGCGAGATAGTCCTTCGAGTGCGACCGGTGGTTGCTGCAGCACTGGGTGCGGTTTACGGTGACTTTGCTGTAGCTCGACCCATTCCAGTGGCAGAGCGTGCCCGTCCCCGACGAGGTGATGTACGTACGGCACTCGGTATCGGTCAAAGCTTCTGCGTTGGTCTCGAGCGCTTCGTGGTCGACGGCGGCGGCCTCTTCAGCGGACTCTTCGGGCACGCCACAGGCGGCGAGAACGACGCTGGCGAGGGCGGCGGCCACGGCGAAGGCGGCGCGCTGGAAGAACGTGTGACGATGCTGAGCTGGGCTGGAAGTCATGAAGCTCCTTGTGTTAGTCGGGCGGGATCGCCCTGCGCGCATCATCGGTGCGGTGCCGGAGCAGTCAATCGAATCCTTGCTGTCCGAGACGTCCGGACGACAGGTAACGAGCCTCATGCTTCAGGCTTCCTTCGTTTCGGAGGGAAGCCCACGCCAATAGAGGCAGTTGGACGCGAGTGGAGTTGAAGTACGGCAAGGACGAGACCGATGATTGGCGATGACAATCGCTGGAGAGTCCCGATGTCCCGAGATGGGCATCCATGGATCGAGAGCTCCGGATGGAAAACGGTTTCGCGGTAGCGTGCGGTCATGAACACGTCGCGAGTGCTCGAGGTGACCGTGGCCAGCCTGCTACTCGGTCTCGTGGTCGCCTGTGATGACGGGGGCGATGGCGGCGAGGACGCGGGTGGCCGCCCCGATTCATCCATCCTCGAGGTCTCCGTCGAGATGGCGGCCGGCGGTGATGGCATCATCGCGACCGAGACCGCTGATGCCGAGGTGGTCGACGTCAGCGACGCGGCTTGTTCGGGCGATGGCGGCGACGCCGGCCTCCGACCCGCCGATGTTGCCGCTGACGAGGGCGGCGAATGCCCCGCTCCTTGCCTGACGGCGATCTCCGACGCCTGCCCGATGGTCGGATCCTGCGCGCTGACGGGCTCCAAGCCGGCGCGGCTGCTCGCCTGCTACGCCAACGGGGTCAGAGCCAACCTCGCCTACTCTTACGAAGGCAGCGTCTTCGTCTACAAGGCGAGCGGCGAGCGCTGCTACGACGCCGACACGACCAACGTCCCGGGATCCAGTCAGGCGCAGCTCACCTGGCGAGGTCCGGCGGGAAACATTCTGCTGACCGCACAGTACGATCGTGCCTGCGGGGTGGTGCAGGTGGCCTGCAGTGGCTCCACGTACACGATCACCAACCCGGCGCGGTGTCCTGCGCTGCGGGGCTTGGTCAGTGAGCGGCAGTCCGGCATCAGCTGCAACGACCCGACGATCGAATGTCGATGAGCGTCGCGTGGACCGGCCAGCCAACGGCTCGTCGCGATTGTCGTCGTGCTAGTCGCCTCGGCAGCAACACGATCCAATGGCTCGTGGACCACACCCGGGGCCGCTGGGATTGGCGCAAACTGCGCAACCCGAGGCGGGAAGGCGAACGCTCATCAACGGCCACCGCAGGAATGAGTGGGCGCGTGCGAAACGGCAATCGCTACCTTGAGTGGGGGCTTCCAAGAGCCGATGCGGGACGCGGAGGCAGATCGACATGAACCGACCCCTCAGCGCCTTTCGCGCAAGCATCCTGGCCCTCGTTCTTTGCGGCGCTTGTGGGTCAAATCCCGGAACTCCCCCGCGAGATGCGAGCGATGCGGCGAGCAGGGACACTGCCGTCGGGGATTTGCGGACGATGCCGCTGTCGGAGACGGGGGCGGTCAGCGACACGGCTTCGCCGGCTCAGAGAGACGCGAGCACGGTCGACACCATAGGCGCCGAAGCTTCGCTCTCGGACGCTCGAGGCGCAGATCAAATCGCCCCGACGGACGGAACTTCCGTTTCTGAAGATGCCACCTACGCAGCGGATGCGGCGCCTGATCAACGACCGGTCGACATCGAGGTCGGCGCCGAGGCTCCCGTCGCCGGCGATGTGCTGTCTGACGCTGGGCCTTGGCGGTCGAGCGGCATCGCCATCCTGAGCAGCAACTCGACGCTCACGACGCTATCCATCGCCGACCGCGACGGCTTGGCGATCGTGAGAGACGGGTGCGTTCATTCGGGCTCCGCGGATGTTCAGCTCGTCAAGCCGCTCTCTGGCGATGTGGCTTTTCCTTCGGCGCCACAGTCAGGGGGCGAGGTGGTCCTGCTCGACCGCGGCAACGGAACGATCACCTGGGTCAACGGTTCGACTTGTGCGGTTTTGCGTCAGCTGAGTGTCGGTGGCTTTCATCCTAGGCCGACCGATCTGATCGCCGGTCTTCCCGGCGGCAAGACGTACGTCATTCGCAGCAACATGAATCCCACTGACCCGGGTGAAGGAGGGGATGTCCTCATCATCGACTCGCAGACGCAGGCCGTCCGCGGCAGAATCGATCTGCGCGCTCACGCCTCGCTCACCAACGCGCCGCAAGCCCCACTGCTGCCGATGCCTCAGCGGGCGCTGGTTGCCAAGGGAAAGGTCTTCGTCGTGCTGGGAAATTCGAGCGCCGATGGTCAGACAGGCGGCGTAGGGCGGATCGTGGCGATCGATCCGATGACCGACACCGTGACGTCCGCCGTCGACGTCTCGGGGTTGAAGGGATGCTCCACGATCGCTCCTTACGATCCCAAGCGTGGCCAAGTTCGCAGTCACTTGTGAAGGACGCGCCAATGGCAGCGAAGCGGCCTACCACAGCTCGGGGATGGCGCTCATCGATTGGGAGACGACACCTCCCACCGTTTCCTCGTCCATAGTCCGGTTCAAGCCGCGAAGGACCATGAGTTCGGCCGCCGCTGTATTCAACAGCACCTTGGCCTTGGAACTCTTGGCTCCTGATGCGAGCAATCAGAACGCGGAGATCTGGGCCGCGACGATGGGTTCAGGCCAAGCCTATAACGTGTACCGAGTCTTTGGTACGCAGGTGACGCTGAACGTGTCCTACGATCAAGTTCGGCGAAGGCTCTATGTCCTGGAGGCTGGTGGTTTGCGTCCGGCTGCCGTGCGGATTCTCGACCTCGAACGCCCTGAGCGGTATCCCATCCCCGAGCTGGGTGTCTTGACCTCCAACCCCTCAGGTAGCCTTGCCCCCCGGCACCTCACTCACTTCTGAGTCCGCGATAGGCGGTCGCCTCGTCGGAGGCCGTGCGCGCTCTCCCCTACTGGGATGAGACTCCCTCCGATCTACAGGGCGGCGCTGCCCGGACGACCCGCTATCAGCGCGGAGGCTGGTCGCAGATACTTCGCTTCGGATTGCGCTGCCGGTAGGGTCGTGAGGATGACTACCGTGCGATCGGCTTTCGGATCGCACCAGGCGAGGACGCCGGTGGAGCCGGTGTGGCCGAAGGTCTTTTCCGAGGTGCCGGGGCCGAATCCGCCGAGCCGCCAGCCAAGGCCGTAACGCTCCTTGCTGGCGGCAGGTGTCTGCAGGGTGAGCATCGAGATGGCGGCGGCCGCGCCGATGGGGCCACGTCGCGGGCGCGCAAAGAATCGCAGGAACTTGGAGACGTCGGCCGCTGTTCCGTGGGCACCGCCCCAGGGCGCGCCGAGGTCGCGCCAGTAAGGAGTGTTCCAGGCAGCTGGATCCGCGTCGGGCACCTGCGCCTTCATCGTCTCTTCCACTGGCCGGCCGCCCAATCCCAGAGAGGTCGAGCTCATGCCGAGCGGCACGAAAAACGTGTTCGCGAGGTGATCACGGAACGGTTGGCCCAGCGTTCGTTCGGCGATCGTGGCGGCCATCAGGTAGCCCATACTCTGGTAGCGGACGCGGCTGCCGGGGGCGAAGGCGAGCGGCGCCTTGAGCGTCGCAGACAAGTAGTCGCCGAGCGGAGCGCGCCGTCTCCGTAGCTCATCGTTGCCGGGCGCAACGTCTGGCAGGCCCGATGTATGAGCCAGAAGGTGCCGCAAGGTGAGCTTCGCTCGCCAGGCGCGATCCGCCGCGGGACCGGTGATGAGTAACTCGGGCAGGCGCTGGCTGACCGGTTCATCGAGCTCGAGCCGCCCCTTCTCGCACAACGCGATCACGCCCGCGGCCGTGAATGGCTTGGTCAAAGACGCCAGCAGGAAGACCGCGGCGGGATCCTTGGCGAGTCCCCAGGAGCGTTCCATCACGCGGTCGCCCTGCTGCACGTAGAGAACCGCCGCTTCGATCGTTTTGGCCTCGACGGCGTCGCCGAGTAGTTTTACCGCCGCGTCGGACCCACCCGGGCTGGGCAAGGCAGGGGCCAGCGCGCTCAACAACAGCTGCCGTCGAGACAACATGCAAGGCCATTTTACCGCGAGGAGAGCCGTGCGCGCAAAACTCCGCGCCGCCGAGTGACGTCTTCCCGTACGTCATCTCAGCGCGCGGGCGGGTTCATCACACGATTTCGCTGCTATGGTGCCCTCATGGGGCGGCCGGCTCAACCTGGGCGGCGGATGATCGCGTTCGTTGAAGGGTTTCGCAAGGCTCACGACCGGGAGCCTCACGGCACGATGCACGCCGCCTTTCAGGTGAGCCATGCGCTGGCCGGTCATGGCCAATACGCTGGAATTCATGTCTATGAGGATCCCGCTAGGTCTGACCGGGGCACTCTCGTCCTGCCCAGAAGTCCGCCGGCGGTGCTGTTTCAGAAGCCCGAGCTTCGCCGATCGAAGGAACCATATTTGGCGATCTACGTGGCCAACGGTGAACAGCGGTCCTCGGCCCCCCATCTGCTACGACCGGCGCATGATTGGGCGCCCGTAATTTGCACCATGGGAACGGCTCATCACACTGGCCAGTGGGCTCAGCTCCTGTTGGCGCTCGCCAGCGGAGCCATTCGGGTGACGGACGGTTTCATCTTCAAGTCACGTTCAGCCGAATCACTCGCTCGAAACGTCTGGCAGCAGTGGGTGGGACGGCTTGCCGTTGCAAGCTTTCCCGCGGCGTCGACGGTCATTCCGAATGGAGTCGATGTGAGCGTCAACCGGCGATCCGAATCTCGGCGTGCGGCGATGCGAGCTCGTTTGCGTCTTCCTGACGGCGCGGTCGTATA
>JANNNO010000342.1:0-20045 GCA_031398585.1 Myxococcales bacterium | reverse complement strand
GCGCCGACGTCGCCGCGCTCGCCGCGGGCGATAGCGGAGCCGCCGATCCCGAATGTGGCCTCGGCGCTGCCCAGCTGCCGCGGTCGAACCCCGATGAACTGCCGAAGCGCATTCGCCGAGGACTGGCTGCTTATCGCAAAGAAGGCAGCAAGGGCGCGTGTGCTGGTTGCCACGCCGCCGCCGCCACCGATCTCGCATTCATCGGCTATTCCGACGCCGACATTCTCCGCCGGGCCATCCCGCAGGTCGGTGTCGAGGACGCGCGCGCGATCGTCGATCTCGTGCACGCCCTGCG
This sequence comes from Myxococcales bacterium, assembly GCA_031398585.1. Classification (GTDB taxonomy): domain Bacteria; phylum Myxococcota_A; class Polyangia; order Fen-1088; family Fen-1088; genus JANNNO01. Next base: position 19,750 of record JANNNO010000342.1, on the reverse strand, counting down.
CGAGATGCACCAGATCGACCGCCCGCTGCACCCGCGCCGCTTTCGCTTCTTCCAGCCGGGCCACGAACCGCTGCCCGAGCTGCGGCAGCCGATGGTCTACCCCGAAGGCAAGCAGCCGGGAGAGCGGGACGCCGCCCGCGACGCCGCCTTCGCCCTGTCACTACAGAAGGACGTGGGGCTTCTGCTGGTCGGGCCGCCCATCGAGACGGTGGCGGCAGCTCGCGCGGCCGAAACGCAACTCAAGAGCCTCGATCTCACCCGCCTGCGCGTCGGCGTGCCGTTCCCGCGCTGGACCGAGGACGGCTTTCACGGCGACGGCAGCAATGTACCCAATGAATGGGTCGCGCTGCTTGCGCGCCGCCCGCGGCCCGAAGCCGCTGACGCTTTTCATGCCATCGTCGATGCGTATCTGGAATCGCCCACCGACGCCAGCTTCTGGCGGCTCTACGACGCCATCGCGACCGCGACCGTGGGGGATGAAAAGACCCCCCTGGCTGCCCGGTGGAGCCTGCACAAGTACCAGTCGTTGCAGGTCGCCGCTCACATGCTGCTGCGCCGATCGCTGGTGCTGCCCGACGCGTTCGCCGACAGGTCCGAAGAAGAGCGCGCTGCCATGTCGACCAGAGAGCGACGCGAGCTGGCGATCGCACGCAATCCCTTCTGGCGCGTCGGCGAAAGCGTTCGCCAGAACCCTCTCAACTGCAACCAACCGGATCCGTGCATGGTCCTGCCGCCCGCCATCGACGCTACGTTGAACGCCGGCGACCAAGCGCGAGAACGGCAGAGCTACGAGGAGAAGATGAGCTGGTTCTGGCTCGGCTTCACGCTCGACCCCGCTCTCGTGATCACTGAGGACAGCCTGGCAACCGTCAGTGGCGACTACTTTCTGGCTCTCAGCCAGCCCTGGTACCAGGTACACAACGCCTTCATCGTCGCCGCCATCATCACGGCCAAGGCCAACGCCAGCGCCTACCGAGAGGCCGACGGCGTCGCGCTGCGGGGCCACGGGCTCTGGGCCAGCTCACGCCCCTACATGGCGTTCAAGCACAGCGAGCGCGAGTTACATCATCCGCCTCGCAACGATCTGCGCTGGCCGATTCACGAGAGGCTCTGGGCGAATGCTTTCCGCATGTCCCTTTTCCTCATGCATGACGAGCTCGGGCGAACCGGCCAGGTCTTCGATCGCGCCGGCACGCGCGCTCACGTCGCTTATATGCGCCGCTGGTTCGGAACCTCCCTGGAAGTCGGGCGCGATCAGACGGCGCTCGACAAGCTGGTTGCCGAGATTGACGACCGCCTGACCCGAGCCAGCGAAATCGGCACCGCCCGCCCCGGCGAGTAACCCCGCCCGCCCGCGGCAGGCTTCACGACTGTCACAGTCCTGGCGCTTGGGGCGTCGCATACTCGGGGGGCTGTGCCATTTCGCATCGAAGACCCCGGCCAGATCCGCAAGAGCATTCCGCGCCTCGTGCGACGCCAGATCGAATCCGTGGTCGCCGCCGTCCAGGAGGACGCCAAACCCAAAGGCGATCTCGTGCACGACGTGCGAACCACCATCAAGAAGGTGAGAGCCGTCCTGCTGCTGGTGGGAGGCAAACGCGAACGCTTTCGGAGCTTGGATCGCCGACTGCGGGACGTGGCGCGATCGCTGGCGCCGGTGCGCGACGCCGCGGTCCTGCCGCGAACTTTCGAACGGCTGCAGAACGAACCTGACCCGAACGGCAACGGCAAGACTCTGCCAGGCGAGGCCAAGAAGATTCGCGCCGCTCTCTCCGCCCGGTCGCAGCAGATCACGAAGGAGGCCGCGATCGACGAGAGCCTAGCGGCCGCCGCCCGCGAGCTGGCCCAGATGGGATCACAAGCCGAACGCATCCGTCCCCGCAAGAAGGGATTTCGCGGCATTGCCGTCGGTCTGTCCGCCACCTACCGACGTGCGCGTCAGCAGATGAAGATCGCCTTTGCGGGCGGCCACGCCCGCGACTTCCATGCCTGGCGCAAGGACGTCAAGGCGCATGCCCTTCACTGCCGCCTGCTCGCCGAGGTGATTCCGGCGGTGAAAGCACGGAGCGACTCGCTCGACGAGCTGGGAGATCTGCTGGGCCTCGACCAGGATGTCGCGGTCCTCATCGCCTGCGCGCACGAGACGCCGGCGCTCTTCGGCTCGGCGCCGTACCGACAGTCGCTGCGAAGACGCGGTCGCAGTCTGCAGCGAGAGCTGCGGGTCGCTGCGCAACCCCTCGGTCTTTCCCTCTTTGCAGCCAAGACCAGCGCCTTTTGCAGCGAAATCGCCGTCGCTCTCGACGCTTGAACCGCCTGCGTCCCGCGGCTCTGAGCCGCTAGGTGGCTTCACTTGTTTTCATGGCGAGGTCAATCAGTGCGGCCGCCCCCTGGTCCCGAGCCGGCACTGACCACAACTTGCCCCGGCAGCATGGTGATTCCCACGATTGTTCAGACCTCCACCGTCGTTCCGCCCTATCCGCTGGATCAGGAGGAGGTGAAGCGATCGCTCTGCGAAGTGCTGGCGTTGCCCGAGAACAAGCTGCGACCCGTGCTCGCGCTCTTCGACAACGCTCTGGTCGATCGCCGCTACAGCGTTTTGCCGCTGTCCTTGCTTCGCTCTCGACGAAGTCTGACCGAAACGACGCTCGTCTATCGGGAACACGCCGTGGCTCTCGGACGCGAGGTGGCGCGCAAGTGCCTCGAAGAGGCCAACGTCCCGCCCGAAGCGATCGATCTGGTGATCACGGTCTCTTGCACGGGCATCATGATCCCGTCCCTCGACGCCCACCTCGCCAACGATCTCGGGCTGCGCGCCGACGTGAAAAGGTTGCCGATCACCGAGCTCGGTTGTGTCGCCGGCGCGGCGGCGCTTTGCCGCGCTCACGACTTCCTGGTCGGCCACCCGGAGGCCCACGTGCTGGTCGTATCGGTCGAGCTGCCAACGTTGAGCTTTCAGCAGGAAGACGTCTCGGTGCCTCAGCTGGTGTCGACCGCGCTCTTTGGTGACGGCGCGGCCGCGGCGATCATCCGCGCACGCACCCGAGAGCCGCAGCCCAACGATCGTGCCTCGATCCTCGCGACGCGCAGCCACCTCTTTCCGGACAGCCTCGAGGCGCTCGGCTTCGATCTACGCGACGACGGCTTTCACGTCTTGCTCGCCAAGGATCTACCCGAGCGGCTGCAGCGCGACCTGGCTGGCATCGTCAACGAGGTGCTGGTCGCCGCCGACCTCGACCGAGCGGATCTGACGAGCTTCGTACTTCACCCGGGCGGCCGCCGCATTCTCTCGGCGCTGGAAAAGGCACTCGCGATCGACCGGGCGCACGTGCAGCCGTCCTGGGACGTTCTGCGCGACACGGGAAACGTCTCGAGCGCTGCGGTTCTGTTCGTGCTCGATCGCTGGCTCCGGGATCAGCGCCCGCCCGCGCAGAGTTACGGACTGCTCGGCGCCTTTGGCCCCGGTCTATCGGCCGAGCTCTGCCTGCTGCAGTGGAACTGACGCCAATCAAGGAGGCCCCCATGTCGTCGTCGACGCCCGCCTCGCTCTTTCTCTACTGGTTGCTGTTGCTCGCCATCGGTGGCATGCGACTCGCCGAGCTCTCGATCTCGCGCCGGCGGCAGGCACGTATGCTCGCCGCTGGGATCGCACGCGCGTCCGAACCGCACTTCGGTGCGATGGTCGCCTTGCACACCGGCATCCTCATCGCGGCGGCCGTCGAGGCGCACCTGCGATCCGGACCGCCCCATCCCGCCCTCGTCGGCGGCGCCCTCGTGCTGGTGGCCGCGGCGATCGCCCTGCGCCTCTGGGTCATCGACACACTGGGGCCTCACTGGAACGTGCAGATCATGGATTCCGCCCCGCTCGGCATCGTGGCATCGGGGCCCTTCCGCTGGATCCGCCACCCGAACTACGTGGCGGTCTTCCTCGAGCTCTTCGCTTTGCCGCTGGTCTACGGCGGTTACATCACCGCGGTGGCGGGCTCTCTTTTGCACCTCTGGGTCCTGCGCCATCGCATCGTCGCTGAAGAGCAGGTGCTGCTCGCGCATCCGGAGTACCAGGCGGTAATGGGCGACAAACCCCGCTTTTTCCCCCGCATTGCCGGGTTGGAGCGGAACGCCTCCAACCCATCGGCCCGCGCCGGGAGCGACTCGTGAGCCGGACCGACGCCGACGTCATCATCGCAGGCGCTGGACCCGCGGGCGCCACCCTGGCCATCCTTCTGGGACGCGCGGGCCTCGAGGTCGAGCTGTACGAACAGCACGTCTTCCCACGCGACAAACCCTGCGCCGAGGGGCTCATGCCCGCCGGCGTGGCGGTTCTGCAGCGGCTCGGCCTTGCCGACGCGGTCGGCGGCGTCTCGTTCGGCGGCATTCGCTACTTCGGCTACGGACGCAGTCTCGCGGATCGCTTCCCCGACGACGGAATCGGCCTGGGCCGCGCGCAGCGCCGCTTGCGCCTCGACGCCATCTTGTTCGCGGCGGCCCGATCCACGCCGGGGGTCCGCGTGGCCGAGGGCACACGCGTCGAAGGGCCGATCGTCGAATCGGGGCGCGTGCGCGGGGTGACGGTCGCGGGAGAGAGCCGCCGCGCCCGCCTGGTGGTCGCAGCCGATGGTCCCCGCTCGGTCTTGCGCCGGCGACTCGGGCTCGACGCGCGCGCCAGCCGCCAACCGCGCATCGGCGTCAGACGGCACTACCGGCTGGCGCGCGGGCAGATCCCCCCTAACGACGTGGAGATCCATGTCGCGCCCGGCCTCGAGATCTACCTCACGCCACTGCCGGACGGCGAGATCTCGGTCGCTGCCCTGGCGCCGCGAGAGGCAGTCGAACACGCGGGGCGCTTTTTCGAAACCGCGCTGGCGGGCTCGCAAAGGGTGCAGCAGCTGCTCGAGGGCGCCGAACCCGTGAGCGAGCTCGGCGGCCGCATGCCCTTGGCGATCGCCGCCCGGCGTGCCGTCGTGCCTGGTTTCGCCTTGCTCGGCGACGCTGATCTCGCCCTCGATCCGATCACCGGCGGCGGCATGGCGCAGGCGATGCTCACGGCCGAGCTGCTTGCGGCCGCCCTCGTGAAAGGCGGGGCCCCGCCTGGTGGTGCCCGCTGGGATCCCTCCGATGACGCTCTCGAGGGCTTCGATCGCGCGCGTCGCCTGGTCGCGGGCGAAGCGCTCGCCCTGTCTCGTCTCGTCCTCACACTGGTGGGAAAGCCACGCGTGGCTGCTGGATCCCTCGCGCTGCTGCGGCGCTGGCCCGCCCTCTTTCGTCACCTACTCGGCGTCGCCGCCGGAACCCGCCGCCTGGTTCCCCTCTAGGAAAGGTTACGCCGCCGGCCGAATGGTCACCGGTAGCCGAGCGGCGAACGCAGCCAGCTCGGCCGCCGAGGTCGCGACCAGCATCGCCACGGCCCAAAACGTCACGCTCTCCCAGCGCTCCCGCAGACCGCAGTCCCCTCGCCAGGCACGCAAGATCCTCCAGAAGGCCAGCGGAGCAGGAGCCGCAGCGAACAGCGCAACGCCCGCGGGAAGTCCCGCCCAGACGAGGATCGGCAAAGCGAGATAGGCCAGCGCAACCACACTCGCGTAAAGCGGAGCCGCGCGTTCGATCCCCAGTCGGACCACGAGCGTGCGCTTGCCCACCTGACCATCGGCGAGCGCATCGGGAAATTCGACGGCCAGCACCATGGCGAACTGAAGGAGGAACAGCGGAACCAGCGCCAGCAGCAGGATGGACAGGCCGATGCCGTCGGGTGCCTGCACGAAGAACCCGAACACCGGCACGAGCAACGTGACCACAAGAGCGACGTCGAGCTCGCCCAACCCGCGCGAATGGAGTCGCAGCGGCGGCGCGCTGTAGGCCCAGGAGAGGACGCCCAGCAAGACGACGAGCACGGGAATCACTGGGCCGCTTTTGCTCGACCACCAGAGAACGAGACCCGCTAGCAAGCCGACCGCAGCCAGTACGAGCGCTGCAACCAAGGCCACATGCCGGGGCAAGAGCTGACCGGGCAAGACACGACTGCCGCCCGACCAGCGCGTGAAGGTCTCGTTGGCGCAATCAGCGTCGTAGTCGAAGTGATCGTTCGCGTAGTGGGTCATCAGCTGGAACGACGTCACCACCAGCTGCCCCAGCAGATACGACGTTCGATCGATCACCTTTCCGTGCAGGGCCGCCACCGCGACACCGAGCGCGTAGAGCACGAAGCCACCGACCAGGAAGAGCGGTCGCCCGAGCCGAACGAACGCGCCCACCAATGCGATCGCCTGGCGTGAGGTGGCGAAGGCCCGGGCGCGACGGCTGGCGCGTGCCGTTCGTGGATCAGTTGCCACTGTGATTACCTGCGCATCGGTTCATGAGTGCCATAGCCTCCCCCTCGCCCTGCGGCGTCGTGCGCCGGGGAACATGGGTCTGCACGATCTGTGCGGCAGGCATCAACCACTGCGCCGCGAACTCGCCGTGCGAGACTCGGGTAGGAGCATGCCTCGTCTCTTCGTCGGCCTTCCCCTGCCCGAGGCACCGCGCGCCGAGCTTGCGCTCCTCATCGAAGAATTGCGGACGGCCGCGCTGCCGGCAGGGACCAAGCTCACCCGCGTCCCCAATCTGCACCTCACCCTCCGCTTTCTCGGCAGCGTTGGCGTCGAAGAGATACCAACGTTGTCGGCGTTGCTCGGCCAGGTACACGCACCCGGCTTCTATCTGCGTCTCCAGACCACCGGGGTCTTTCCCAAAGGCCCACCAAGCCGCGCTCGGGTTCTTTGGGCTGGCGTTGATGCCGGGGAGAGAATCGCCACGCTCAAGCAGCGGATCGACGAAGTGCTGGGGCCCGACCCGGAGAAAGAGGAGCGCGGGTTCACGCCTCACGTGACGCTGGCCCGCTTTGCCCGCGCCCCGGGCAGCTCCCTCGATGACTTCCTTGCCGCACATGCCGACATCACAAGCGCGCCCTTTGCCATTGGCGAATTCGTCCTCTACGAAAGCCGCAGCGACGGTGATGGCGTTCGCTACGAACCGCGCGCGCGATACCCCCTGCATCGCTGACGGCTCCATGTCTGAGACCATACAAAGCGATCTCGTGCCCCGGCGCGGACAAGACTCACCTTGTCGGCATCCAAAGGTAGCGGAGGCAAGACATGTCGAAAACACTCAGCAAGGCCGAGAAGCAAGAGCATCTACACGAGCTGGTCACTGGCTTCGACACCGCGATGCTGGTCACGCGCGTCGCTGACGGCAGTCTCCGCTCGCGGCCGCTCCAGATCGCAGACGCGGAAGAGGACGGGCTGCTCTATTTCGCGACGTCGATCGAATCGCCGAAGGTCAAAGAGATCGAGGCCAATCCCCAAGTCAACGTGACCCTGCAGGACGGACGTCGCTTCGTCTCCATCACAGGCATGGCCTCGATCGTTCGCGAACGCGCCCTCATCGCCCGGCTCTGGTCAGAGGCCTGGAAAGTCTGGTTCCCCAAGGGCAAGGACGATCCTTCGATCTGCTTGCTCGCAGTCGACGCACACGCCGCCGAATACTGGGACCAATCGGGCAGCAAAGGCCTGTCGTATCTATTCGAAGCCGTCAGCGCGTACATCAAAGGCACGCGGCCGGACGACCACGACGACACACAGAACGCGAAAGTCGATCTCTAGACGCGACTGCCGGGCCGACGTCACTCGCTGCGCGCGACCGTCCCAACGGCGGCGGTCGCGCGGCGAGCGTCGTACTCCGTACCGCAGTCGCGCTAGTGCCGCCGGTGGTGGCGCAAGGTCGAAACCGCGCCAGCGGTCAGAAGCACGAAGAACAACAGCAACGACAGGTTGAAAACCCCCGCCGTGCCCGGCGCCACCCCCGTGAAACCAAGAGCCGCCGTCCCGATAGAGATCACGAGAAACACGAACGCGTAAAAGAGCATCACCGACCTCCCTTCCCCACTCGATCAGCATGGTCCGTGCCGTTGGCGAAAACAAACGCGATCGGTGTTTTTTATCAGATCTTTCGTCACTGTTTCGAACCCTCCACATCGAGATCGGGAGATGTGGCGGACACCCTATGAGGTCTGGCGCCTATCCCTCCTGAGTCACGAAGTTCGCCGGTCGTCACGATCCCCAGAACGTCGAGCCCCGTCACGCGCAGAGGCATGTGTGCGAGGGTGCGCGGTTCGATCGCTCGCCGCCCGACTTCGAAGCGAAGCGCCTCCGACGCGCCGATCAAATTGCGTAGCGACCCGCGCGATGACGAATTTGGGGCACCCAAAAGCGGCGGCCTTGCGAAGAGAGCCAACGCCGCCCCCGCAATCCCGCCATTGCCGCCGCAGAGATCAGATGCGAACCCTAGGCACGCCAGGTGCAACCCCCGAGACGGGACGCGGCGATGTCGACCGTTTTGCACGCACAGTTGGCTGCTTCGGCGCACAGGCTCGCCGTTGCGCTCGTTTGCGTTGTGCTGGCCGCCTGCGACGGTCGCGTACTGCCCGCCGCAGACAACGTTCGCGACCTTCCTGACACCGGCATCGTCACGCCTCATCCCAAAGGCCTCGACGCGGGCGACTTCCAACCCTACCTGGACGGCGGGCTCGGCTTCGACGGCGGCCACAACGATATCGGCGTCATGCCCCCGGCGGATGCTCTCGCAGCAGAGACCACGGCGGAAGTCTCGCCCCCTCGCGAACGCGTGCTGCCGTTGCAGGAGCTCGGCCTACCCATCCTTCGCCTCGAGCCGAGCCCGGCAATCAATCCCGATTCCTACACCCCAGCACTGCTGATCACCGGCGGTCACGCATACACCGCTGCGGCCAAGATGCGCGGCACATCCTCCATCGAGTATCCGAAGAAGAATTTCACCATCAAGTTCTCGCCCTCGGATCCCCTGCTGGTTGCCCACGACAACGGACAGCTGCACGCCCGGCGCAAGCTGGTCCTCTTTTCCTCCTTCGACGACAACTCGCACCTGCGCACCCGTCTGGCATTCGAGCTATGGAACCGACTGCAACGGGGCGCCCTGCGGGTCCACGCCGAAAGCGTCATCCTCTACGTGGGCGACGATTTCCACGGCGTCTATACCGCTGTCGATCACATCGACGAGGACTTCTTCGCTGACGAGGGCGTGGGCGCCGGCGGGCAACTCTTCAAGGCGATCAACCACGACGCCAGCTTCTTTCACACCAACGATCTCTTCGCCGCCTACGAGAAAAAGGCTGGGCTACCCGAAGAGGGCTCGCCGGGCGCCTTCGCGGCGATCGAGAACCTCACGTCGTTCGTCGTCAACGCCAGCGACGCCGACTTCGGTATGAACATCGGCGCCATCGTCGACGTTCCCAGCTACACCTCGTGGTTCATCCTGGCCAACGTCATCTACGCCAACGACAGCTTCGGCAAGAATGCCTACAACTACGAGGCGGTCGACGGGCGGTGGTGGGTCGTGCCGTGGGATTTCAATGCGTCGTTCGGACAGGACTGGGCGACCTTCCGCGTGCCCGCGGACCTGCCCTACGACATCGCACGGCCCTACAACCACCTGTTTCAACGTCTGCTCGCCGATCCCGATCTCGGCCCCTCCATTCGGGCCCGATTCGCCACCAGCCTCAATCTCGATTTGCCCCTGCAGGAGCTGCTGGACCTGGTCGACCTCTGGGCATCGAGGCTTCGTGGCGCGGCCCTACGCGACGCCGAACGCTGGGACACGGCCTACCGCGGCTTCGCACGCTGGGCAGACCGCGGTGACTTCACCGACTTCGACGGTGAGGTCGAATACCTCAAAGCCTGGATGACGGCGCGCTGGTCGGTGATCGCAGCGGCCCTGGCCGACGAAGGCCGCGACTGAGCCGTGGCTTGACACAGGAGACGAACCCCCGTAGCGATGGGGTTCGTGTCGCCAGAGTTTCTCCAGGCCTTGCGTACCAGCGCGCCCGTCCTTCGCGCCGCGATCTGGTTCTTCGTCTGGGGCACTCTCATCGGCCCGGGCTTGCATCTTGCCGCTCACGAGCCTGACCACGTTCACGCGCCCGACGGACGGATCGAATGGCGATCGCCGACGGCCCACCACCACGGCGACGGTATCGTCCATAGCCACGCCACCGCGACCGAGCTGCCGGAAGCCCCCGCCGACGCTGCCGCGCTCTGCCGCCCCCACCCGGTCGGCCACGGCGCCGGCGACGCGCTTCACTTCGGTCTCGCGCTCGCGACCGCCGCGCCGGTCCTCGTCCCGCCCCCTCCCCTGCTCAGCGAGCCGCTCGTCCCGCCTGCGGCGCCGGCTTCCCCGCAGCCACGTCGATGGCCCGGGCCGGCTGCAGCGCGCGCGCCGCCCGCAACGGTCTGATTCGATCGCCCAGCTGTAGCTGCCCCCATTGGGCGCGGCTGCTGCGCATTCGCAAGCGCGTTGCGCCTCGACACGGAGCGATCCGCATCGGGACGTGGGCCGATCGCGGCTCCCGCTCGTATCTCCTGCGACCGACGACATCTTCTGCCGTCTGCACGGCGTTCTGCCGTGTGCACGGCGCTCGCCTTCGGCGTGACGGGCTTGTCCCGCGCTCGCTCACGGGCCGCGACGTCGCGCTACGTCCAGCGGCGCCCTCGCGAGGGCGGGCCGCAGCGCGCGTTCGTCTCGCACACCTTACGACTGACGACCTTTGCCGATGTCCCCGATCTCTCAGCACAGCCGACCTTCCCGTCCTTCCTCCTGCCCGGGTGCAGGCCTGCTGGCCTGTCGCCGCGGCTTGCGCAGCTCATGGCGCCGAGCGCTTGCCGTCGCGTCCGTCGTGTTCGTCCTGGCACCGCCGGTCACGCAGGCGGCCGAACTGGCCGCAGGCGCGACGCTCGAGCCGTTTCCCATCTGGGGCGATGAAGAGAGCATCGCCATCACCGAGGCCTCGAGGACGGACCTCGGCGAACGGCGAGCCAGCAGCGAAACCATCGCCACGACCCCGCACGCCTCGGCCGAGGATCTGCTTCGCCTCGTACCTGGCCTGCTCGTCTCGCGCCACGGCGCCGAGGGCAAGGGCCGTCAGTTCTTCCTACGCGGCTTCGACGCCGTCCACGGCGCGGACGTCGAGCTCACGGTCGACGGCATCCCCTGGAACGAGCCCTCCAACATTCACGGTCAGGGATATCTCGATCTCGGGACCGTCATCCCCGAGGTGGTGACCGGTCTCGTTGCGGAGCGTGGATCGTTTCGCCTCGATCAAGGGCCCTTCGCCACCGCCGGCTCCATTCGCTTCGAGCTCGGCATCGCGCCCGAACGACGCGGCACGCGTCTCGACTACGAGATCGGATCGACCAACCGACACCGCGTGCTGCTCTCCGCGGCTACCCGTCAGGGCAGCTCCTTCTTCGTCGCCGAGGGCCTGCGCGACGATGGCTTCGGGACCAACCGCGCCACCCGACGAGTCGCAACGATCGGCCGAGCTGCGCTGATCGACGTTAGCGGCCACCGGCTGGTTCTCACCGGCGGTGGCCACGTGGCCCGGTTCGGCGAGCCCGGCACCTTGCCGTTGGCCCACTTCGAGAACCGAGGTGCCGGCTTTTACGACAGCCTGAGCCCCGACACTGACGGTCTGTCCGCACGGGGCTTTCTCGGCCTGCGCTGGACCCGCACGCCGGCCAGTGCCCGTGATGCCGCCACGAGTGCTCTCGTCTACCTACAGGCCAGACGGCTGCGCCTGGAAGAGAATTTCACGGGTTTTCTGCTCGATGCCGAAAGGGGCGATCGCGTGGCGCAGGCACACGATTTCGTCGCCACCGGGCTTCGCTTGGCCGACGAACGCCCGTTGATCAAAGACGGAGTTGCCAGGCTGATCACCGGCCTCGATCTCGGGCTCGACTCGATCGAGCAGCACGAAGATCGGATCGACGCTTCCCACACGGCTTTTGCCCGCAACCGCGCCCTCGACGCGCGCCTCTTCACCGCCGGGGCACACGCTGGCCTCTCCTGGCAGGCCGCGGGTGTTCTCGGGATCGATGCGGGGTTGCGTCTCGCCGCCTTTGGCTTTCAGAGCCTCGGCCCCGACGGCGCCGCCCGCTCTGACTTCGTTCCCCTCGTCGTCTCTCCCCGGACGACGGTCACCTTCTTCGCCTTACCCGAGCTTTCTCTCATCGCGGCCTACGGCAACGGCGTGCGCCCTCCCGAAGCACGAGCGGCCGTCGGCGCAGCCACCCCAGGCGCGACACCCGCTGAGGCTGTCGGCGAAGCCCGCGCGTCGGTCTCGACCGATCTCGAGGCGGGCTTGCGCTGGCGCCCCGATTCCACCTGGGAGCTCGGCGTTGGCGGCTTCGCGATTTATTTGTCGCGCGAGCAGATCTTCGACCACCTCAGCGCCACCACTCTCGAGCGAGGCGCCACGCGGCGCGCGGGTCTCGAGCTCGACGTCGGCTTTCGCCCAACCCGCTGGCTCGAGCTTCGTCTCGATGCCACCGCCGTCGACGCACGCTTCTCGGCGTCGGGCGAGCCGGTTCCCGGCGCTCCGCCCATCTTCGCGAGCTTCGAAGCTCACGTCAACGACCTGCACGGTATCTCGGGGGGCCTGCGCGCCTTCGCCCTCGGCCCTCGTCCGCTCGCACACGGCGCCCGCGCCGCCGCGCTGGTGTCGATCGATGCGATGGCGCGCTACCGCCGCAGCTTCTGGGAGGTTTCCCTGGCGATCGACAACGTGCTCGGCAGCCAGCTGCGCGAAGGGGAATTCAACTACGCCTCGCATTTCGATCGCGGCGTGCCTCGCAGCGCCCTGCCCCGGCTGCACTTCGCCGCCGGACCGCCGCGCATCTTCCGTATCGGCATCGGCATCACTCACTGACCCCGGAACATCGCAAGGGATCGCATGACCCACGTAGGCATCGTCGTTGTTCGCACCGTCGTCACAGGTTGGTTTGCCGCCTCGATGCTGCTCGCGTGTGGCCCCGGCAGCGAGGAAGCGCGGCGGACGCAGGTCGACGTGGTCGTGGACGCCACCGGCATCGTGCCGATCACCTCGAACCTCGGCTATCGCGTGACCTTGGATCGCGCTCGCTTCGCGCTCGGCGACTTCGAGTTCACCACCGGGGGCAACATGCACGCTCTGTTGCCCTCGCTCCGGCGATCCATCGGGCGCTTCTTGCTCCCCGCCGCGCACGCCCATCCGGGCCACGCGGGGGGAGGCGAGATCCTCGGCGAGCTTGCTGGTTCCTTTGTCGTCGACTGGCTCAACCCTGGCGCCCGCATCGGGACCGCCACGCTGGTGACGGGGCGCTATCAGGGCGCGAACTTCAGCCTGCGGACTGCCAGCAACGCCGAGCTGCCGGCAGGAGATCCCCTCGCCGGACACACGGTAGAGCTTGCTGGCACGGTGGAAAAGGCCGGGCGCTCGCAGCGGTTCACGGCGCTGCTCGCCATTGGCGGCGCGAAGCTGATGGGCGCGCCGTTCGACCACGAAGTGCACGAGGTTAAAGACGGCTCGGCGCTGAAGCTCGGCGTGCGCTTTCTGCCGCTCGAACCGACCGGAGGCAGCAAGACCATCTTCGACGGCATCGACTTTCATTCCCTCGCCGGCGCGGCCGAGACGATCGCGATTCGCCCCTCGGACCCTGCCCACAACCAGCTGGTCCGCCCCCTGCGCACCCACGATCACTACGACGTACGACTCGTGCCCGCGTCGCCCCGGTAGCGACACGGTCCATCGTCACCTCCCCCATTTTCCAGTCTCGGAGACGCCCATGAAAAACCGTCGTTTCGCGACACTTTGCACAATGACGCTCGCACTGGCAGGCGGGCCTGTCTGCTCGGGTGATTCCGCAGCCGAGCTCGAGGTGCGCATCTATGGCGAGGAGTTCATCGAAAGCGGCATTCCGGCGGCCGAGGTGTCGGATGGCTGGTCGATCACCTTCGAACGCTTTCTGATCACCATCGGCGAGGTCTCGCTGCAAAAGGGACATGGCGCCGCTGCCTTCGCCGACTCCACTTCGCGCGTCTTCGATCTCACCAAGAAAGATCCCTCAGCGACCGCCAAAGGTCAGCGGGTGCTCAACCGTCCGGTGCCGGCGGGCGACTACGATCACTTCGACTATCGCATCGCACGCGCCACCGCCGCGTCTCAGGCCGGATCTCCCCTGCCCGACGGGGCTCTGTCCGCGATGGCCGCCGCTGGCGATGCCGTCTGGGTCAAAGGCCAGGCGACCAAGGACGGCAAGACCGTCTCCTTCGACTGGCACTTCGGCGAGGGAGTCAGCCACTCCTGCCATGCCGCCATCGCTGCTGAAGGCCGCGTCGCCAAGCAGATCACCATCCACGGCGATCACCTCTTTTACGACGATCTGGTCGCGGCCGAACCCGACATGGCGTTTGGTCTTATCGCAACCTCCGACGCCAACGGCGACGGACAGGTGACCCGCGAAGAGCTCGCGGCCAAGGACATCACGCAACAGGCCAAGTACCAGGTCGGCAATTTCCCGGTCAAAGATCTCTGGGCCTTCATCGCCCACCAAGTGACCACACTGGGTCACGTCGACGGCGAAGGTCACTGCAGCACCAAACGCGAGTGACCGGCCCAGCGCCGACGGGCGTCGCCTGCCGATGCGACGGCCGACTAGGCGCCCATCAAAACCGTCAGCCGGCGGGGGAACAGATGCCGTTCCAGCCGGTCGAGCCGGGTAACGAGATCGCCGCCAAACATCTCGGCCAGAGTCCCTCGCATCAGCCGGTAGACGCTGGGGCCTTCGCCATCGGCGCACGAATAGCGGTCGAAGTCCGAGCTGAGGCTGAGCTCGCCCGCATCGAGATAGAGGGGATAGAGCCGGCAGACGAAGGGTTTGACGCTCGCCGGATCGAAACCGTTGATCACCGCCGCGCGATGAAGACCGCAGCCGCGTCCTCCGTCATGCTCGAGAAAGACGCAGCCGGAGGACTCGTCGTCGGGGTCGACGGTGGCGGTGCGCACGACGAAGCCGCTGGGATAGTCGGGATCGAACTGCGGATCGGTCTCGTCGAACCAGGCCGCGGGATCACGACGTTCAGGACGCAGCACCGACGCAACCTCGCCTGCCCGCCTGAGGATGGCTTCCTTGTCGAGCGGATAGACGTCGGCCCCGTGCTGGCAGCAGGCGTCGCCACGCGGACGGCCACCCTCGTCGCGACACTGGCATTCGTGCTCGAGGCAATCCGGGACGAACGTCCTGACGAACACCGACGAGTCGATGAAGCGAATCTGGGGATGACCGACTTCGAGCAGAGGTTTCTGGTTCATGAGGAAGTCGTGACCTCGATAGTTACACGACCCCGAGCCGCAAGATCAACAAAGCGTCAGCTTGGACTTGCACCTTCGCTGGCGATCGGGTCCGCGCGGCGGCTCACGCAGACGGCAGCGGGATGAACTCGACCTCGTCGCCTGGCACTCTCGGGAAGCGACCGTTGCGCCAGTCGTCTTTCGCCTGGGCCAGCCGCTCCTGCGAACTCGAGACGAAATTCCATTCGATGAAGCGCTCACCCACAAGGTGTGCGCCCCCCGCCAGCATCACGCGCGCGCCCGCAGCGCTGGCGACCGTCACGTTCGCTCCGGGCCGCAGCACCACCATGGTCCCAGCGGCAAAGGTACCGCCGTCACAGGTGATGATGCCCTCGATGACATAGACGGCGCGCTCCTCGTGCGTGTCGTCCACTTGCAAGTCGGCGTCGGGCGCGAGGAGCACGTGGGCGTAGAGCGTCTGACTGGCGACCACCACCGGAGACTGCGCGCCGTAAGCGGTTCCTGCGACCACGTCGATGACGGCGCCGGCCCGCTCGAGACGCGGAATGCTCGCCGCCGGGTGATGCTGAAAGGAAGCCTCACAGTCCTCCTGCTCGATCGGCAACGCGACCCAGCACTGAAGCCCGTGCACACGCACCCCGCGCGCCCTCTCGTCGGCGCTGCTCCGTTCCGAATGCACGATGCCCCTTCCCGCCACCATCCAGTTCACGTCGCCAGGCCGGATCGCCTGGAACGACCCGAGGCTGTCGCGGTGGAGGATCTCGCCTTCGAAGAGGTACGTCACCGTCGCAAGGCCGATGTGCGGGTGCGGGCGAACATCGATGCCCGCGCCGGGGGTCATCGCTGCCGGTCCCATCTGATCGAAGAAGATGAACGGACCCACCAGCCGCCGCCGGGCCGAGGGCAAAACCCTTCGCACCTCGAAGCCGCCGAGATCCCGCGGCCGGGCCTCGATGACGAGCTCGATGCTCGGACTGGTCGCCGTATAGGGTTCGGGCTCTTTGGACAGCAGGGTCCCGCTCATGCCCCTTGCCTACCACGCGGGCACCCTGGCCGCCGGTGCACTTAGTCGCCCCCGCGGCGAGCGGCCCTCACCTTTTCGGAGAGCGTATCGAAGTCGTAGTGCCCGTCCCAAATGACCCCGTTGAAAAAGAACGTCGGGGTGCTGTGCACGCCGCTCGCCTTGCCATCGACGACATCGCGTTCGACACGCTCGGCGATGGCCGGTAAGGCGGCATCTTCTGCAAGCCGGCCCGGCTCGAGCCCCACCGCGTCCGCGTCGGTCTCGGCCTGCTGCGAGGGCTCGCTCCGGTGGCGCAGCAGCCGCTCGTGCAGCTCCCAGAACTTGCCCTGCCGGTCGGCGGCCTCCGTGAGCCGGGCCAACGATTCGGCGTGAGGATGCTTGTGGCGCAGTGGGAAATGACGAAATACGATCGCCACGTCCTCGTTTTCAGCCAGGAGTCGCTCCAGCACCGACTGCGCGCGCCGCGTGTGGGGGCAATCGTAGTCGCCATATTCGATGATGGTGACGCGCGGGTCCGCTGCCCCTCGCGCATGGTCGTCGGGGGTCACCGGCGCCAGCTGAGTGGGCGCAACGGAAGTCTGGGGTTCGTTCATGGCTTCTCCTTGCCCCACAAGGTGAGTCACCGCGGACTGCGCGGCCCGATTCCCTCCCCCGGTTCGGCGTGCGATGCTTGGCGAGCGTTTGCCCATGTCGACCTTCGAGCAGAACACCCTCAAAGGCACGTCCCTCTCTTCAGGCGTCGCCCAGGGCACCGCATATGTCCTGACCTGCTCGAAAGGCGCGGCGGCCTTGCTCCGACAGCTGAACCCCGACGATGTGGGGGCCGAGGTCGCGAGGTTCGAAGCGGCCGTTGTTCGCGCAGTTGCCGAGCTGACCGCCATCAAAGCCGATGTCGCCAGCCGCGTCGGGCCCGGAGAGGCCGACATCTTCACCGCACAGGCGCTCGTGCTGCGGGATCATTCCTTCCATGGACAGGTCAAGGAGATCATCCAGACCCGCCGGATCAACGCCGAAGCGGCGGTCGGCGAAGTGGTGGACCACTTTACCCGCCGTTTCGACGAGATCCCCGACGTCTATCTGCGTGAGCGGGCCGCGGACATTCGCGACGTCGGCCGGCGCGTGCTGGAAGCCTTGATCGAGGAGCGACCGCCCGAGCTGCTCGATATCCCCCCCGGATCGATCGTCATTGCGGACGAGCTCTTACCGTCCGTGACCGCGCGCCTCGACGTCGCCCGGGTCAAGGGTTTCGTCACAGAACGCGGCAGCAAATTTTCGCACACAGCGATCCTGGCGCGATCGATGCGCACCCCGGCGGTGACCTCGATCGAGGCAGCGGCACGGACTTTTCAGACCGGCGATCCCGTCATCGTGGATGGACACTCCGGCATCGTCTTTCGCAATCCCACCAAAGCGGTGCAAAAGGAATACGACCGCGTCCTGGCCGAACTGTCGGGCTATCGACAGGAGCTGCAGCAGCTGATCGATGTGCCCGCCGTGACCACCGATGGGCAAGTCATCGCTCTGCAGGCCAACGTCAGCAAGCTCTCGGACGCGGAGTCGGCTTTCCTCTACAACGCCGACGGCATCGGCCTTTACCGGACCGAATTCAGCTTCTCGGTCAGGACCGAGCTGCCCAGCGAGGACCAGCAGGTGGAGTTCTGGAAACGAGCCGCCGCCCGCTTTCACCCGCGCAAGGTCGCTTTCCGCCTGCTCGACCTCGGCGGCGACAAACAGCTGCCTTATCTCCCGCTGCCCCCCTCCCGCAACCCCTGGCTAAGTGAACGGGGCGTCCGCGTCCTGTTGCGCCACCCGCAGGTGCTCCGCTCGCAACTGCGGGCGTTGCTCCGGATCAGCGCGGATCACCCGATCTCGATCCTGCTCCCGGTGGTCAATGGCATCGAGGAGGTCAAGGAGATCCGCGCGGCCCTGCAGGCCTGCCAGCGTGAGCTCGATGATGAGGGGGTACCGCACAACCGAGCGATCGAGCTTGGCGCCATGATCGAGGTCCCGTCAGCCGCGCTCATGATCCCGGCGTTGGCCCGCGTGGTCGACTTCTTCAGTCTCGGCACCAACGACCTGGTGCAGTACGTCCTGGCGGCGGATCGCGAGGATCCGACCGTGTCGGCGTACTACCAGCCGTTGCACCCGGGCGTGCTTCACCTCATTCATCTCGTCGCCACTCAGGCCGTGATCGCGGGCAAGCCACTGACCATCTGCGGGGAGATGGCAGGGGATCCCACCTACACCAAACTGCTCGTGGGCCTCGGGCTTCGACAATTCAGCGTCGCGCCCGGCGAGCTGCTCGATATCAAACACGAGATTCGCAGGCTCTCCTTGGCCGACGCCGAGGCGCTGGGACGTGAGGCCCTCGCCCTGCCCTCGGTTGCCGAGATCGAAGCTCACGTCGAGCGACGGCGCTGATCCGACAGCAGCAGCCCGCCCGGTCGTAACCGTTGCGTAACCGGGAGGTCCCGTCGTGACGACGCGGACCCGACGCGCCGGAGCGTCTCCGGCAACCAGCAAACCGGAGGATGTGGCAAAAACCGCGGATTTTTTTTCGCGTATCGCGAGGCAGCGGGTTTGGCACGAGTCGTGAAGCTCCGTTCGGTAACCCAGGAGCCGAGCCAGCGTTCGCCTACCGGCGCGCGCTCGCGCCCGATTCAGCCACCCGCAAAAGGAGACGCAACATGGCCACTCGCAAACCGAAGGACGTTCTCGCCCTTCTGAAGGAACAGCACAAAGAGGTCGATGAACTGATGGAGAGCCTCGAGAGCTCGCGCAGCGCCAGCAAGCGCAAGTCGCTATTCGAGCAGCTCGCCGATCGGCTGGCGGCGCACGCCACCATGGAAGAGAAGATCTTCTACCCCGCGGTCAAGGCGAAGAAGACCGAAGAGATGCTGCTCGAATCAACCGAAGAGCACCTGTCGGTCAAGCGCGTTCTCGCCGACATGCTGTCACTCGACGTCGACGACGATCGCTTCGACGCCAAACTGTCGGTGCTCAAGGAGCAGGTCAGTCACCACGCGCACAAGGAGGAAGAGAAGGTGCTCTTCCCGAAGGTTCGCGAAATGATGTCCAAAGAGGAGCTGCAGGAGCTCGGGGTCAAGTGTGAGGCGCTCTTCACTGAGCTGCTCCGTCGCAGCCCGCGCAAGAACGTGCCCTCCGAGACCGAACACGCCGCCTCTGTCTGAGCGGCTCGCCCGCCCGCGAGGGTCACGCCAAAGCGTGATCCTCGCAGCGGCACTTGAATCACTCGAAGCCGCGTACGGCCGCAGCCACGTTCTCTGCGAGCTGCACGAAAGCGCTCGTATGAGCGGCTGCCAGTCCTTCGTACCCGCCACCTCGGGCGGCGACGACGGCTTCCGTGCGACCTGACCGCACGTTTTCGCGCGAACCTTTCCAGACGGTCCACACGGCGAGCAGGCGGACATCGGCGCCCTTGCGCGCCTGCAGCTGCTGTACGGTGATGGAGACGCCTATATCAGGGACCCGCGGCGCGACGGCAGGATGCGCGTAGGCGCGCACGGGTATGCGGCGCT
>JANNNO010000326.1:0-13904 GCA_031398585.1 Myxococcales bacterium | reverse complement strand
GCCGTCGTGTGGACATGTCTGGGATGTAGGTGTCCTGGGGCCAGAGAGAACAGCCGACAAAACGACAAAAAATTAAATGATTTCTCCAGGACCTCGGATTAAGAGCCACCTGACGCACCGAGTCTGACAGCGGTTTCATCGCCCAGCTTGGCCACGCCACGCGCCGCGACATTGGCCGCGTTCAACGGACCCGGTACGTGATCAGCAGCGACGCGCCGAAATAGTCGTCGACCGCGCCGCCGACGATGAGCGGATCCCCGGGACGCACGTGCATGTTGTGGGCGTAGTGACGAACGTCAGCCCCCAGGCGGACCTCGAAATCGGGATCGAACGCATAGCCGACCTGCGCGCCTCCTTCGGCACCGTAGGCGCTGATGCGAGGAAAGCGGTTGTCGTCGCCAAGGCCACCCACCGACATCACGTTCAGGTAGGCCGCCGTCAGGCCGAGCGACAGGCCACTGCCCACGTCGACCCGGAACTCCACGTTCGGGCGCAGCACGCTGTACTCGACGTTGGGTGCAATCACCTCCGTGATGTCGAGCTTGAAACGGTGCTCGCCGTAGTCAGCACCCAGAGTGACCACGAACGGCGCCGTGGGAATGCGAACCCGCGGCCCTACCCGATACGATCGACTCTCGGTGGCGTGAGAACGTTCGCGCCCCCTGCCCAGCGTCTTGGCGCCAATGGTCGTCTCCCAGGCGCCATTGAAGCCGATGTAGCGCATCGGCGTGGTGCTACGGGCCGCTGGGAAGAATGACCCTTCGCCGAAGATGCCCACCGTCCCCGGAAGGCTGTACCCGGGGAGGCCCGACACGTTGTCGGTGAAGACCAGCGCCCGCGACATGATTCGCGGCCCCGCGCTCACCTCCCAGATTGGTGGTGCCAGCTTGGCCAGACCACGCGTCGCTGAACGTTCGGCCTTGGCCTTGAGGTTGGGCGGCGGCTCGCCGTCGGCGCTGTCGTCTTCCTCATCGGCACTGGCGGCTTCGTCGCGTTCGTCACGGTTGCTCCGCTTGCGCGATGATTCAGGGTCGGACTTCGTTCCGTCCTCGTCATCACCAGCTCGCCTGGCCGTCTCGCTCGGTCGAGGCACCCGCGGGGACGCTTCGGGCGCCGCTTCGGGTGGTTCGGCGTAGCGAGCTGACTGACGTGCCAAGGGCGGCGCCCCCACCGGAATGCGCCCCAGCAGGTTCTTGAGCCAGCTCGCCGAGAGGCGCCAGACATTGCCTTCGAGCTCCTTGCGGTTGCTTCCGCGAAATTCCACCACGCCGACCGAGACGCCGCTGGCTCCATTACGGACGTTGAGGCGAAGGCGCCAGTTGCCGTTGGCGAACACGCGTCCTTCGACGATGGCATGGGCGCGCGCTCCGCGGGCAATGGCCGCATAAGCCGCCGGCGCATCGGGAGGTCCGACGCGCGCCAGCGCTTGCGCCACCCGCGATCCGGGCGCGACCTCGAATTGCGCGGGAACCGCGTTGACGATCCGCTGCTCGATCTCGCTTGCGCCAGGCCCAAAGAACGGCAGAACCGCGACCCGCGTGCCGGCTGCCAGCGCCGGGGCGCCAGTGAGCAGCAAGAAGGCAGAGACGACCAGAGTGACGGTGCGCGCGAGGTGGGAGGAGGCCGAGGCCTCGCGCGATCCCGAATCTGACAGTGAGCTCGTCTCGTATCGTCGGTTCGGCATCAGCTCCTCCCGGGTGAAGTCACGGACTCGGTCGTATCCAGTCCTTGAGGCACTTCACTTCGGCCGGCGTCAGCGGCGCCAGACCACCGTAAGGCATCTGGCGGCCACACCCGGCGATGTCACCCTGGAGTTTGTCGAAGAAGTGACCCGTGACTTCGCCCTCGGCAGTGATGAGAGGTTTGCCGTTGCAGAACTTCGATGCGGCCCCGACCAAGCGCGCTTTGATCCCCATCGTCTCGAGATCGAGCTGCCCCGCGGCCATCTTGGCGCCGTGGCAGATGTTGCACTTGGGGCCGAGGATCTTCGAGGTGATCTCGGCGAGCGAAGAGCACGCAGGTGGCCCCGCCATCTGCGGCGGCGGCGTCACGACCGCCGGTGTCGGCGGCTTGATCCATTCTTTCAGACAATCGATCTCCTCGGCACTCAAGGCGGGAGCCATGCCCGCGGGCATGCGATTGCCGCAACCGGTGACCGCCCCCGACAGCTTGTCGAAGAAGTGACCTCCGACGGCGCCATCGACCGTCACGAGCGGCTTGCCCATGCACTTGCTGGCCACGCCGATGAGCCGCGCCTTGGAGCCCGCGGTCTCGAGATCCAGGCCCGCGGCCGGTTTGGCCGCTGCGTGGCACTTGGCACATTTGGGCGTGAGGATCTTGGCGACGATCTCGGGCCCCGTGGCACAGGCCTTCACCGGTGGGGTCATCACGCTCGCTACGGGTGGAACGTCCGGAGCTGCCGCCGCGGTGTCGGGCGTGACGGCTGCGGGCGCGCCCCCGCCGCCTCCGGCTCCCCCGCCCCCGCCCGTCACGCCCCCCGAGGCAGTCGCCACCGGCGCCGAGCCGCCCGCTCCCGCGGCAGGCGGACTGGCAGGTGGTGGCGGCGGCGGCGGCACGCTCCCGGCATCGACGACTGACGACACACGACCGGCGTCGCCGAACCAGGCCTGTTCCTCCAGGTAACCCGGACAGGCTGTTACCAAAGGAATCAACCAGACCACCACCTCCGTCCCCAACCGCCTCGTGAACTGCTTCTTTGCGAGCATGGGGCGCTCCAACTTCTGTCTGCCGTGTGTGTGCCGTGAGAGCTGCGATACCTGTCAGCTCAGTCGCAGATGCTCCGAACCTTGTCGTCGGAGAACGATCCCGAGCAGAACTGCGGCCGAGTGCCGACGGTGGGGACGATCCGGCGCATGCGGCAGATGAAGTCGTCGCGAGTGACCAGCGGATCCGCCAGCTGCAGCGGCAGCGCGTCCTCGTTGCGGCCCTTTTCGACCAACGCCTTGGTGGCGGCGAACTCGAGCGCCAGCTCCATCGCCCCGGCACGCAGACCGACCTTGCCTTCGTACTGGCCGACCAGGTTGATGAACTCGTCGTACTCGATGGTGCCGGGGTCGACCCGCCTGCCACCAGCGGCCTGCATCGCGGCCAGGTACCGATTGGCATCGGCGTTGAGGATCTGCGCGCCATTGGCCGGATAGAGAGTGCGAATCTCCTGCAGCTCCCGGTTGTTGAACCGGTTCTTGTGCTCGTCGGCGTACTTGACGATCTCGTCGTAGACGCGCGGATGGTTCATGCCGGTCACGCCGTGGCAGCCGATGCACGAGATTCCGTTTTCGACCGCGCCTGGTCGACGACGGGCGTCCTTGACGATCTCCTTGGGCGCCTGATCGATACGCTGGCCGGCGGCGTTGATCAACAGGTAGGCCTGCATGCCGTTGGGCAGCGAGTAGATCACTTCACCGCCGTCATGCTGAAAGACGCGGTTGAAGTTCTTCTCATTGGCAGCCTGGGGGCCCAGAGGGTTCTCGCGCAAATCAGCGTCGTCCTCGTTCGAAGCGAAGTCGTAGCTGATCCAGAAGAAGCCGCCGTTGCGTAGCTTGTGGCGTTCGATCATGCGGTTGTTGGCCGAGACGCCCGAGCTACGGAACCCGATGCGAATGGCGTCGGGCCGCGCGCGGTTGAGGTTCGCGTTGATGTCGATGCCGAGGTCGTCCTCCAGCTCTTGCAAAGTCTGCGGGATGTCGAGCAGCCGTTCGTAAAGCGGTGGCTTGGTCGCGGTGGCGAGGAACCAGTCACCACGGACCACGACACCCTCGGTGCGCAGCCGATCGTAGACCGCGCGGTGAGCCGCCTTGTTCGACCGGACGCAGTAGGGATCGTGGGCGATCACCTCGTCCCAGTCGTCCTCGCCCCAGCCGACGTCGGCCAGACGGAACCGCCAGAGGGTACGGCCGGGGTCAGCGGCGACCGGCTTCACGATGGCGGCTTTGCGCGACAGCGAGTTGAGCACCACCGAGAAGACCGAGGCGGCAGAGTCGAGCTCTTCAGGTGAGCGTCGTTCGTCCGCGAAGTGCAGGAAGCTCACGTAGCGATAGTCGTTGCCTCGGTTCCCCAGCTTGGCCTGGTCGGCCACGATGAGGTCCATGATGTCCTCGTGCGTGCGCGGCTTCTGCGTCGGCCGATTCAGGTTGGCGATCCAGGCTCTGAGCACCTGTACGTCACCGCCGGGCAACCGCTGTCCGTTGTAGGGCATGTCGCTGCGAATCGCGACGCGGTTGATGATGCGTGACTTGTCGGGATCGCCCGGCACGATGATGTCGGACGAGATCATGCGGCTCAGATCCAGGACCGAACCCCAGCCGATCGGATCGCGCTCGCCGTAGGTATGGCAAGCCGAGCAGCGCCGTTCGAGGATGTCGCGCACCCCCTGCGGCATCTCGATGTCAGAGACGAGAATCTTGGTCGGCGGCGGGCCCGCGGGCGGCGGCGTCGCCGTGGCGGGCATGGGCGGGGGCGCCGGTGTCGGCGTCGCAGTCGGTGTCGGGCCAGGTGTCGGTCCAGGCTCGGTCTGCGGTGCCACGGCACCAGGCGGAGGAGTCGGCGAGGGATCGATATTGGGAACCGAAGGTCCAGCAGGCGCCGGGCTCGAGCCCGCCGGGGGCAAGCTGGGGCCCGGGTTGGCAGCCGGAGCCGTGCCGGACGATGCACCCCCGGGGGCCTGCACCTGCGGGTTGGCTCCACCCTGGTACGGGGATCCGCCGCTGCCCAACCGTCCGTTGTCACAGGCAACGAATACCAGAGACAGACAGACCAGAGATCCAAGCCACCTGCCCTTCGTCTCGCGTTTGGCCTCGGCGTACAAAACTCGGCCTCGATTCGCCCGCGCGCAGGTCGTCGGCAGGTACAGCATGGGGACCTCTTGTTTCTCAGCGACCGGTTCACCGCGGATTCGCGGATTCTTCTCCGTCAGTCGCGGGAGCGACGGGACGGGAGTGGGAATGAAGTGGCCTGACTCCCCACCTGCACCTAAGAAATTTTCAAAGAGACAAAAAAACTTTGAAGAAACTGAGATCCGGCGAGCCTGCCACTTGCTGCGTTCGCGTACACGTTGGCCCCGACGACGCCCGCGGCGTCGATCATTGACATGGACAACGATGTGCGACCGGGCGAGGCCCGCACGAGCCGAACGGAATCGAACCTCGTCGGCCATCGACGCTGAACGCGGTCGAAACGGCGACGGCAAGAAGCGCCGATCGATGCCGACGACGAGAGGTCGGCGCGGTCGGTGAGTGAAGCTCGGTTAGGATGGTCGGCAGCCAGCACGACCTTCAGGTCGCGTGGCCAACACGTGAGACCTCGATCGGCCCCTCGATATAGGGACTGGCCGCTACGTCCGACCAGCCATAGGCAAGCGAGAGATCTCCACCCGAACCCGACCCTCCGCACGGACCACCGAAAAGCCCCGACCCTTCCCCTTCAGCAGGCTAGTGGCCGCTCAAGCGAAAATGGTCTCGTCGAGTGCGCTTTTTTACGAAAAAACGTCCGGGGTCCCCTCGTCGGCAGCTTCCACCCACCGATGATCCATGCCCCTGCGACCAGGCAGGTCGGAGGTCAAGGGAGCTCGGCGGCACGTGCGCATGCCGCTGCACGGTCGAGCAAAAGCTCGCGTTCGCGGGCATTTCGGGTGAGCGAGGCGGCTCGCTCCAGCTCCACGCGCGCCTCGTCCCAGCGGGAGAGCTTGGCCAGCAGATCGCCGCGCACGCTCGGCAGCAAGTGATAGCCGGCCAGGGCCGGATCGGATGTCAGCTGATCGACCAGCGCCAGACCGACGGCGGGGCCGTCCGCCATCGACAGGGCGACGGCACGGTTGAGCTCGACCACTGGCGAGGGGAGGATCTCGGCCAGCTCGCGGTAGAGATCCGCGATGCCCGCCCAGTCGGTCTCGGCGGCGGTAACGGCGCGCGCATGGCAGGCAGCGATCGCCGCTTGCAGAGCGTAGCGCCCCCGAGCCCCACCCTGAGCTTGCGCGCGCGCGAGACCGGCGAAACCACGGCGGATGAGCAGCTGATCCCAGCGGGACCGATCCTGATCCAGCAGGAGGACCGGCTGACCGGCAGCATCGACGCGGGTCTTTTCGCGCGAGGCCTGAATCTCCATCAGGGCCACCAGACCGTGAACCTCCGGCTCGTTGGGCATGAGGCCCGCGAGCACGCGTCCCAGACGAAGCGCGTCCTCGCAGAGGGCAGGCCGCATGAGATCGTCACCGGCGGTGGCCGAGTAGCCTTCGTTGAAGACGAGGTAGATGACCTCGAGCACCGACTGCAGACGCTGGCCAAGCTCTGGTCCGCGCGGCACCTCGAACGGCACCTGGGCTTCGGCTAAAGTCCGTTTGGCCCTCACGATCCGCTGCGCGATGGTCGGCTCGGGGGCCAGGAACGCACGGGCAATCTCCTCGGTCGTGAGGCCACCAAGCAGGCGCAAAGTGAGCGCCACACGCGCCTCGGTGGAGAGCACCGGATGACAGGCGGTGAAGACGAGCCTCAGGAGATCGTCGCCGACATCGTCGTCGAGAGCCGCATCGAGATCGGGAGCGGCGCCCTCCCGTTCGACCTCGAGTTCATGGCCGAGCTCCTCGTGTTTACGGACCAGCAGCTTGTCCCGCCGAAGCTCGTCGATCGCGCGCCGCTTGGCGGTGGCCATCAGCCAGGCGCCCGGGTTGGTAGGAACGCCTTCGTCCGGCCAATGCTCGAGCGCCGCCACCAACGCCTCTTGAGCCAGCTCCTCGGCGCGCCCCACGTCCCGGACCATGCGCGCCAAGGCGGCGATCAGCTTGGGAGATTCGATTCTCCAGATGGCGTCAATCGCGCGATGAGCTTCGGGGGCCGGCACAGCCTCGGCATCTGAGCATCTTCCGCGCTCAGCGCAAGCTCGGGATCAGTGCAAGCCCCGGGGTCAGCGTCGCGCTTCGCTGACGGCCCGCAGCTCGGCTTCCTTACGGCGCAGCTCGCCGCTGGGATCGCTGGCGGCGAAGTCCTCGGCCGCGAAGATCTGCCGGATCTCGATCTCGGCCTCGGTGCCGGGCATCGGGTTGGGGCAGCGCTTGACCTAGATCGACACGGCGGCGTCTTTTTCTTTCCGGTCGGCCGCACGCGGCGAATTATCGGGTGCGGCGGCGACGTGCGCGTGCCCGCAACAGGGTCAACCCAGCGGTCACCGTGATGAAGCCGCCCCATGCAGCTCCCCCGCCGGGGCTTCCCGCGCCGACGCGGCAGCCGCAGCCTTCCGCCCCGGGGCTGGGCGGGCTGACACCACCGGTTCCGGCGCTGCTCCCCCCCGATCCCGCCCGGCCACCGGTCCCAGCGCCGGCGCTGCCGCCGCGGCCCCCGGTGGCAGCAACGCCACCGCCGCTGCCACCGACACCGGTTCCGCCACTGCCGGGCGCACCGCCGGTTGTCACAGAGCCACCGGCGCCGCCGCTGCCCGTGATGGGCGCGTCGGCGCCGCCGTCACAACCGCCAGGACCACAACTGGTGTCCGCAGTCGCGCCGACGTCGGCCGATGCATCGGGGGGCGGGGCGACCGGCCCACCATCGCCGCCGCCATCACCCGCGGGAGCGGTGCCGTCGCGAAAGTGCTTCACATTCCGCCATTCCACCTTGGCCGATCCGGTGCGGAGCGTGCCGTAGCAACCGTACTTGTGATACCAGCCGTCGGTACCAGCGTTGCTCGCCTCACCGTCGCCCGTCGCGAGGAGGCGTCCGTTGACGTAGGTCTTGACGAAGTTGGCGCCCGTATCGTGGATGACGTTGATTTTCACCCAGACGCCGTGGACTTTGTCGGCGAGGAGGACGGCGCCGGGGACCTTGCGCAAGGTCCCGCCCCCTTCGTTGTAGGCGCGAATCATCTGCGTGGTCGCACCCGAGTTGCCGCCGAAGACCTGCATCACGCTCTCGTCGTTGGTCGGCGGCGAGATGCGCACTTCGCCTTCGAACTGCCGGCGGCCGCCTTGATAGGTGTTCAGCATGCGGCGCTCGGAGCGATTGCTGATCGGATCGTGTAACGCGAAGGTTTCGATTCCCCCTTCGTTGGTGAAGCTTGCGCCCTCGTTCCGCAACGACGTCGAGGTCCCGGGATAGGTCTCGATCCCGGCCGACCCGTCGAGATGAATCGTCGAGGGCGAATCGTAGGCGACCCAGCCGTTGCCGATCTGTGCGTAAGCCGATTCCGCGGTCACAGAAGCCACCAGCAGAGCTGTCATGGCCCACCGGCGGCGAAGGCGACGGGCATCGAGCGAGAGAAAATCCATGTCTCTCTCTTGTCGGCGTACCCGCGAATGTCTTCACCGACGAGGCAGCGCGGCTTCATCTGGACGCGCCGAACGACGCCATGACGCGACGGGATCACCCCAGGGCCCCCAGGGCCCAAGGACTCAACCGCCGATCAACGACGATATTTCGACCAGGTCCGCCGGGGTCAGCTCGGGCGCGGCCTGCTGGAGGCGGTCGCCAATCGCGGCGATCTCGAAGTAGGCCGCCGCGCAGCTGACGTGCAGAAAGCCGAGAGGATCGAAGAACCCCGTTTCGGCGAAGGTCGAGAGCTTGATGCGCCAGACACCGGCGGGGATCAGCTCCTTGCAATGTCGACAGCGCGCGCGCCCCGAGCTGGCCCGTTCAGCGCCCGCGAGGCGAGGCAGCCGCTCGAGGGCGAGGCCGAGCTCGGCCTCGGTGATCATCACTTCCCTGTCGGGCAACCCTGCGGCCGCCTGTTCATCGCGCGCGATCACCACGAACTTTTCGGGGCGGCGGTGCGCCGCACAGCGCGGGTGGAACCAGAAAGCCGCCGTCCCGTCGCCGTCACCGTACGAGCTCTCCAGCACCTCGCCGAAGCGCAGCTGGCTCTTTTCGATGTTGCGTCCACAGGCCCGGCAGCGGGAACGGCCGCTCGGTGCCACCTCGAACTTGTCAGGCGTCTCACTCACGACGGCTCATCATCCACGGCGCCTGCCGACCACACAACGGTGGCGAGAGCCCGCGCGCCATCGCTTTGCGGGGCGCCCCGTATCTTGCCACCCACAAAATTGCGATCGTCTTCACGGAGCGTATGGTCGAAAACAGCGGCCGCTCGAGCGGCCATGGGCACGGCCGTCAGCCCCTGCAGGAAGGGGCGTGAGCGCAGCCGTTTTCGGCCATTTGAAGGGGAGGTTCGGGATGTCTCTGTTCAGCAAGAAGCCAGGGGACGCGGTTCAAGGCGGTCAGGGCAGAAGCGGCGGCTACGGCATCGCCGAAGCGGTGCAGTTGATGCGAACGCTGCCGGTGGACCAGAACGTCGAGCTGGTGGTGCGCGTGATTCGCAACACGCTCGAATCGATGAACGTACAGGTGCCGGCCATCATCGAGGACGCCGAAGCGCGCGAACGCGGGCTCAAGGATCGCATGGACACGCTCAACGTCGAGATCGCGGACTTTACCCGCGAGATCGAAAAACGCCGGCAGGAGATCGCCGCGGTGGAAGCCGATCTGAGCGAGACCACGACGGTGAAAGAACGACTCTTGTTGGCGCAAGGTTTTGGCGAACGCGCGGCCGCCTCGCTGCCGGGCTCGCCGCCGCCGCTGCCCGCTGCGGTAACGACGCGCCCCAACGGACGCGCCATTGTCGCCGCCGAAGCCCGTTGAACCCTAGCGACGCGACACCCCCGGCGCGAGCCAGCCAACCGTGCGGCGGAACAGCTCGGGGACGCTCGCCGATACGAACAGCTTGGTGGTGGGCCGCGCGGGCCGCAGCCAGCCCATGGGAACGACCGGCTCGTTCAAGGTGATGGCCACCACCGGAACCCCGAGAACCTGCAGCCGTGCGGCGTCGGGGTGCCGCTTCATCTCGTCTTCAATCTGGTCATCGGGCACCGATTCGATGGCCGAGATGACATTCAACGGGACCCGCGCGTGTCCCCAAACGCCTCGGTGAAGGAACAACGAGCCCTCAGCGATGCGGTGCGGACGTGCAACGAACGTCGCGTACGAGCCCCAGAGCCACGCCACGAACCAGACGCAAGCGACCGCGTGTAACGTGCGCACGATCTGCAGGTGCGGGGGCACGAGGTGCGCCACCAGGAACGCCTCGACCACGAAGTAGAACGGCAGTCCGATCGCGAACGACCTCAACGTCGCGCCTTCGTGGTAGCGGAACCAGAAGAGCCCCCGGGCTTCGTCGCATGGCTGCAAAGCCCTCCGCCGAACGACCAGCGCGATCGCCGCCCTCCAGACGACCAGCTCGACCGCGAGGTAGCGCGCGACCACGCCTGGCAGAAAGACGCCGAGCCGCCGGCCCCAACGATCTTCCAGCGGCCCCGACGCGCTTGCCGCCCCGCTCATCGTGGTCATCGGCCGCCACCTGCCGCAAGCGCGGCGGTGATGTTGCCAAGCTCCCAGCGACAGAGGGGTGTGTTATGCCAGGGCCTCGCTTCGACGTGAGCGGGGCAAGATTTGGGCGGAGGCATACAGCGGGACATGGTGAGCACCTCGGGCAGGGGGTGTGGAGCGAGTGGGCCGCAAGTCGCGGAGAGAAGTTCGTTCGGTTCGTTGTCGCGACATCGCAACCTCCGTGCCAGGCGCCCCCTCTGGCACGTGATTCGCTTAACAAGCTCGCCTGACGCCGATGAATAACCGAGACCGAACGTCCAACCTCCTCACCGAGACCCTCGCGGACGTTGGGCATGCCGCAAACGTGCTGCGAGCTTCGCCTCGGTGGACCGCGCTCATCGTGACCACCCTGGCCGTCATCGCAGGCAGCACCGCCGCTTCGTTCAGCCTCTACTGGAGCGCCTACTTTCGATCCGTCGACGCCGACGCGGTCGAGCGCTTGGTCGTGATCGGGACGCCGTCAGACACGCGCGACATGATGAACATCTCATCGGGCGTGATCCAAGCTCTGCGAGCGCGTGGCCGCAGCTTCACCGCCGTCGAGGTCGCATCGGGACAGCCGGTCGTGACCGACGAGGCCCATCCCGAACGACTCAACACGGTCGAGATCACACCGGGATGGTTGGGGGCGGTGCGCCCGCGGCTATCCCTTGGCGGTGGGTTCGTTGCGGCTGATCACGCCGCGGGCGCCGCCCCGGTCGCCATCATCAGCCATCGGCTGTGGCAACGACGCTTCGGCGGCGCGCCCGATGTCATCGGCAAGGTGATCCCGCTCCAGGACGGCCGCCGCGTGGTCGTACGCGGAGTGATGTCACCCCACTTCGAAGCGCCGCTGCCAGCAGGACGCGCCATGCACCTGTGGGTCCCGTCGCAGGACCCGCTGACGGACAATTTCAGTGAAGTCGACCTCATCGGCGTGGCTCGTCTGGCCGATGGCGTTTCCACCAAACAAGCCCACGCCGAGATGACGAAAATCGTTGATGGGCTCAAGCTCCAACACCCGGAGCTCGACCCCACCACGAGCAGCACGATCCTCATGTTTTCGGCCGCGTACATGGGGGGCCAGCAAGGGCCCGTGCTCTCCATGTTTCAGGCGTCGCAGGCGCTCCTGTTGGCCGGCATCGCCAACATCAGCCTCTTCTTCCTCGCCCGCACGCTCCGCCGCCGCAGGGATCACGCGATCCGCATGGCATTAGGTGCGTGGCCGGGTCGGATCGTTCGCCAGACGCTGTTCGAAGCGCTCTTGCTGTCGTTGGTGGCCGCCGTAATGGGTGTGCCTCTTGCGTACGGGTGGATCTGGGTAACGCAACGGGTGTTTCAAGATGCCTGGGAGTTGAATCCCGGCGTACGCACCGCGGGCTTCGATCTGCCCACGCTCGCTTTCACCGCCGCCGCCGCGATCGCAACCGCCGTGCTGATCAGCCTGCCCGCCATGTTCGAGGCGAGCCGGGGAGAGATCCACGGAACCTTGAAGTCTTCGACGCGCACTCACACCGGCGCTCGCAGCACCAACTGGACGCGCGACGTGCTCCTCGGGCTCCAGATCGCCATCAACGTGGTCTTCGCGATGCAGGCGGGCATCATGGGTTGGGTGATTGTCACGACGTGGAGATCGCTGGGCTTCGACGCCGGCGATGTCGTGCAGATGCGGATCGACTTCATCAATCCGGATCTCCACAGGCGTCAGGCCGAGATCAAGAACGACGTGCTCGAACGACTGCGAGCCATGCCCGGCATGAAAAGCGTCGCCGCGATGGCGCCGTTGCCGTTCGCCTCGCAGTTCGACCGTCAGATCGACACCGCCCACGTCACGCCGCCGACAACGGCTAGGGTGGAGCCTTCCAAGCCCGCGCGGCGGATCCCCGTGGTCTGGCGCGTGGTGGGTGGCGACTGGATGACCACCCTGCGCATTCCCCTGCGCAAGGGCCGCGGATTCGAACCGGGCACGCTGCCCAAACATCCCATGGTCGTCGACGAGCGCTTCGCGGAGGCCCTTTCTCTGGGCGAAAATCCGGTGGGTCGGCAGGTCTGGCTCGACAATTCGGTCGTGAAAGGCCCGTGGACCATCGTGGGCGTGGTCGGCGACGTGCTCGACCAGGCCGACCACGATCCACCAGCGACGGTCTACGTGCCGCACGAGCTCAAGCGCCACGACGCAGGCCACATTCTGGTGCGCAGCTCGGCCAGTCTCGTGACGATCCGCCAACAGATGTCGAGCGCGCTGGCGGCGAGCGAGTCACGCCAACCCGTTGCGGCGGTCACGCGCCTCCGAAAATTCGTGCTGGGACAGATTGAGAATCTGGTTGGTGAGACCTTCGCGTATTCCTTTTTCGGCACGCTCGCCCTCTTGCTCGTGCTGGCGGGGCTTTATGCAAACACCAGCGCCCTCGTGGTCAGCCGGACCAACGAGATCGGCCTGCGTATGGCCGTCGGCGCCTCTCCCGCTGCCATCACGCGCTGGGTCCGGCGACACAGCCTTCGCCCCGTGGTCTGGGGAATCCTCGGTGGCACGGCGCTGTTGCTGGCATCTGGTTGGCCGGGCTCGCCCGTGCGGCTGATGGGCAACGTTCGCAGCAACGTAGGCTGGACGACGTACATCGCCTGGGTTGCGCTTTCGGTCGTAACGACGACTCTGGCGGTATTTGTCGCCGTGCACATCCCGGCCAAGCGGGCCAGCCGGATGGCGCCCATGGATGCCCTCCGCCATGAGTGAACGGGGCACGGGGCTTCCCGTTTTCGGGACGTGGTCCCGATCCGGGGATCCCAAACCCGCGCCCGGCAGCAACCCGTGGGGCGTCACCGGCGCCTCGCCTCGCGGCACGTCGCTTGCTGACCTGCTGTCACTTGCTGGCCTGATGTCACTTGCTGACCTGATGAAATGGATACGCTCGACCCCAGCACCTAAGGCCGGATAGAAATGACGACGGCGATGACCATCCCAGCCCCAGCCCCCGTCACGAGCCCGGTGATCGAGCTCGAAGGCGTCTCGAAGGTGTTTCGCTCCGGCCCGCTCGAGACCTTGGCGCTGGCCGAGATCGAGCTGACCGTGAGCCCGGGCGAATTCGTCTGCATCGAGGGCCCCTCGGGCTGCTCGAGACGCCGACCGCGGGCGACTGCCGCCTCAGCGGGCGATCGGTCGGCAAGCTCTCACCCAAGGAGCTGGCGCGACTGCGCAACCGTCACATCGGGTTCATCTTCCAGAGCTTCAACCTGATCGGCGACATGACCGTCGAGGAGAACGTCGAGTTGCCGCTGGCCTACCAGGGGCTCCGCGCGGCCGAACGTCGTGAGCGGGCGCGCGAGGTGCTGGCCAGGGTCGGCCTCGAGCATCGCCGTGGTCACCGCCCACCCGAACTTTCCGGCGGACAGCAGCAGCGCGCCGCCGTCGCCCGCGCGCTGGTGACGGCGCCCGCGCTCCTCTTGGCCGATGAGCCGACCGGCAACCTCGATTCGCACAACGGAGAGCAGATCATGGCGCTGTTTCGCGAGCTGCACACGCAGGGCTCGACCATCTGCATGGTCACC
>JANNNO010000306.1:0-10815 GCA_031398585.1 Myxococcales bacterium | reverse complement strand
GAAATACTGGGCACGCTAATGGGCATGAAGAGGATGGATCCCTCTTCGAGGGGCGGCATGAACTCCGATCCCAGCCCGCGCCAGGGGATCACGGTGATCGCGAATAAACCGACCATCGTCGCGAGCGAAAGATACCGATGGCGTAGCACCATTCGAACGACGGGACGGTAAATGGCAACGCAAGCACGGTTGATCGGATTCGAGAGCTCCGGCCGAATCTTGCCGCGCACGAAGAGCACCATCAGCACCGGGACCAGCGTGATGGCGAGGATGGAGGCGAAGGCCATTGAAAAGGACTTCGTGAAGGCAAGCGGCTTGAAGAGCCGGCCCTCCTGCGCCTCGAGCGTGAACACCGGCAGAAAGGAAATGGTGATGATCAGCAGCGAGCCGAAGATGGCGGGCCCAAGCTCCCGCGCTGCCTCGACCACCAGCTCGGCCCGCGGCCGCCGCGCCCCCTCGTGCTCGAGCTTTTTGTGCGCGTTCTCGACCAGCACCACGGCCGAATCCACCATGTCGCCGACGGCGATGATGATCCCCGCGAGCGACATGATGTTGATTGTGAGGCCCATGTAGTACATGGGAATGAAGGCCAGGATGATCGCGATGGGCAAGGTGATCGCCGCGACCAGGGTCGACCGCACGTGAAAGAGAAAAAGGACGATCATCAAAACGACGGACACCATCACCTGGAGCAGATTGGTGGTGAGGGTCTTGATCGACGCCTGGATGAGGGGCGCCCGATCGTAGGTCAGCCTGATCTCGACTCCCTTGGGCAGGCTGGGCCTGATCTCTTCGATTCGCGCTTTCACGCGATTGATGACCTCGAGAGCGTTCTCTCCGAAACGCATCACGACGATCCCGCCGGCCACTTCTCCCTGGCCGTCGAGATCCGCGAGCCCGCGGCGTGCGTTGGCGCCGATCTGGATCCTGGCGACGTCGCGCAGGCGCACGGGCGTCCCGCGGGCGTCGGTGGCCACCACCACCTCGGACAGATCCTCCTTCTTCGTAATGTAGCCACGTCCCCGAATCGCGTACTCGTGCCCCGCGATCTCGATGACGCTGCCGCCGACGTCTCCGTTCGACAGGCGCACCGCCGCCGCGATGTCGCCGATGGACAGCCGGTAGGCCTGCAACTTCACCGGATCGATCTCGATCTGATACTGCCGTTCGTATCCCCCGATGCTCGCCACTTCCGCAACGCCCGGGACCGACGCCAGGGCGTAGCGAAGGTTCCAGTCCTGAAAGCTGCGTAACGTCTGCAGATCTGGGCAGGGCTCGGCGCCCTGTTTTGGCGAGTCCTTGCAATGGGAGACGAGCGCGTACTCGAGCACCCAGCCCACACCGGTCGCATCGGGCCCCATCTGCGGCGTTACACCAGCCGGAAGCCGCCCTTGCAGCTTCGACAGGTACTCGAGGACGCGCGCCCGCGCCCAGTAGATGTCAGTTCCGTCCTCGAAGACGACGTAGACGAACGACATGCCGAACATCGTGAACCCGCGAACCAGCTTCACCTTCGGTGCGGCCAGGAACGTGGTGGTCAGCGGATAGGTCACCTGGTCCTCGACCAGGTTCGGGCTGCGTCCCATCCACTCGGTGAAGATGATGACCTGTGTGTCGGAGAGATCCGGCAAGGCATCGACAGGCATCTTTTTGATGCTGTAGACACCCCACGCGACGGCCAGACCCACGGCGATGAGGACGATGAAGGAGTTTCGCGCTGATGCCGTGATGATCCGCTCGACCAAACCTCCGGCAGACTTCCCTTCCGACGGAGCTCCGGGGTCGGCCGACATCAGTGACCTCCGTGTGCGGGGGCTTTGCCGCCGGAGCGCGCGCCGCGGATGCGGCTTTCGGAATCGAGCAGGAACTGCCCCGTGGCAGCGATGATCTCCCCTTGCAC
Organism: Myxococcales bacterium; assembly: GCA_031398585.1. Taxonomy (GTDB): domain Bacteria; phylum Myxococcota_A; class Polyangia; order Fen-1088; family Fen-1088; genus JANNNO01. The sequence goes on along the minus strand of JANNNO010000306.1, from coordinate 8,915 downwards.
CAATCCCTCGACGACTTCGTACTCGTTCCCCAGTGCCGCGCCTGTCTTGACCGCGCGGGGCGCGAAACGGCCCGGTCCCTGGGCGACGAAGACGATCTTGCGCTCACCGGTGTCGATGATGCTGTCTGAAGGAACGGTCAGCCCCTCGTGCGACTCGCCTGCGATCTCCGCCGTGGCATACATGCCCGGGCGGAGCGCGCCTTCGGGGTTAGCAAATTCGAAGCGCACCTTCACGGTGCGCGTGCTCTCGTCGAGCACGGGGCTCACGAAGCTCAACACCCCCTCGAACGCCCGGCCCGGAAAGGCGTCGAGGTTCATACGCGCCTTCTGCCCGACCGCAACTTGCGCAAGGTCACGCTCATAGACGTCCGCAACGACCCACACCCGTGAAAGATCCGAGATCACGTAGAGGTGTGCCATCGGCGTGACCGCGAGCCCTTCGATCGCCTGCTTCTCGATCACGTTGCCCGACAGCGGTGACACCACCGTCATCGCCCGCTCCGCAACGCCCGTCCGTTCGATCCTCTCGAGCACCGATGCAGGGACGTCGAACAGGCGCAGACGCTCCCGTGATGCGTTGACGAATTGCCCTGCCGCTGCCCGGACGGCGTCTCCCCCAGCAGGCGGCACCCGCCCGAGCGCCGCACGCGAGCTCAGGTACTCCTGCTGAGCGGCCAGCAGTTCCCGGCTGAAGATTCGAAAGAGGGGCTGCCCCTTTCTGACTGCGCGGCCCGTGTAGTTGATGAAGATCTTCTCGATGAAGCCTTCGTACTTCACGTGAACGTGCGCGGTCCTGGTCTCATCGGCCTGGACGATGCCGATTGTTCGCACGCCCTTTGCGAAGGACCGACGCCGCACCGGAATGGTCGCAATGCCCAGGAGCTGCTGGCGCCCCGGGCTCACCTCCACCGTCGCAAAACCCGGCGGAAGCGCGGCCGGTGCGCCCCCGTCGGCGCGGGCGCTGGCCGGCGGTGCGGTTGCAGCACCGTGCTCGTGTCCGCTCGGCATCGCGGCCGGCGCTTTGTTGGCCGCTGTGGAAGCTTTGGCCCGTTCCGGGTCCAACTGCTGCCCTTTGGTCTCTGCGATGCGCTCCTCCTTACGGCAGCCGGCACTTGCGAGAATCGCCGCGATCAACAGGGACATAGCCACGTCGCACATCCATCTCATCGGCTCAGCTCCTTGGTGGGCGCGCCCGTCGCGCGTTCGAGGTCGGCCAACGCCAGCTCCCGCTCCACGCGGAGCGCGACAAGGCTGAGCTTCTGCGTGCTGACGGCTCTGAGCGCGTCGAGCAACTCGAGCGCATCCACCCGCCCCGAAGGGAACGCCGCCACGGCCGAGTCGAAGGTCTGCTGGGCGCGCGGGATGAATTCCGACTCCAGGAGTCGCACCCTGCGGTCGGACGCCTCGATGCGCGCTAAGTGCCGCTCGATCTCGGCTCGGGCCATCGCAGCCATTGCGTTGCGATCGAGGCCGATGGACCTCGCGCGCGTCTGCGCGGCGCGCACGTCGAGGCCCTGACGCGATCCAATCCAGATCGGCAGGTTGAGGCCGACCATCGCCCCGATCGAACTTTCCCCGTTCATGCGCAGGTCATAAAGACCGCCCAGCATGACGTCGGGGTAGTACTCGCGTTTGGCGGCGTCGGCCATGGCGCGTTCCGCCTGCTGCATGGCCGCCATCTCCCGAAGTTCCGGACGCCGGTCGAGCGCGAGCTGAACGATTCGCTGGCGCGACAGTGAAAGCGCAGGTGTCCAGGCCGGCACCGGGTCGGCCACCTTGGCATCGGCGGGCACATCCAGCAGGGCATTCACCATGGCCGTCATCTCCCGGCGGTCCATCTCCAGCATCAGCAGCCCGTCGTCGAGCATCGAGGCCTCGGTTTGCATCTTGAGTACGTCGTGATGCATCCCCGTCCCACTCCCAAGCCGGGCAGTGGCGATGTCCACCACGGTGTCGACGATGGCCCGCTGTTCGCGGTTGATCCTTTGCGACTCGCGATTGAGAAGCAGCTGGTGATAGATCCGCTTGGCCTCGAGCACGACGTCGAACATGGTCGCGGCCGCTCGCGCGGCGATGGCATCTGCCTCCCGATCTGCGACGGCAGCCATCCGATCCCGCTTTCCGGGCCAATGGAACATCTGGCTGATCTGGAAACGGACCATGGGCATGCCGCCCGAAAGTCGGGGCGGCACGTCTTCCACCATGGTCTGGAGGTAGGGTTCCAAGAACGCCCGCGCTCGCGGGACGCGCAAGCGGGCGGCCTCCACGCGGACAACGGCTGCAGCTGCCGATGGATTTCGCGTACGGACGCGTTCGATCAGCTGATCGAGCTCCATCGTGTCTGCGTTGGCCAGGGACGGAAGCGACAGGACCAGCAAGGCGGCAAGGAGCCGAATCATCAGGAAGCCCCCACAGGCAGCAGGCGGCCTGCGGACTTTCCGAAGTGGCGGCGCACCAGCTTTGACAGCTCGAGTACGGTCACCGGGATGAGCCCCGAGGCCAGTGTCAGCGCGCAGTCCGGCGCCGAGAGAGTGGTTATCTGGAACAGACGCTCGAGCGCGGGAACATGGTGGATGCCGAGCTGCACCAGGACCGAGACGACCACGACCCCGAGCAGGCGAATGTTGCTGAAGGGTCCGACCTCCCAGAACAGCTTGTCAGGCGACCGGGAGGCAAAGGACCGGAACAGCTCCCCGAACACCAACGTGGTGAAAGCGAGGTTACGCGCCTCCATCTCGCCCCTGCTTTGCAGCGCCCACGCGAACACAGAGAGCGTCACTGCCGCCTGCAAGAGGCCCGTGGCGATCACGTTGGTCCATTCACGGAGGCCCAGCATCGGCTCGGTCGGGGACCGCGGAGGCCGTCGCAGGACGTCTGGATCGGGCGGGTCCATCACCAGCGCAAGCGCCGGCAGGCCATCCGTCGCCAAGTTGATCCACAGGATCTGAAGCGGCAGAAGCGGCGTCGGCATTCCGAGCAACGCTGCGCCCAGCATGACTGCGAGCTCGCCCGTGTTGCCCGCAAGCAGGTAGACGACTGTCTTGCGAATGTTGTCGAAGATGCCGCGCCCTTCACGAACCGCGGCCACGATGCTCGCAAAGTTGTCATCCGCCAGCACCATGTCGGATGCTTCACGCGTGACCTCGGTGCCAGTCCTGCCCATCGCGATGCCGATGTGGGCCTCCCGCAGCGCAGGGGCGTCGTTGACGCCGTCGCCGGTCATCGCCACCACCGCCCCACGCGCCTTCCATCCGCGCACGATCTTCAACTTGTCCTCGGGTGTCGCCCGCGCGTGGATAAGGTCTGCCGGGTCCTCACCCGGCGCCACAATTCCCAGCTCGCGTCCAATCGCCTGGGCGGTGATGGGATGGTCGCCCGTGATCATGACCGTGCGGATGCCAGCAGCCCGCGCCGCAGCGATCGCTTCGATGGCCTCGGTGCGCGGCGGATCAGCGATGCCGACAAGACCGACCAGCCGCAGCCGGCTTTCCTCGGCAACGTCGCCCAAGGCGACGCCCAGGACCCGCAGGCCGCGCGCCGCCATTTGTCCGTTGGCCTCGGCGGCCCCCTCCGTGCCCGTGATCGAAAGCGGCAGCAGCGACTCGAGCGCGCCCTTTACGTAGTTGCGCCCGTCGGCCCGGAAGACGGACATCCGCTTGCGATCGGCATCGAAGGGCAGCACCGACCGGCGCGGGTTCTGCGCTTCAATCTCCGGGCGGACGATCCCCCGCGGCGCCGACGCGGCCAGGATCGCTATCTCCGTCGGATCACCCGTGCCGGTGCTGCCATTGGGACCGAGCTCGGCATCACTGCAGGCGGCGGCTGCCGCAAGCACCTGCTGGTGATCCGCACCCCAAATCTCCCGAACAGTCATGACGCCGGTCGTGAGCGTCCCCGTCTTGTCCGTGCAGATCACAGTCGCGCTGCCCAAAGTCTCCACGGAGGGCAAACGACGAATGAGGACATGTCGTGCCGCCATCCTTTGCACGCCGATGGCCAGCGCAATGGTGACGATGGCCGGCAAACCTTCGGGTACCGCGGCAACGGCCAACGAAACCGCCGACACGAACACCTCGACCCCAGAAAGCCCGCGCAGGAGCCCCAGCGCGGCGGTCGCGGCAACGACGCCGAGGCACAGGTAGAGCAGAATGCGGCTGGTACGCGCGAGACGCACTTGAAGGGGCGTTACAGACTCCTCTGCGGTTTCGAGCAGGTGGGCGATCTTGCCAAGCTCCGTCCGCATCCCTGTGGCGGTCACTTCGGCAGTCCCCGTGCCCATCGCAACGGCGGTGCCCATGAATACGCTGCCCAACCGTTCGGCCAACGGCGCGTCTTGCTTCGCCTCCGCAACGCGCTTGTCGACCGGCGCGCTCTCACCGGTCAAGGCCGCTTCATTGGTCAATAGACTGAAAGCTTCGAGCAAGCGCCCGTCGGCCGCGACGATGTCGCCTGCCTCGAGCAGCAGGAGGTCGCCGGGAACGACCGTGGTGGCGTCGACGACCTTCTGAGCGCCCCCGCGCAGCACGCGGGCGCGCGGAGCGGTCATCGCACGCAAGGCGAGCATCGCCCGCTCTGCGCGATACTCCTGGAAGAAGCCAACGGCAGCGTTGATGACGACAATGATCCCGATCGCGATGGCGTCGGCGATCTCGTTCAAGACGGCAGAGACCACGCAGGCGGCGAGCAGCAGCCATATGAGTGGGCTCGTGAATTGGGCTACCAGGATCCTCCACGGCGGCGTGCCCGCGGCACGCTTTATCTCGTTGGGTCCGGCCTCCACGAGTCGGCTTGCCGCTCCCGCATCATCGAGTCCGGATTGGTCGGGAAGGGCAGCCGGCGCCGAAGGCACGGTCTCGCGAGCGCTTTCCATGCTGCCGCTCGTAGCAAGCCAGAGACCACGTGCTCCACTGGCAGTCTTGCGGTGTATCCGCGACGGTTACGGTAGAGAGGGGAAAAAAAACCGCGGCGAGAGGGCGCTATATCCGCGCCGTTTCCCACGAGCTCGTCGCAGCCACGGCACAGCGGCGCAAAACTTCGCGAGCCCCCTGATGAGTCCGCCTTGCACGCCCCGGCCGCCGGCCTGGCCTCAGAAGGCGAAGGTCTCTCAAACCGCCGCCATCATGAACCCTGGTGCAGAACTGCAATAACAAGGCGGAGCGCAAATCATTCGTTCCCTGAAGAAGTCGCCGCAAAATTTGCGCGAGACTGGGTTGCCATGCCCCACCCTCATTCCGCCCGCGTCACGCCACGCCCAGGGCCCGCACCGCTTCTTCACCCGGCACCCGGCCATAGCGGCGGAAGAGGATCGGCAGCACGATCATGTTGAGCGCCGTCGACGACAGCAGTCCGCCGAGGATGACCACCGCCATCGGCGCCTGGATCTCGTTGCCCGCCTCGCCGCGGGCGAGGATGAGCGGCACGAGCGCAAGGCCCGCGCACAGCGCCGTCATGAGGATGGGCGCGAGGCGCTCGATCGATCCCTGCACAACCGCCTCGGGCAGCGAGCGACCTTCCTCGGTCATGAGGTGCTCGAAGTGGCTGACCATCATGATGCCGTTGCGGGTCGCGATGCCGAAGAGGGTGATGAAACCGACCAGCGATGCCACGCTCACGATGCCGGAGGTAAGCGCGACGGCGAGCACCCCGCCGATGAGGGCGAGCGGCAGGTTGATGAGCGTGATGAGGGCATTGCGCACCGATTTGAACGCCACGATGAGAAGGAGGAAGATCCCTACGACCACCAGGATCGACAAGAGCGCGATGCTGCGGGTCGCCTCCTCGGCGCTTTCGAACTGGCCGCCAAAGACCACGTGATACCCGGCGGGGAACTGCACCTCGGTTGCGATCCGCTGCCGCAAATCATCTACCACGCTCGAAAGATCGCGGCCCGCCACGTTCGCCTGGACCACCATCTTGCGCTGCACGCCCTCCCGGCTGATGGTGTTGGGGCCCGTCTCGCGGCTGATGCTGGCGAGCATCTTGAGAGGGATGCGAACGCCTGTCTTGGTGTCGAGCAGCGTCGAAGCGATGGCGTCGCGGTCGCGACGTGAGTCGTCTTCGAGACGAACCAAGATCTCCACCGACCGCTGGCCCTCGAGCAAGGTACCCACGGTCTCGCCGGCGAAGGCGCGCTCGACCATTTCGACGACTTCACCCGTGGTGAGGCCGTAGCGCGCGACCGCGTCGCGATCGGCGCGAATCGCCATCTGCGGGATGTCGACCTGTTGCTCGATGGCAACGTCGACCGCACCGGGCGTGGCCTCCGCGATCTTCTTCACCCGCTCGGCCATGCCGCGCAAGATTTCGAGATCGTCGCCGAAGAGCTTGAGCGCGATGTTGGCCCGCGTGCCCGAGAGCATGTGATCGATGCGGTGAGAGAGCGGCTGGCCGATGGTAACGACCGCGCCTGGTACTTGGGCGAGAGCCTTGCGGAGCTCGGACAGGAGCTCCTCTTTGTCGCGTTTGCCCTTCTTGAGATCGAGGCCGACGTCGAGCTCGGCGGCGTTGACGTCCTGAGCGTGTTCGTCGAGCTCGGCCCGGCCCGTGCGCCGCGAAGTGGAGACCACTTCGGGAAAGGCCAAGAGCGCCTGCTCGACCCGACGGCCGAGCCTGTCTGATTCCTCGAGCGACGTTCCGGGCAGCGTGACCACGTTGATCGTGAGCGTGCCCTCGTTGAACTCCGGCAGGAACGAGCGCCCGAGGAAAGGCACGACCAGGACCGTCGCCACGATCCCTACAGCCGCGGCGCCCAGGATCAATTGCGGGCGACCGAGCGACCAATGCAAAATCGGTTCGTAACGGCGCTTGAGCCAGCGCAAAAGGCGCCCCTCCTCCGCTTCGAGCGCGCGGGCCTGCGGAAGAAGATACACGCAGAGTGCGGGCGTCAAGGTCATCGCCACCACCAGTGACGCCGCGATGGCCACGATGTATGCGAGCCCGAGCGGCGCCAGCATGCGGCCCTCGATCCCGGAGAGAAAGAAGAACGGGATGAAGACGAGGATGATGATGAGGGTCGCGAAGAAGATCGATCCACGCACCTCGACCGAGGCCTCGAAGATCACCTCGGGCGCGGGCCGGCGTTCCGCTTCGGGCAGGTGCTGGTTGAGGCGCAAGCGGCGAAAGACGTTCTCGACGTCGATGATGGCGTCGTCGACCAGAGCACCGATCGCGATGGTCAGGCCGCCGATGGTCATCGTGTTGAGGGTGACGTCGAACGCCTTGAGGACCAGCACGCCAGCCACCAGCGACAGCGGAATGGCGGCCAGAGAGATGAGCGTGCCGCGCAGGTTGACGAGGAAGACCAAAATGATGATCGCCACCAAGATGGCGCCGTCGCGCAACGCCACCGACACGTTGTGAACCGCCGCCGCGATGAAGTCGGACTGCCGGAAGATCTTGCGGTTGATCTTCATACCCTTCGGCAGCCCCGGCTCGATCTCGTCGAGGATGCCGTCGAGCCGCTTGGTGAGCTCGAGCGTGTTGGCGTCCGGTTGCTTCAGGACGGCGAGGATGACCGCGGGCTCGCCGTTGGCGCTGCCCTCGCCGCGTTTGATCTTGGGCCCGATGCGCACGTCCCCGAGCTGGCTCACGGTAACGGGCTGCCCCCCGCGCACGGTCACGGCGGTGTTGCCGAGGTCCTCCACGGTTTGTGCTCGGCCCACCGCTCTGAGCAGGTACTCCTGCCCCCCCTCGACGAAAAACCCTCCGGCGGCGTTCTGGTTCGTGGTGCGCAGCGCCCGTGCGACGTCCTCGAACGTGACCTCGAACGCCTGCATCGCCTCGGGCCGGAGCAGCACCTGGTACTGTTTGACCGCCCCCCCGATCGGGATTACCTGCGAGACGCCCGCGGCCGAAAGCAGGCGCTTGCGCAGAATCCAATCGGCCACGCTGCGCGCCTCCATCATCTGCGCGAGCGCGGCGGCTTCGTCCTTCGCACGAGCCTTTTCGTCCCACGAGACCGAGAGAAACAGGATTTCGCCCATCACCGAAGAGATCGGCGCCATCGAGGGCGCGGGGATGTCCTTCGGCAGTTGGGGGCCGACCAGCTGGAGCTTCTCGTTGACGATCTGGCGCGCGACGTAGATGTCGGTGCCCCAGCCGAACTCCACCCAGACAATCGAGATCCCGATCCCCGAGGCCGACCGCACGCGCCTCACGCCGGTGGCCCCGTTCATCGCTGTCTCGACCGGGAAAGTGACGAGGGTCTCGACCTCTTCCGGGGCCAGGCCATGCGCTTCGGTGATGATGGTGACGGTCGGCGCCGTGAGGTCCGGAAAGACGTCGACCGGCATCTTGCGGGCGGTGTCGATGCCCAGCACGAGGAGCAGCACCGCGCCCGCCAGCACCAAGAGGCGGTTATCGATCGACCAACGTATGAGGCGGTTCATGCGGGACGCTCAGTGTTGGTGACCGTGCTCGGGGATGGCGCCGGTCGCGTTGGCGAGTTTGATCTCGTAGGCGCCCAAGGTGACCACGCGATCGCCCTCCTTCACGCCCTCTTTCACCTCGACGAATCCGCCCGCGCGCACGCCCGCGCGGATCACCCGCTTGTGAAAGTTCTCGCCGTCGGCCATCACGTAGACGACCGGGCGGCCGTTGTCGTCGATGACCGCCGATTGCGGAACAGCGATCACGCGGACGGTCTCGCCGGTGAAGAGGTCCACCTTGGCGAACATGCCGGGTTTGAGGCCACCGGGGTTGGGTAGCTCGAAGATGACGGGGACCGTGCGGGTCACGCGATCGATGACGGCGCCGACGGCGATTCGCCGGCCATTTTTCGGATCTTTCGTGTCGACGGCGAATTCCTTGTCGAAGCCCGCGACCGTGAAAGCAGCCCCGCTTGCACCTTCGACGCGCGCGACGTCCGTCTCGAACACCTTGGCTTCGAGCCAAAGCCGCTCGGTGTTGACGACGGC
>JANNNO010000289.1:0-3568 GCA_031398585.1 Myxococcales bacterium | reverse complement strand
GCCGCAACCCGCAGACCGGCCAGGAGATCACGATCAGCGCGCGACGGGTCCTGACATTCAAGCCAAGCCAAGTGCTCAAGAACGCCCTCAACGATTGAGTGGCAGTCGTGCGCGCCCGGATGAAACCAACATCGTGCAGCGCTCGTCGCGACTTGTGAGTGGGCCTGGTGCCACGTCGCGTATCTGAAGGTCGTGCCGCGAGCACGCGTTCATCGACGTTACCGCTCGGGATCCCGGACAAACCGTATTTCAAGATCGGCGAAGTCGCGCGGATCTGCGCCGTCAAACCGCATGTGCTGCGCTTCTGGGAGACCGAGTTTCGCTCGCTCAAGCCGGAGAAGAGCCGTTCGCAGCAGCGCGTTTATCGCCGCAAAGACGTCGAGCAGCTGCTGCGCATTCGTCAGCTGCTCTACGAAGAGCGCTTCACCATCGAGGGCGCACGGACTCGACTGCGTGAGTTGGGACATGACGAGGGTGCGGCGCCCAAGCGACCTCCGCCGACGATCGATCGCAAGTCGCTCGAGGAGCTCAAGCGAGGGCTGGTGGAGCTGTTGCGCCTGGTAGAGCCGTGAATCGGGCGCGCCGCGCAGCTTTTTTGTCGGGTCCGGTACTTTTGGTTTGAACTTCCGCGCGAATCGAAATAGTTAGTCTTCCTTCACGCAACATCGGGGCGTGGCGCAGCCTGGTTAGCGCACCTGTCTGGGGGACAGGGGGTCGCTGGTTCAAATCCAGTCGCCCCGACAAAAGTAAGTCGACGACGCCGAAGCTCGGCGACCGACGAGAATTGGAAATGCTCTAGGATCGCGCACGGTGCTCGGGTTGCTACCGCCAGTGCGCGGGCGGACCGTGAGGTCGTCGCCCGAACCGATCACGCGATCACGGGTCGCGCGGGGAAGGACAACGGTCCCGATGCTCGCGTGCGCTCTCTTGTCGCTCACACTGAGCCCGAGTGGAGAGGCGCGGGCACAACCCCCTCACGAGCGTGAGGAGGCGCGGCGCCTCTCTGACGAGATCGTGTCGGGAGCCCGCCTGGCACGGACTCGCGCGGCGATCTCGGTGCGGCATCTGGTGAAGCGTCAGCCGCGGCTCAATCTTCTGGCGGCCTCGGAACCGCGCTGGTGGCAGGTGGTGCTGTCACCAGCGATTCCCCGATTGATCACCATGCTCAGCGACGGCAGCCGGCTCGAATGGGTGAGCCAGACCGGCGAGACCGAACAGATCACTTCGCCGCGACAGGAGGCGCTGCTGGCGTTGGAGGCGCTCGGACGCCCCGCCGTCGACCCGCTCATCGCCGCCCTCGACGAGCCAAAGCTGGGGCCCCGAGCCGACGAGGCGCTGCGATTGATCCTCGACGACGGGCCCGGCGATGCCAAGCGCTCGAGTTGGCAAGCGTTCTGGAACGAACGTCGGACCCGGCCGCTGCCCGACGAGCGAGGCCTCTGGCCATGGGTGCTCCAGGCCTTGGCTTTGCTGGCGCTCGGCATCGCGGTGGTGGTCTGGCGCCAGCGACGCGCGGCCGCCCGCTGAGCGCGGTTTGGGGCAGCCGCTGCGTGCGGGCCTCTGAGCGACTTAACGGCGGCCCGACGAGACAGTTCGTCGTCGTCGGGCTGCGCGGGCCAGAGATGCGCCCCAGAGGGCCATCGCGAAGGCTCCGAACGACAAGCCACCCGGGCCCGGTCTCGACGCCAACGAGCAGCCGCCAGTCACCGTGTCGTCGGATGCCGTAGACGATTTTCCGGCGCCACCGTTCGGCTTGTCGCCAGGTGCCTGACCGCTTTCACCATTGCCGGCGCTGCCACTGCCGGCGCTGCCACCGAGGCCACCCGAGGCGCCACCCGTTCCGGGGGGACCGCTCTGAGCGGGCGCACCGCCTGATGCGGAGCTGGCAGCGCCCCCGCTCCCGGCCGGCTCGGCGCTGCCGGATCCGCCCGTTCCGCCGTTGCCATTCGCGCCGGAGGACCCACCTGACCCAGGTGACGTGCCTCCACCGGCGCCCGCTTCGTTGCCCGTGCCAGCGTCGGCTGTCGAGCCGGCACCGGCGTCTGATTCCGGCTTCGCAGTCCACCCCGGAACCTTGCTGGGATCGAAAGTGCCGCCAGCAGAGATCTGGACCATCGTGATGCGGACCTTCGAGGGATAGAGCTTCTCGACGTCGGACCGCTTGTGCAGGTGGCCGCTGTCGCCGGTGCCCTTGATCACGAGATGCATCTCTTTGATCCCTTGGGGCCAGGAGATTGCGGTGTTCTGCCACCAGGACGTCATCTTCTCGACGCGATCGTAGACGCCGACGTCGGTGTACCGACCACTGCCGGCACAGCCATATCCCGGACCGATCGGCCGGTTCGGCATGTAGCAATAGCTCCAGTGGTTGGGCTCACCGCCGGCGGGCTTCTCGAGCACTTCGGTGCGGATGTGGACGTCCCCGTTTCGATAGTCGACGGGTGCCGTCCAGTTGCTTCCCGGAGGTTGGTTCAGCTGCGCGCCGCGGACGAAGTAGTGCGACCCTGCCTTGTCGACGGTCGCCTTCGTGATCTCAAAGGTCTGCTGAAAGAGAACGAACTGTTCGGCCCGCGCGCTCGCCGACAAGGTGGCCAAGGCCGTGGCGGCAAACAACGGGATCAGCCGGCGGGCGGGGGGGCGACCAGACCTGGGCGACGAGCGGCGGAAATCCAGTTCGGGGTGCATCATGAGCTCCTTGCCAGAGGCGTCCGGGTCGGACGGGATCAGCAGGTAGTGGCGTCTTGCCTGTAGGTTGCGTCACCGAGAATCCCACGTGAACGCAGGCGCCCCTCCATGTCTTTGCGCGACGGCGCCGCACTCCGTCGCTCTCCCTTGACGGGAGGCGGAGCCGGGGCGCACGGTCGAGAGCACGGCATGAAGGGCGAGGGCTCGAGCGGGGCAACCCCCCGGTCCGCGGTGCAGGGGCTGGGCGCGCCCGATCTAGATCGGTTCTTGGTCGCGCTGCAGTGGATCGCGTTCGCTTTCATTGGGCTGCTGGCCGTAGCTGGCGCCATCCGCAACAGCCTGGCGATGGGTGCCGGCGCCCTGGCGGTGCTGCTGGTCTTGCTGACCGCGGCGGGCGCACGGGTCCTCGCTCGTCACGGTCGGCGCACGCTCGCAACGACGCTGGTCGCCGCGGCCATTCTGGTTCACGCCGTCGTGCAGGCGTACTGGCTGCCGTTCGGCGCTCCGGCGCTCATCGTATCCATCGTGTTGGCCGTCGCCGCCGTCTTGCCGCACTTCGGGGATCGCGCGCTCCGGCGCTTTGCCATAGCCGCGGTGCTGGGCTCGGCGGCTGTCGTGTTGGTCGCCCGGGTCTCACCTCACATCGAGGATGTTCCGTCGGAGCTACAGACCGCCATCGTGTTTCTCGCGGTTCCGGCGGTCACCTGGCTTGCCGTGATCTTGCTGCGCCAGTGGAAAGAGCGTATTCGAGGTCGCCGTCGGCCAGGCGCCGCCCGAGGTCGCCCGAACGGTAGAGCCGCGCCCCTGGGGTGAGAGATGCCGGATCGGGCACGAAGCGCGCCGCCGTCAGCTCAGGCCGGCCGAGATAGCCGAGCGCCAAACC
>JANNNO010000279.1:0-7322 GCA_031398585.1 Myxococcales bacterium | reverse complement strand
CGCAGCGCGCGACGACCGCGGCGCGCCTGTCGCTGGTTCACGTCCGCACATGAGCGATGGCCATGCGCATCGCCTGTGTCTATGTCCCCGATCTCGCCTTGCAGGCCATTTTGCGCCGCGATCCCGAGCACCGCCAAGATCCCGTCGCGCTGTGTGAAGCGCCGGGAGAGCGCGCACGAATCATCGCCTGCAACGAGGCCGCCCGGCGTGCCGGCGTCCGAATCGATCTACTTGCCAGCCAGGCCCGCTCGGTGGCCAGCGGGCATCTCGGCGCCGATCGCCTGCGTGTGCTGGTCGCACATGAGGCTGACACCGCTGCGGCCGCCGCCGCGCTTGCCGACGTCGGCTTCGGCTTTGCGCCACGGGTCCAGCGCGCGGGCGAGCGGATCTACTTCGAGATCGGCGAGCTCACCCAGATCTATCCTCAGGGCGAGACCGCCATCGCGCAGGCGATCGCGGTTCAAGCCGCGCGTCTGGGACTCGAGGTGAGGGTCGGAATCGCAGGTCGGCTGCCCATCGCCCGGGCCGCTGCGCAGGCCAGCGAGATCGCAGTGGTGCCGTCAGGCAGCGAGCGATCGTTTCTGGAGCCGTTGCCCATCGCGACCTTGCTGGTCAGCGGCCTGCCCAGCATCCTGCTTCGTGAGCGAAGCGCTGCAACCCGCAGCAAACGGCCCGCGCGCGACACTGCTGCCGGCAAGGAGATGAGCCCTGCCGAGCTCGCGGATCTCTTCGTGCGCTGGGGGCTCGACACCGCGGGCGCGCTCGCCGCCCTGCCCGCCACCGAGATCGCGCTGCGCCTGGGACGCACGGGTTCGTACTTGCACGCGCTGGCCTCCGGCGTTGCCGAGGAGCCATTTTCGCCCGAGTTGCCACCGGATGCCCTCGAGGAAGGGACCGAGATCGACTACCCGATCGCCGAGCTCGAGCCCCTCGCCTTTCTTCTGCGCGGAGTCTTCGATCGCGCGCTCGGTCGACTCACCTGTCGTGGGCTCGCATGCGCCGGGTTCGGGCTGCGGCTCAAGCTGGATCCGCGTGGTTACGACGTGCGTGACATCGCCCTGTCCGCACCGACCCGCGAGGTGGGAACCCTGCTCGATCTCGTGCGCCTCGATCTCGCGCGACGACCACCGCCCGAACCGATCATCGGCATCTCGATTCTGCTTTTGCCCGCACGCGTGCGCGGATCGCAGATGGATCTGTTTCGCCCCGCGGGGCCCGCGCCCGAGAAGCTCGCCGCCACGTTGTCGCGCCTGGAATCGTTGGTCGGCAGTGAGAACGTCGGCTCGCCCGCGCTGGTCGACGACTTTCGCGAAGAGAAGGTCACGATGCGACCTTTCGCCCCACCTGCCGCCCATCTGTTGCCCGACCCGCCGCCCGCGCCACCACCCGAAATTGGCCTCGGCTTTCGCCGCTTTCGACCTCCGCGCCCCCTCGAAGTGCTGATGGATCGCGACGGACCATCCGCTCTGCGCGCGCAGGACGTCACCGCGCGCGTCCTGGTAGCCGCCGGCCCTTATCGGGCAAGCGGCGGCTGGTGGACGGAAGAGTCGTTCTCGCGTGATTACTGGGACGTTCACGCGTCCGATGGCGCCGTCTACCGCATGCACCAGGACCGCGCGAGCGGCACCTGGTTCCTCGACGGTTACTACGACTGACGCCCCAAAACTACTTGGGGGCGATCCGCTCGGCGACCTTCACCGGACCCTGGCGCGACAGATCCGTGCCCTTGGTCGTGACGAAGTACTTGGCCAGCATGTGCGCCTTTTCCCATTTCGGCACCGACTTGGGGGCCGCGAGATAGCCGAAGAACGACTTGGCCACCTCGCCGAAGTGATCTTCGTGGCTGGTGCGAAGCTTGTCGGGGATCTTCAGCAGGATCTCAGCACCGCGATCTTCCATGTCGACGCCCGGGTATTGCGCCTGCAAAGCCGCCAGGCGCGCCTTGACCGCCGCCACGACCGCCGGCTTGTCGGCCGGGCTGTTCGGCACGACGTAGGTCTCGGGTCGGAACTTCTCCGCCTTGCCCTGGCGCACGTCCACGCGCGCTTTGCTGCCGCGATAAAACGCGTAGTGCGTATCACCGGTGCCGGCGGGTGCCTCCCAGTCCCAGATGATGTTCAGCTTCGTGTGCACGCCTCTGACCGAGTAGGTCACCAGCGTGTTGCAGAAGTACTCGAGGGTGTCGTTCTTGACGTCCTTGGCGAGGAACGCGGGAAATTCCTTCTCCGCCGTCACCCGCTGAAAGTTCGCCTTCGAGATCAGCGTCGGCCAGCGCTGCGCGGAGATCAGCTTGATCTCCTTGTCCGCGTCGATGCCCTGCCCTGGCCACAGCGTCCAGGGAACGAGATCCACGAGGTGGGTGCCGATGTCGTTGAGTCCTTCGCCCTGCTGATCCTTGTCGAAGAACCAGGCCGGACGGATGTTGGGCGCGCCGGAGACCACCTTCATCAGGTGATGCACGCTCTCCATGTAGACGCTCGGCTTGTCGGGCGTGCCCGGCTCTGCCGTTCCGAACACCGCCGGATCCGCGACCATCTCTTTTTGCAGGATGGTCGTGATCTCGAAGCGCTCGGTCATCATGTCGTACGCGATCCGGCCCTTCTTTTCGGCCAGATCCAGCGTCGTCTTCAGTTTGGGGAGATCCTCGGAGCGCAGGACCCAGGGTTTGTCGACCAGAGCGTTGTAGCCCGCGCCCACGGCGGTGTGGATGTAGTCGATCTTGCCGCGGTTGCGTCCCGAGATGACGACGACGTTGCCCGCCTTCTCTTTCTGGAAACGCTCGAGGTAGTCAGCGCCGCTGACCACGTCCAGCCGCCAGGCGGTCGGATCCTGCGGGCGAACGTTGAAGCGCGCGATCCGCTTCATGTGATCGCCGAGATCCGGCGTCAGCGGCGCATAGACCTTCACGCGATCGTCGACGTTGGGATAACTCTGCCGGTGCGGCAGCGCCGCGTGGAAGTGCCCAGGATCGAGCGTGACGATGCGGATCGTCTTCTTGGAGCTCACGGTCTTGTCCGCTCCCTCGGCGAAAGAGAGCCCAGGCAGATCGCCGGAGAGGCCGACGAGGCCCGCCAGGAGCCCGCCGCCAAAAATGCCCGCGGCCAGAACGATGGAATGACGACGCTGATTTCGCACGTGGTTGCCTCCGGAGGCGGCGACGTTACCTCAGCGGTCGCCAATTTCGCTGTAGAAAGCCTCGCTCACGTTGGCCGCGGTGCCGTGCGCGCGCTTCTTCCAGCGCGCCTCGTGTGCGACCAGCAGACTGAATACGTTGCGCATCTGGCGCAACGCGATCGGGTGACTGGTGGCGAGGTTCTTCTGTTCGAGGGGATCGTCGATCTCGTCGTAGAGCTCGAGCCGCGTCGGACCGCCGTGGATCATGCGATAGCGTGCGCTCTTGATGCCGCGGTTGATCGCGAGATTCTGCGTGAGCGAGACCCGCGGGCTGTGACTGAGCTCGTCCTGGACCAGTGGCACCAGCGAGGCGCCCTGGGTGCCCGCCGGTGTCGGAAGTCCGGCAAGATCGAGCAGCGTCGGAAAGACGTCCATCGCCTCGACGTCTGCGTTCACCACCTTGCCCGCCGGAAAAACGCCCGGGGCGCGCACGATGAGTGGGATGTGGACCAGCTCTTGGTAGACACCCTGGGCATGGCCGACATCGCCATGCTCCCAGAACTCGTCACCGTGATCCGAGATCACGACGATCACCGACCGATCGTAGACCTTGCGGGCTTTGAGGTCGGCGATGAACGCGCCGAACATGGCGTCGCTCTGGGTGACCTCGCCGTCGTAAAGCGCCTCGAGATAGGCCTTGTCGTTGGCGTCGATCTTGAGCCGGCCCGACTTGATGTAGCCGAGCTGAACGCCACTCTGGTTCGGCTTGATCGGCCCCGTATAGGGCTTCTTCCAGTAGCGCGCCAGGAACTCTTTTTTCGGGTTGTAGATGACGTGCGGCTCGACGGTCGCGAGGTAGAGGAACTTCGGTTTGCCTTTGACCGCCGGGCCGTCGAGCCAGGTCCGCGCCGTCTTCCAGAGATAGTCGGCGCCGTTGGGCAGGCTTTCACGGATGAAGTTGCGAGAGTGGTCCCAGCCCCTGTCGAAGCCCCACTTGCCCGAGACGTAGCCGTTCGACGAGAAGAGGCCGGTTCGGTACCCGCCCTTCTTCATGATCTCGGCGATGAAGGGAACCTCGGGCGAAAGCCGCGCGGTGTGCGCGATCGCCTGATGAACGACGGGATAGACGCCAGTCAGGATCGACGAATGCGAGGGGAGCGACCAGGTTCCGGGGACTTGCGCCCATTGAAAGCGGACGGCGTCCGCGGCGAAGGCATCGTAGTGGGGCGTCTCGACGCGACTCTTCGGGTTGAACGCCCGCACCTTGTCGGCTCTGAGCGTGTCGACCATCCAGATGAAGATGTGATCGAAGTGTTTTTCCGCGAGCGGACCTGGCACCGGCGCCTCGACCAACAGCCGCGGTTCGACGAACGCCGTCGCTCCCCCGCGTCCCACGAGATCGATGCGGACCGCTCGCCCGGCCTCGGGCCCGAGATCCCAGGTGGCGTCCGTGAATTTCGTCGCAGCGGGCCCCTCGTGCAGCACACGTGACGGGGCACCGTCGCGGCTCACGCGCACCATCACTGACGCCCCCTCCGCCGGCGAACCGTACCCGAGAGCGAGCTTGCCCCCGGCTGGCACCTGCACGAAGAAGGAGAGCCGGCCAGTGCCGCCGAGCTGGAACCCCCGGCGCGTGGTGCCGGCGAGCGAGACGTCGGTGACTTCGGTCGCTGCCTTGGGCGGGATCGGCGTTCGGGCTCCGGGCGGTCCAACCGTCAACTGCGCCACCGCAGCGGCGCTGCGCCCACCGCCGCGCAGAGGCGCCGCGCTCCGAAACTGCAAGCGCAGTCGGTTTTCGCCCGCGCGCCAGAACTTGCCCGCGACCGGAAAGCTGACGTCGCCGAAGGTGCTGGGGACCTCCACCGTGCCAGCTGGCTGTTCGTTGACGAACAGAGACAGACGCTGATCGGCGCTCAAGGATCGAAGCGAGATCGTGACGACGCGATCGCCTGTCGGCGAGCTCGCGGTGCCGTCCGCTTCGCCATCGAGGGGAACGAAGATCACCGAGGCGAGGCCGCCAACGAGACCAACCGGGCGCCCTTCGTCCTTCTCGCGGGGTCGCCAAGAAGTCTTCCAGCCGCCATCGACGAACTTGAGCCAGTGATCCCCGCCGGCCCGAATGACGAGACGCCCATCGTGGTACTCGACGCCGTGGATGCGATTCGAAAGCAGGTCGAAGGCGGTCCGCGGCTTGGCGGGACCGGAGCCCTCCGTCCTGGCCGCGGGTGGCCCTGCGTCGGCGGCGGCGAGGGCTGGCGCGCCTCCCGGATCACACGCGGCGCTCAGCACAGCGAGAGCGGCGTAGGCCAGCGAGCCGAAGCCGCTCAGCCGCTGGCGACCGGTCGCCAAGCGTCTGCCGGGCCCATTCGATGCCGGGCCCCGGGGAAGCGAAGGAAACATCCGACGACGGCCAAGGCGCGGCAAGTTCTGAGGGAGATATCGCGCCCCCCTCTCGTCGTCAAGCCGAGCCTGACGGGAGCCGGCGACGACCGGCCTTGGCCCTCCCTCGCGTGACGTGGTAATCGCGACAGGATGCTCTCGCGTTTCGTCCACTTGCCCGTGGCGGCCACCGTGTTCGCCGGGCTGTTCGGCGCGGGCGTCATCGACCTGGCTGTGGTGACCGCCCGGGGCGAGGAGATGGGATGGTTTGGCGCCGCCGCCCTGGTCTTGGGCCTCTATGGCGCCGTGGCTCTCATCGCGGCACTGCTGGCCGGCTGTGCGGTGGCGATCGTCGCGTCGGCCATCCCGGGCGGCTTTGGCGGGGTGAGCGCGGAACCCGAAATCGACCGTCGCGTGACCACCGCGCTGCTGGCCGGCGCGCTGGCGGCCGGCGTGCTGGCGGCCGTCACGGCGACCGCCCACGCGGCGTTCGTCTCGAAGATGCACAACCCGACGCTGGCCACTCTGGCCACCTTCGGCACCACGGCCTTGGCCGTACCCTTCGGAACCCTCGCCTTGCTGGCCTTCTGGCGCCCGGTTCGCAGCGGAGTGGATCGTCTGCCCCGGCCCGCTGGGCTCCCACGATCCCTCCTGGTCACGATTGCGCTGGCACTTGCCGGTCTCGGGGCGGTCGTACTGGCCTTTTCACGCGCCGACTGGCGGGTGCTCGACCTCGGCCCGGCCAAGGCGGCCGCCATCGCGCTGGCGCTCGGGCTCGCTCACGGCATCTTCTGGCATACCCGGGGGCGCGCGATGCGCGTGCTCGGAACGGCCCCTCTCGCCCTCGTTCGCAGCCTCGCCGTCGTGGCCGTCGTCGCGCTGGTGGTGCTCGCCGCTCGCATCCCGGAGGGCGACGCTGCCTACGAAGCCGTGGGCGATCATAGCTTCGGCATGCGCCACCTGCTCGCGCTGGCACGAGGCGCGACGGATCGGGATCGCGACGGCTTCTCGGCACGTTTTGGCGGCGGCGACTGCGACGACGGCAGCGCCGAGACTTACCCGGGTGCCGAGGAGGTCGCTGGCGACGGCATCGATCAGAACTGCCAGGGCGGAGACGCAGCGTCAGCCGCCCAACCGGCGGCCGAGCCGGCGGCCGCCAACGCCGCACCGACTGAAGTGAAGAAGCGCGCGGGGGCTGCCTGGACGGGAAACATCCTCATCCTCTCGATCGATACGCTGCGGGCCGATCGTCTCGGCGTCGCCGGGTACAAGCGCCGCCGCAACCGGACGCTGACGCCGAACCTGGATGCGCTGGCGCGCTCGGGCGCCTACTTTCGCAAGGTCTGGTCACACGCTCCCAACACCCCGCGATCCTTTCCCGCCTTCCTGACCTCGCGTTACCCCTCCGACATCGCTTGGGCGCAGCGATCGCTGAACTACTCGCCGATCCTTCCCCAGAACGAGACCTTTTTCGAACAGCTCGGTCGCGCGGGCTGGAAAAACATCGGCATCTTCTCGCACTTCTATTTTTCCGCCGAGCGCGGGCTGAACCAGGGTTTTGCCGAGTGGAACAACGACGGCGCGCGCTCCATCTCCGAGTCCAACAAGGACATAGCCTCGCCGCGCACCGTCCCGCGGGTCATCGCGCGCCTGAAACAGGCGGCGGCGAAAAAGGAACGGATCGCCCTGTGGACGCATCTGTTCGAGCCTCATGCCTCGTACATGGAACACGCCGAATTCCCTTCGCGCACGCGCGGTGTCGAAGGGCTCGAGGAGCGCTACGACTACGAGATCGCCTACGTCGACAAGTGGGTCGGGCGGATTCTCGC
>JANNNO010000232.1:0-1203 GCA_031398585.1 Myxococcales bacterium | reverse complement strand
AGATCCTGGGCGTCGCCGCCGGCAAACTCGATGTTGGCCCGGGTGGTGTCGAAGTGGTTGTTGCTGGGGACGATCTGCCCGGGCTTGACCGCGGTGGCAAAAAGAATGCGTTCGGCGGCGCGGCCCTGGTGGGTGGGGATGACGTGGCGGGCGCAGAAGAAGTCCTTCAACGCCGTCTCGAAGAGAAAGAAGCTGCGACTGCCAGAGTAGGACTCGTCGCCGCGAATGACGCCCGCCCATTGCTCGGCAGACATGGCGGCGGTGCCACTGTCGGTGAGCAGATCGATGATCACGTCGTCGGCGCGTAGCCCGAAGAGGTTGTTGCCCACCGCCGCCAGCAGGGTGGTGCGTTCCCGTCGGCTGGTCATCCGGATGGGCTCGACCACCTTGACCTTGTGGGGCTCGATGATGGTCCGGTAGACCGGTTCGGGAACGTCGACGGGATCGCTCACCCCGTCATTGTCCACCCGTCTGGGCGCGACCACAAACCCCAGGCCCGTGGGGTGTCGCGGGAAGCCGGGTGCGAGCTGGGTGCACCGCACCGTTGTCGCGCCGTAGGCGCGGCTCTACGTTGTCGGCGTCGGGAGGTTGCGATGACGACTGGCGGATCGGACAAGGCGATGCACATGGCGTTCGACGACCTGCCGGGCCGGAGCGTGCTCGACAGCACCGGGCGGGTGATCGGACAGGTGGAACAGGCGGTGATCGATCTCGAGAGCTGGGCGGTGGCCTCGCTGCGGGTGCGCTTGCGGCGGGAGGCGGCCGCCGAGCTGGAGCTGCCGTCGACGTTCTGGAAACCTGCCACGCTCGACGTGCCCACCGGGCTCATCTTCGCCGCGCGCGATGCCGTCATCTTGCGGGCGAACCTGGACGAGCTGCGCGGCCTGTCGCGGGAAGCGGCGCCGGCCGGTCCTGCGGCGCCGCCTGCGTTGAACCCAGCGCCAGAGGGTTGAACGCGAGGTCGAAACTCCTGCTGTGCACCCGCCCTGAGTCGAACAGGGAACCCCAGGCTTCGTAGGCCTGTGCTCTATCCAATTGAGCTACGGGCGCAGACCCGTTCCCGATGCGTGCCCCCGAGGGCTGCGCGACGGGAGGCGAATGTTTGCCTTCGCCGTGAGGTCCAGTCAAGACCGATCGCCGAGAGGGGCAGATCGTACGAATCCGATTGAGGAGAGGGAGGGATTCGAACCCTCGATACGAACT
>JANNNO010000096.1:0-4081 GCA_031398585.1 Myxococcales bacterium | reverse complement strand
GCCACATGCAGTCGAATCACCTTCCCTGGAACCAGTCCCAGGCCTACATGGAGACCAACTTCCTCGCAAGATTACTCCAGCAACAGCAAACAGAGTCAGATTCCCAGAAGTGGCGTCTGCTTCGCGACGACCTCGTCACATAGAAACCTGTCGAGACCTTGCTGGCGCAAACGCGCGATGGCGGGGCCGAACGCTCCCACTCCCGGCAAGACGAGCGCGTCCGCCGTCGCCAGCTCCGTCGGGCTGTTTGACACAGACGCCACATAACCGAGGCGCGCGATCGCGGCGGCGACCGACCGGATGTTCCCAGCGCCATAGTCGACGATGCCAACGCGAAAGCGACTCATCCGACCTCGAATGTTCGGATCCAGCGCGGCTCATCCGTGCGGACAGCATCATTGCGCCGAAACAGCTTGGGGTTTACGCACTTGTCGACGACGCCCCAAAACTCCTCAATCGAGATGCCGAGGTAGCGTGAGAAGCTTTCAATGTAGCGAGGCGAACAGCGCCCGTCGTAGCGCTCCACGAGTGCGATCCCCTCTTGTCGTGTCATTCGATTGAGGCGGATGGCCTCGTTGACGTAGTCGGTGACGCGTCCGAACCCGAACTTCAGATATTTGATCATCTGGTTGAAGGTCACCCAGTCCTCGTCGAGCGAGGTGATGCCCTCGGGATCGCCAATGGCCTCAGGCGGCTCCCGCCGCACCTCCAGGCCCCGGACCGCCGCCGCCAACCCGTTGTCGACGAGCGACCAGTCCCGCCAAAAGTAACCTAGGAAGACGATCGTAAGGTTGGCCGCGTCCATCTCCTCCACCGAGGGATACAGGTACTGGAGGATGTCATTGCGGCGGACGGCATCGCCGACCATCCAGGTCACGTCGCCGCCCGCAAGGGTGTTCATGGAACGCAGGTTGTTCCCGTCCCACCCTGCCTTGCCCATGACGTTGAGATCGCCAAGCTGCAGTGCCGCGTTTTCCCCCCACCAGATCAGCGGAAT
Organism: Myxococcales bacterium; assembly: GCA_031398585.1. Taxonomy (GTDB): domain Bacteria; phylum Myxococcota_A; class Polyangia; order Fen-1088; family Fen-1088; genus JANNNO01. The sequence continues at coordinate 3,084 of JANNNO010000096.1, read as the reverse complement.
TTGGTACGCGATCGCCAACCTCGGTACCGCGGAGAACAGAGCCATTTCGGTGGATTTGCACCAATTGGCGTAGAGGAAGAATGCCTTCTTCATCAGCGCTCGCCAGACGGTCGGCGCAGGGTTGATCTGGATGCAATCAAAGCCGAGCTCGATGAGGTTGGCCAGATTGTCCACGCCCCGCTCTGAAACCTGCTCGGGGGGGTAGCCGAGGCAGACCAGCAGCGGCTTCATCCCGAGGTTTTCGCGAACGAAGAGCGCCTGACGAGTGCTGTCCTTGCCTCCGCTGACCCCGATGATGCAGTCGTAGCCAGAGTGATTGTTGTTGCGACCGAATTCGACGATGCCAGCGAGCTCGCGCATCCGTTCTTCCCAGTCGACGTTGACGAGGGACTCGGTATAGCGGCAGGCGGGACAGACGCCCTCGCCATCAAAGCGGATGCCGGGGCGAGTGTCGGTCTGAAGGCAACGTCGGCAGTACTTCATGCGGTCGTTCCAGAAGGCTCGTAGTCTGGACTTTGGAAGGCCATGAGGGCTTCAGCAAGCGTCGCGGGCGTCGTCACGCGGCGACCAAACGAGAGATGTCCCAGGGGGTCCCTCCTGTCGCCAGGCAGGTAGCGGATGACTGGTCGCCCCAAGGCGCGGGCTTCTAGCAAGAAGTTGGAGTACATGCCCACCACGACGTCGGCGGCGCAAGCGGCTTGAGCCCCGGTCAGCGCCCCGTCCGATTCTCGGAAGTCCGCACCAACTCGTTGAAACGCTTCGGCGACGCCAAGTCGCGCAGCTTGGGGAGCCAGAGGATGGTGCCGGACGAGAACCGTCACACCCGCCCCAACGATCGCGTCCGCTATATCGCCCGCCGCGATCACCTCATCGAACGCCTCTCCCAATCCCGCCGCGGGCGACTGTCGATGTCGATCATCAACCTCGGAGCGGTGCCCTGGGATTGCGGCCGGATCATCAACCTCGGTGCGCGCCGCGGGGCGGAGGGTGAGGGGGTCGGGGGCGTAGAGGATGGTGCGGGCTCCGAGGTTGATTTTTTGGCGGAGGGCGGACCTTTGGGGCTCCGTGGGGCGGGCCCTGCGCAGGTGGTGGAGGGCGGGGTGGCCGACGACACGCAAGCGATCTCGAGGAAGGTTGGCCTGCACGCACAACTTTGCTGCATGTGCGTCGACCACCCAGATCTCGTCAGGCAAGGTCAGGCCGCCGTCGGCAGTCTCGAAGCGTAAGCGGAGGTTGGTCCAGTGATCGATGAAAGCAACTGTCCGCACGCCCCGCGCGCCTGCTGCCGCGAGTACCCCCAGCTCGAACCGCTCGGAGCTGTCGGGGTGCGACGTTCCGCACACCACCAGCTGCGCGCCCTTGGGAATCTCGGCCGAATCGATCTGTCGGCAGGCAACGCCGTACTCGGGAGCGAAGCCACAAGCCCGGTTGGTCATCACCGGAAAGCGGGTGGCTCCCGTCAACGCCGCGAGAGCCAAGCAGGCCCGCTGCCCGGCCGGATCGCTCGCAAAAAAAGCGGTTCCCTCGGGTAACGGCGGCGGCGCAACGGCCAGCGCTTCGGCGTCGTCGACCTCGGTCATCCTCGGAGCTCGGCCACGTTCTCGATGACTTTCTCGAAACCGAGCGCCACATCCTCGAGATCGCGCCGGCTCATACCCGGGCGCATGAACTCGTGCGTGATCAGCTCCTCGAAGTGCATGCGTTCCGCGACCGGGCACAGACCTCGTCGGTAATCCACCGTGCCCGAATACCGCGGGCAGTTGAAGCTGCAGGCGCTCGCACGCTGTTGATACAGCGGTTGTAGATACAATGGGCGGACGTAGCCGCCACCAATCAAAGGCGTGGTCTCCCGGAGCACCGCACTCGGCAACTCGGCCTTGAGCGCCGCCACGATGCGGTCCCGGCTGACGCCGAGCTTCTTGGTGTCGACCTTCACCGCGTGCACGTAGAACGTGTGCACCGAGCCATCCCCCAAAATCGCTTGCGGAATCAACCCCGGTAGCTTTTGCAGCCGCTCGTTCAGGAAGGCGACGTTGTCGAACCGCTGCGAAAGCAACCTCGGTAGCTTCGCCAGTTGGGCGGTGCCGATGGCGGCTTCGATTTCGGTCATGCGATAGTTGAATCCGACGATGTTGGCGGCCTCGGCGGCTATGCCCATGGCCTCGACGACGTTTTCGCCGTGGTTACGGATGAGCTCGATCCGGCGCGCGAGGTCGGGATCGTTCGTGGTGATCACCCCACCTTCGCCGGTGTGGATGTGCTTGTGGTAATTGAGGCTGAAGACGCCGCAATCACCTAGCGTTCCCACCAAGCGCCCCTTGTACTTGCCCATGGGAGCCTGCGCGCAGTCCTCGACCACCCGCAGTTTGTGCCGACGCGCGATCTCGAGGATGGCGTCCATGTCCGCTGGATGCCCCATGATGTGGACGACCAGGATCGCTTTGGTCCGCGGCGTGATGCGCGCCTCGATGCTTTTGGGGTCCAGGCACAACGTGTTCGGATCGATGTCGGCGAAGACCGGCACGGCGCCATAGACCAGCGGCGCGATCGCGCTTGCTGTCATGGTGTAGGGCGACACGATGACCTCGTCGCCAGGCCCCACGCCAATCGCGCCCATCGCCGCGAACAGCCCCGACGTGTTCGAGTTCACGCTGATCGCTCGTGACACCCCGAAGGCGTCGGCCCATGCCTGCTCGAAGGCACGGACTGCCGGCCCGCCGAGGAAGTCGGGCGTGTAAGCCCCAAGGAACTGCGACAGGTTGCCCGAGTCCAGCACCTGCTGAACTGCCCGCTTTTCCTCGTCGCCAATCGTGTTGTAGGCGGGAAACAGCTCCGTCCTGACCGGCTTTCCACCGTTGATAGCTAGTACTGGCATTGTCTACTTTCCAAAATCTCGTTGTCGACTCGCAACCGTCCAGCCCCGAGCACCGAATCCTCAACCACTCGACCCAGCCCCGCGGGCCGTCGCCGTTAGCGCGCTCCCTGCATCCGCTCGAGCAAACTCAGCATCGCAAAATTGGTTTCCCAGGCGGACAAGAAGTTCCCCCGGTCCGCCCCCTCTGGTGACAGCGCCAAAGTATGGCG
>JANNNO010000192.1:0-10751 GCA_031398585.1 Myxococcales bacterium | reverse complement strand
TTGCCGGTGCGGATGATCGGTTCCATGCGGGGCGAGTTGCCGATGAGCAGGCCATCCAGATAGAGGCGCGTGCCCATCGCGCTGGCGACCCCCGCGATGTGGTGCCATTTGCCGTCGGCGTGTTTGGTGCTTGCCGCCTTGTTGATGGCGTAAACCATGCCGGCCGTGGTCGAGACCCTTTTGGCGAATTCGATCTCGGTCGGCTTGAGGCGCAGCAGAAGATCCGAGCCGAGGTTGATGACGTCGCTGCCGGCGGCCAGGACCGACGTCGTGCTGAACCAGGCGGCTATGGTGATGTCGTTGGCGAGAGTCAGCGCGGGCGGAATGTTCGCCAGGCGCACGGCGGGTCGGCCGGTGGCGCCGAAGGCTCGGCTGCGCGGGTTGGCGAACATCGTCGTCGGCACCGACGTCGAGGGCTCCGGCATGCGCATATCGCCGACGTAAGCGCCGGCATGTCCCCCCCCGGACGAGTCGTTCGCGATGGCGCCCGTCGCCTCGTCGAAGCGCCAGTGCAAGTTGGCCCCGCCTGTCATGCAGCGGCCGGCGACGCACGAAGAACCCGTCATGCACGGGTTGGTGGCCGAGCAGCCCGAGACGCAGCGACCGCCATTGCCGCATTCCAGAGGCGCGCAGGGTTTGCTGGCGCCGGGCGTGCACACCCCGGGCGCCGAGCAGCGGCCAGCCGCGATCTCCATGCCTCCCGTACAGGTGGGTGCGCTGCATTCGGTGTTGAGCGGCTGGAGTAGACAGCGTCCCATGCCGTCGCAGCCGCCGGCGCGTCCGCACATCGACGGAGGCTCGGCGAGACAATCGCCGTTCGGATCCTCGCCCGCGGGCGAGGAGACGCAGGTGCCGATGAGGCCGGGGATCTGGCAGGAGGAACAGGCGGTGGTGCAGGCGCTGTTGCAACAGATGCCGCGCACGCAGTGACCCGATTGACACCCCGGCCCCTCGCTACAGGCGATGCCATTGGCGACCGGCGGAGGACGCGTCTCGATCGGAGCGAGGTCGGGTGCAGCGGGCACGTCCGTCGCAGTGTCGCGGCCGCCCTGTCCCGACTGACCGCCGGTGCCCGTGCCGCCGGTGCCCGTACCGCCGGTGCCCGTGCCGCCGGTGCCGCTGCTTGGTGGGGGGATCGGATCTACGCGGCAGCCGGCAACCGCGAGCGTGATGACGACGACCAGAGGCGCCGAACGGATCGCGAACCGCGAACGTGAATAAGTCAATGTCGGCATGAAAGCTCCCGCGATGACCACCGGGCCCCGCTGCCGGAATGGGCGGACCTCTTTGACCATCGCCCCGCGGGTGATGAGTCCGGCGACGACTCAGCGTACGCCGGCCGATGCTCGCTTGGCCAGTTCGCGACAGAACGATTTACTTGGCGGCGCGTTCACCGTGCGCAGAGCTCGCATCCTGCGAGTCGTTGGCAAGAGACGTCGTCACGCAGCGGCGATCGGTCAGCCCGCGTCCTTGGCTGCGGGGGACGTTGCCGCGCCCGCGGTCCGCCAGATCACCGGCTGTCGCATGATCTGCCAGTGGCGGGGAGGCTTTCCCAGCCAGCTCGGGTGGACGACGTCGGGAATGTCGGGGAAGGGCGAGACGATGACCACGATGTCGCCGCGTCCTTTGCCGAATGGCGCCTCGGCCGCGCCTCGATAACGAAACGTCGAGAAGGGACCGTACTGCCCGCTCGGTCGCCAGCGTTGCAACTGGTCGCCCATACGCCAGTAGAGCTTCACGTGAACCCGATTTTCGACCTCGAGCTCTCCCCGCACGGCGATCTCGAGGCGCGACCCGGGATCTGCGATCACGGGCGGTCCCATCGGATCGCCGGGGATCTGCGCACTTACGTCGATGTCGCCTCCGCCCATGTTCATGACGTAGGCGGGCAGGGCAGGAGCGTCGAGGCGGTCGGGCGGGGCCGCGGGCGCCGCCACGGGCAGGCCCCCGGCGTGCCCGCCGATCCAGGATCGAAACCAGGAGCGGTCTTTGGGGACGGCGAGCCCGGCAAGGACGACGGCGATGGCGATCCCAGCACCCAACAGGCCCGCCTTCAGCGCCAAACGGCCTGACCGACGGGGGGGATCCGCATGACCCCCGGGGGGCTGTTCGTGGACCTCCATGCGCCAGTCGCCGACGTTAGCCGAATGGTGGGTCCGGATCGAGAGCGTGCCTATACTGCCCTTCGTGGAAGCTCTTGGCGTCACCAGGAACCCGATCCGTCGACTGCTTTGTCTGCGACGGGGCTCGCCTCATCTGGCCTTGCTCGCGCTGTGGGTCGGCCTCGCCGCTGGCTGCGGCGACGATGCCCAGGTGCCGCGAACCACCGGCCGGCCAGGCGATGCGACGGCCGAGACGGCGGTTCCCGCCCGCGATTCTGGCGGCGACGTCCGCCCCGAAGTGGCGCCGGCGGACATCGCGCCTGGTGATGGCTCAACCGATGGCGGCGCTGGCACTGGCCTCGACGGCGCGGCGGGCGACAGCGCGATTGGTGCTGGTGGTGCTGGTGGTGCGGGCGGCGGGGGCGGAACCGCTGGCGCGGGGGGCAACGGCGGTACCGGCGGCAGTCAACCCATCGATGCGCCGATCGTGATCGAGACCGCACCCGAAGTGCCTAGCGCCTGTACATCCACCTGCCGCGCCGATGAGGTGGGCAGCCATTGTCGCGACAACAAGACGGTTGCCACCTGCACCGCCAGCGGCGCCTGCTTCGTCTCGTCGGGCGGCACGAGCTGCACGGGGGTAAAGGTCTGCGGAGGCACGCCAGGTGCGGCCGCGTGTGTCTGCCCGACGGCGGCCGCTACCCCGGCCGCTGGCGAAGGCTGTCCCTCCATGGGGGCCAAGGCTTGCGGGGGCACGGCGATTCTCACCTGCTCGGTGGACCTGTCGGGTTCGGGCTGTTTGGTCTGGACCAAGTCGCAGGAGTGCGCCGACATGGGCCTCGCCTGCGCCGAGGTGGGGGGGGCACAGATCTGCCGTTGCCCAGCTGCCAGCGCCACCGAGCTGTCCGTCGACCCCGTGGCAGGTGTCGATTCCGGGCCGCTGACGCCGACGGGCGCGGCCATGCCGGCAGGATGCCGCTTCAAGACCATCGCCCGCGCGCTGACCGAAGCCGGTAGTCGCTCGCTTCGCATCGTCGCTCGCAGCGCCACCCGACCGGCAACCTTCGATGCGGAGGCCTTTCCACTGCGTATCCCGGCCGGGGTCACGCTGAGCACCGAAGATGCCAACCTCGATCCCGCGTCCTTCCGGCTGGTCTATCGATCGCCGACCGGACCGGCCGAAGCGATGGTGGTGCTCGGTGCCGGCGCCGGGCTGGAAGGTTTCACGCTCGACAACCCGCTCGCCCCAGTTCCTGCGGCGGTGCTGGCGACGGCGGGCCAGGTGACGGTGCGGGGGGTGAAGACGAACGTCGCAGGAGCGGGCCGCTTCGTGCGCGCCATCTCCATCGGCAGCGACGCCTTGCCCAACGTGAGCGCGCTGGTCGAAAAGGTCACGATCGCCAAAGCTGACATCGGCCTTTTCGTCGGCAGCGTCGCTGCGGCGGCCACCACCGCGCGCACGTTGGCGGTCGAGGACGCCAACATCGGCATCGAGATCGCGGCGGGCATCGTCGCGGTCGAGACGGCCAGCCTCACCAAGTCGGCCAGCGGCTTGTTGGGGCAGGGCATGAAACTGCGCGGTGGCGCAACGCCGGTACGCCTCACCGGATCGGGGCTCGTGATTCGCAATCCCACGCGCCTCGGGGTCGAGCTCGTGGGGCCAGCGGGGGCCATGGCGCCGCAGCTGACCCTCACGGGCGGCGAGATCAGCGGAGCGGGCGAAAATGGTCTCACCATCGACAACGCCGTGGCGAGCCTCACGGGTACCAACGTTCGCGGCAACACCGGGTGGGGCATCGAGGCCAGCGGTGCCGCCACCGACGTGACGCTGGGGGTGGGCACGAAGGTCGATGCCAACCGCTATGGCGGCATCTACGCAAGCACCGGTGCCAAGGTGACTGGCACCGGCATCTCTGCGAGCAGCAACGTGGTTGGCGATGGCCGCTTGACCGACGGGGTTCGCGTCGCCGGCGGCACCGTCGTTCTGCACGACTCGACCCTCGATGACAACGAAGGGCGCGCCATCGCGATTAACGGTGGTTCTGCGGTCATCGATCAGGGCAGCCGCATGCGCGGCAACGGCCGCAACGGTGGCTCCTCTTCGATCCGTCACCAGGCGGGCAACCTGACCATCGGAGGGACCGAAGGCGGCATCGTCGAGCTGAGCGGAAGCGGGCGCCACGGCATCTATGTCTGGACCGATGAGGGCGTGGGCGCGGGTCAGGTGAACGTCATTCGCACCAAGATCAGCGGTCATGCCGCCAACGGCATCTTGGTCGACGTGGTCGAAGCCGGCGCTTACGCCACGGTGTCGATCACCGACAGCGAGATCTCGGGCAACGATAGCAACGGCCTGCGCATCGACAGAGCGCGCGCCGATGGCAGCTCGATGGGGGTCAAGCTCTTGCGCACCACCGTCAGCGGCAACGGCATTGCGGGTAACGATGGGCGCGGGATCTGGGTGCAGGGGCTCGGCAACGTCGAGCTTGCCGTCGAGGCATCGACCATTCGCAACAACCGTGGGCCTGGTGTCTACCTAGAACAGGGCACGGGCGCGGTCGTGGCCAGCAGCTTCTCGGGCAACGAGGTCAGCGGCAACAACACCGGTCGTGAGGGCAGCGTTGCCGGAGTTCACTTCGTCACTGCGAGCACGTTGCGTTCGTTCCGCGGCAACCGAGTGTTCGCCAACCTCGGGCACCAGGTCGGGTTCTCCGCGCGGCCCAACGGCGGCGCCAGCTGGACCCTCGGCGGCGCCGCGTGCGACGCCAGCGCCAATCGCATTCACTGCTACGCGGGTACATCGGGCGTCTACCTCTCGGGCAGCGCCGCCATTCAGGTCGATGCGCGATCCACCAGCTGGCAGAACGCATCGCCCAGCGAGGGCACCGACTGGGCACGCAGCGGCGCGAGCGCGGGGACCGTGATGACGTCTTCGGCTTGTGGAGCTGCGGGCGTGGCCTGCCCGTAGGCATTGCTTAGCTCACCCCGACCCTCTCCCACTGCCTGACCCTGCCTGGGAGAGGGAGAGAGGGGCTGGGGAGGACGCGTTCCCAGACCCGCGGGGGTTAGCGGCTGCGTTCGGAGTCGCGGGAGAGGGTGGCTAGGCGTTCGATGGCGGCGTCGTCTTTGATCAGGGTTTCGATGGGCGTGGCGAGCCGATAGGTCCAGTTGGAATCCGAGACGCTGCCCGGCACATTCACGCGATCCCGTTGCCCGAAGAGATCGGCAAACGGCGTGATCACGAGCTGCGAGGGGGCGCGGTAGAGCGCCGCTAGCAAGAGGTCGCGGGCCTCGTCGTCGAACCTGTCCTTGCCGGCGAGCTTCTCCAGGCCGGGCAGTTGCGCCAGCGCTTTGCGTTCGTCGGTCGGCAGCTGTTCGAACCAGTCGGCGGTGCTGTCGGTGTCGTGGGTGCCGTTGGTCGCGACCGACAACTTGGGCCAGTCGGCGGGGTTGCGAAATGTGGCGCCGTCCTTTTCCCAACGGAGCACGCGGTAGCCTGGCACACCGAGGCGATCCAGCGACGGGCGCAAGAACTCCGGGACCGTGCCGAGATCCTCGGCGATGACCTCGGCCGATGTACGCATCACGCGTAAGATGGTCTCCCCGAGGCTGATCTGGGACGCCTCGTTGGCCGGCCAGAAGCCGCCGTCGCCGTCGACCGACTTGCGCACGTACGTCCGGTAAAGGCCGATCACGTGGTCGACGCGATAGCCGGAGTAAAGCTCGCCGGCACGGGCCGCACGTGCCCTTATCCAGGCGAACTCAGCCCTTCGCAGGTTGTTCCAATCGTACGCGGGCAGTCCCCAGTCCTGACCGTGCGACGAGAATGCGTCGGGTGGCGTGCCGACGCGCAGGTCAGGCCGGAAGAGGCTCGTGTGCGCCCAGACGTCGGAAGAGTCCGCCGAGACGGTGAAGGGCATGTCGCCCATCAAGGCGACGCCAGTGCGACCGGCTTCAGCACGCGCGTGCCGCCATTGCAGGTCGAGTTGCCACTGCAACCAGTTGCGTTCGAGCAAGGCGTCGGCAAACTCGCGCCGGAAGGTCGCGACCCCTTCCGGCGTGCGGGTCCGCAACCGCTCGGGCCAGTCTTGCCAGCTCTTCTGTAGCCGTTCGTGCATCACCGCGAAGAGCGCGTGGTCGTCGAGCCAGGCACGATGCTCGGCCTGAAACGCGGCGAGGTCCCGCGCCCGTTGCGTCTTCGGCTTCCACTCGTCGCGCAAGAAGCGTTGGAAGGCTTGGTGCGCGACCGCGGTCTTGAGGCGACGCACCCGCTGCCAGAGCACCATCGGACTCGAGGAGACCGCCGCCAGCTCCTCCTTGTGTTCAGGCGACAGCGCCTTGCGGCCGCCCAACGCCTGCAAATCTTCACAGTTGTCGAGCGACAGGTAGACCGGATCGATTGCGAAGGCGCTGGTCGCGGCGTAGGGACTCGCATCGACAGGTGAGCCCTCGTTCACGGGCAGGATCTGCACCACCGAGAGGCCCGCCTTGGCAGCGAAGGACGCGAAGCGCGGGATGTCGCTGATGTCGCCGACGCCCCAATTCGATTCGCTTCGCAGCGAAAAGAGGGGCACCAACACACCCGCGCGACGACGTCGTGCCGGCGGTACCGCGCTCTCGACCGTGCCCTCTTCGGGGCGCGGCGAACGTTCAGGCAAGCTGGTGTCGACTGGCTTGGAGGGCTGCCGCATGAGCACGAGGGCGCGCGCTTCCAGGCGATAGTGTCCGCCCACCTTGCTGCCGATCTCGGCTTAGGGGTTGCCGGTGTCGATGGCGAGCGTCCACTCGCCGGCACCATTTTCACTCTGCGGGATCTGGAAGTCGACCGCCTCGTGGTGACCGTTGAGCAGGACGAGCAGCGTATCGCCCGTGATGCGCTGGCCACGTTCGTCGGCTGCTATGGCGTCCCCGCCCAGAACGAAGGCGAGAGAGCGCACGAATGGCTGCGACCAGTCCTCCATCGTCATCTCAGAGGCGTCGGGGCGCAACCAGCAGATGTCCTTCCAGCTGGAATCCCAGATGTAATCGCCGCGGAAGAAGCGCCGCCGCTGCAGTACGGGATTCTCGTTGCGAAGCGCGATCAGCTTGCGGGTGAACTCCAGCAGCTTCTTGCGACGATCATCGAGATCCCAGTCGAGCCAGGACATCTCGTTGTCCTGGCAGTAGGCGTTGTTGTTGCCACCCTGCGTACGGCCCATCTCATCGCCGGCCACCAGCATCGGCACGCCTTGCGAGAGAAAGAGCGTCGCTAACAGGTTGCGCTTTTGCCGCTCGCGCAAGGCGATGATCGCCTCGTCGTCGGTCTCGCCCTCGACGCCGTGATTCCAGGCCTGGTTGTCGTCGGCGCCGTCCTTGTTCCACTCGCCGTTGGCGTCGTTGTGTTTGGAGCTGTAGGTGACGAGATCGTGCAGAGTGAACCCGTCGTGAGCGGTGATGAAATTGATGCTCGCCTGCGGACGCCGCCGTTCGCCTTGATAGAGGTCAGCCGATCCCGCCAGTCGATGCCCGACCTCTCCGGCGAGATTGTCGTCGCCCTTCCAGTAACGGCGGACGGTGTCGCGATACTTGCCGTTCCACTCGCGCCAGGGTGCCGGGAAGTTCCCGACCTGGTAGCCGCCCATGCCGACGTCCCATGGCTCGGCGATCAACTTGGTCTGTGACAGGACCGGGTCTTGATTGATGATCTGGAACAGCGTGGCGTCGCGATCGAACTCGCCTTGGCGGACGCGCCCCAACGTCGCGGCAAGGTCGAAGCGAAAGCCGTCGACGTGCATATCGTTGACCCAGTAGCGCAACGAATCGGCGATCATGCGCGCCGCTTCCGGGCTCGAGGCGTTGAGGCTGTTGCCGCAACCGGTGAAGTCGAGGTAGTAGCGCGGCTCTGGCATCAGCCAGTAGTAGCTGGCGTTGTCGATGCCCTTCCACGACAGGGTGGGGCCGAGGTGATTGCCTTCGCAAGTGTGGTTGTAGACCACGTCCAGAATGACTTCGATGCCCGCCGCGTGAAGGGCTTTGACCATCGCCTTGAACTCGTTGACGGATGCGCCCGGCTGTCGCCGACTGCCATAGCGCTGCTCGGGAGCGAAGTAGCCGAGGGTGCTGTAGCCCCAGTAGTTGCTGAGGAACTTCGCCTCGAGGAAGCCGTCGTCGGCCGACTCGTGCACGGGCAGCAGCTCGACCGCCGTGACGCCGAGTGATTTCAGGTGCTCGATGGCCGCGGGGTGCGCGAGGCCCGCATAGGTGCCTCGGATCTCCTCGGGGATGCCAGGGTGACGTTTGGTGAAACCTTTGACATGCAATTCGTAAATGACCGTCTTGCGCCAGGGAATGTCGAGCCGGCGGTCGGCACCCCAGTCGAAGAAGTCACTGACCACCACCCCTTTCGGCATGCCGGCGGCGTTGTCACGGTCGTCCCGTTCCAGATCGTCCTTGCCGTCGGGATAACCGAGAACGGGTGCATGCCAGTCGATTTCGCCGTGAAGGGCCTTGGCATAGGGATCGACGAGCAGCTTGTTGGGATTGCAGCGGTGACCGTTCTCGGGTTCGAAGGGGCCGTGAACCCGCAGACCATAAAGCGTCCCGGGCTCGAGCCCAGGCGCATAGCCGTGAAAGGTAAAGCCGTGCATCTCCGGCAAGGAGAACCTTTCTATTTCGCGCTCCGGGGCCGCGGGATCGAAGATGCAGACTTCGACCCGGGTCGCGACGCGCGAGTAGACGGAGAAGTTCACCCCAGACCCGTCGTACGTGGCGCCGCGCGGATTGGGAGTGCCGGACCAGATCTTTCGCATGCGGGGCCCAACGTAGGGCGTTGACGCCCACGCGGCAACTCGAGTCTTCGAACCCGTGATCAGCCGACGTAGCGAGTCGGATCGGCGTCGAAAGCGTGTCGGCAGACCAACGTGCAGAAGTGGTAGGTCACGCCACGGTGGACGGTCTTGGGCGCGGTTCCTTCGGGATCGACATCCATGCCGCAAACGGGGTCTCGCGCGAGGATGCGCGGCCGCTGCTCGTCGACGGGTTCGTAATCGATGTTGTTCCCCCCGGTGGGGATGATCGTCTCCGATTCACCCATGACATTCCTGGAACCAAGCTGGGGCCATTTGCAGATGCGGCAACCAGTTGTTGCGTACGTGTCAACGTCGACCCACCTTCGAAACCGTGTCGAAAATCATCTGCGCGACCGACTTTTCGCCGCCTGCGGACAGGGCCTTAGACTTTGCTGCCGCCCTCGCGCAGCGGCTAGGCGATGAACTCGAACTGGTCCACGTAGTGGATTCCCCCGCGGTGGTCTCGTCCGACTTTCCCTTGGCCGACGAGGTTGTGATGAACGGCCTCGCCGACGCCGCAGAGAAGCGCCTTTTCGGACTGGCGGCGGCGTTGCGTGGCCGCGGGGTGACCGTCACGACTCGCAGCTTCGAAGGCTCCGTGGTCGATGTGCTCTTACGCTACGCCTCCGAACAGAGCCCTCGTCTGCTCGCTTTTGGAACCCACGGCCGTAAGGGGCTGGCCCGCTTTCTCGTCGGCAGTACTGCCGAGCGAATCGCCCGTCGCGCCACGGTACCCGTGCTGGTCGTGCCCGGACACTACGCAGGTGCCCCAGCGACGCTGGCGGGTGGCGATCGTGTCCTGGGCGTGGTGGCGGGAGTCGAGGTCTCGTCTTCCAGCGACGCCGCGCTTACCTGGTGCAAGAGCCTCACCGATACCACCCTCTGCGATCTGAGTTTGGTCCACGTTTACTGGCCGCTGCGGGAGCACGCCCGCTTCGGGCTGGGGAGCCTCGAGACGGCTTTCGAGGGTGACGACCAGATCGCCGCTCTGCTCGAGCGCGAGCTACGCCCGCGGATCAACGAGGTCCTGGGCGGCAAGGTCGCGCCGCTTCACCTGCGCCCGAGCCTCGGCGCCGAGCCGGACCTCCTTGTGCGCCAGGCGGATGCCGCCGGGGCGGACCTTCTGGTGGTCGGGAGCAATCAGCTGGAAGACGGCGGCAAAGGTGGTTCGACTGCGGTTGCGGTCCTTCGCGCGGCCCACTGTCCGGTCGTCTGCGTGCCGGCCACGCGCCAGAATCTGCCGCGCGCCAAGGAGCCCGCCCGTCCGCTACGCAAGCTATTGGTCCCAGTTGATCTTTCGCAAGACGCCAAGGGAGCGGTCGCGGTCGCCTGCCAGATGTTGAAAGCCAGCGGCGGCGTCGTCGAGCTCTGTCACGTGATGGAGCCGAGCGACGGCAACGAAAGCGATCTCGCCAGGCCAGAGTTGGAACGGCGCCTCTGTGAGTTGGTTCCGGAGCGCGACGATCACAGCATCCTCGTGCACACGTCGCTCATCGAGGGGCCCTCGGCGGCCAACGCCATCTTGCAAGCGGCCGAGCGGCTCGACATCGATGCCATCGTGCTTGCGTCGGATCGGCCGGTCGGTCTGCGAGGCGCCCTCGGCGGCTCGGTGGCCGATGACGTCATTCGCTCGGCGAGAAAGCCCGTCATGCTGGTACCGATGGCCGAACACGGCTAGCCGCCCGTCCCGACGATCCCGATTTGACTTCCTCTACGGGGCAATCCCATGATTGCCTGCGGCTCAACGCCGGGGGGTTGGTCGTGAGCAGCGTAGAGTTCGGGGCCGGAGACGTAGAGCGCCTGCTGGCCGGTGAGGCCGGCG
>JANNNO010000154.1:0-4671 GCA_031398585.1 Myxococcales bacterium | reverse complement strand
GTCAGGTTGGGGCCGCGGTGGCACGAGATGCAGAGGCCCTTGCCCACGAACACCTTGAGACCGAGCTTCTCTTCCTCGGTGAAGACGGTGCTGGTGGCGGTCTTGCCAGCGGCGACGTCGGCCAGGAAACGGTCGAACTTCGCGTTCCTGCTGACGATCAGCCGTTCGTAAGCCGCGATCGCCTTGCCGAAGTTCACGTAGACTTGGTTGACGTTGTGGCGCACGCCGGCCGGCATCGCGTTCCACGCGTCGCTGCCACCGACCACGCCGGCCGTGACACCCTCGAGGCTCGGCATCGCGCCGAAGACCGCCTCGTACTCGGCCTTGTAGTGCTGCTGGATGAGCAGAACGATGCCCGTGCGCGATCCGCCCATCTCGACGTAATTCTCGGGCGGCCCGAGCGCCTGCGCCCACTGGCTGTCAGCGCGGCCATCCCAGAACTGCCAGCCGCCCCCCGAGGCCTTGCCCGAGCCGTAAGCGGCGTTGATGACCGTCGGCGCGTGCCGGCCGGTGAACATCGTGTCGTGCGGACCCGACGAGGTGTTGGCGCGCGAGTCCTGGAAACCCTGCTCCGGGTTGTGGCAGGTCGCACAGGAGACCTTGCCGTTCGAGCTATAGCGGGTCTCGAAGAAGAACTTCTGTCCCAGCGTGGCCGCGGCAGCGTCGTCACCGTACTTGTTGGTCTCGTCCTTCCACGGTTGCGCCGGCATCGCCGACAAGCCCGTGGTGATCGACAGCATTTCGTCCTCGGTGAACGAAACACCAGCAGGAGGGGTTGGGGAAGGCGTCATCGCGCCACCGTCACCACCGCCGCACCCGATCGCCCCCGCCAGAGTCACCCCGGCCAACACCCTGAACAGAAATCGATGGTCCATGCCTTCTCCTTGCCCTCTCTTGAGCCCGGAGATTCATCGGGACAACCCCCTCGGAGGTTAATGGCTACTTGATTATTGGTTGAACAAATCAACCATCGTCAGCGGCGCCGATCTGCTGACGAGAACGCCCATGTCCCCCCGTCACCGACAGCTTTTCCAACAACGATTGGCTCCCATTCGCACGGGTCGCAGTAACCACTGGGTTTTCTGTTTGTCATGGCTTTGACGGCGACGAAGCGCCCACACGCCCTTTGACGATGAGCGACAGACTGCCGGACGGCTTGGCGTCTATGGTTGCCGGAGCGCCTCACAGCCTGGCAGTGCCCGTTGTTGCGCTTCCAGGCGGGTCAGCACGGCTTGCAGGCGGTTCATGCCCGCGGTCAGTGGGCGACTGCAGGTTCGGTTCGGCGAGCAGGGGCCGCCGATGTCGAGCCCGCGGCCATCGCCCCGACGAACCGAAAGGATGGCGCCATCATAAGGACGGCTGTCGTGACCGTAGACGAGAGGCGTCGGCTGCGCGAAGGCCGCAACCACGTCATCGGCTGCAAGCGCCTCCATCACGTCCGCCGTGGTGAACCAGTCGTGCCGGGCTCCGCAGCGAGGAACGCTGTTGCGACAGGTGGCGGGCGGTTGCGCGGGCGAAAAGAACATGCGCGTGAGTTCGAACTGGTTGGGCGGCGTGAGCCGAGCCTCGTCAGATCGTGCGCGCAGGCCCCCTACCGCCGCAAAGGTATAGCTGGTGTCGAAACCGCACGGCATCGACGCCTCCCAGGGTGTCGCGCAGGCGGGCACGCTGGGCGAAGGCACATCGCAAGGCGCGGCCTCGGGCGGCGAGTCGCCGATCGACAGCTCGACGCGCTGACTCGGCAGCTCGAAGGTGCGCGACCGCACGTGCGCGACGTCGCCACGAATCGCGGCGGCCTCACTTTCGAACACCGGCACCGAGAGGCTGTAGACCGCGGGCGGCAGGACCTCGCGAGAGGCGCAACTGTAGCGCCCCCGGTCCTCGACGCGGAAGTGGATCGCCTTCCAGGGCAAATCGAGGCTGCCGCCGGGCGCGACGACCACGGCGCCGGCGGGCGGACATCCGCCACAGGCGGGGTTGCTGGTGCAACTGGCGTCGCTGCAGTCACAGGCGCAGACGAACGTGGGGCCGATGCTGTCGAGGAAGCGCGAGGCGCAGCTCGCGATCTGAAAGTCGACGCCAAGGCAGGCGCGCGCCAGATAGACCGGCTGCGTGCTGCGGTTGACGAGGCGGAAGATCACGTCGAAGGGGCCGACCGCCTTCGAGGTCACCCGGCATTGCGCCGGTACGGCAGGGGGCATGAGCGTGGCCAGATCGGTGCCCGCTTCGGCCATGGCGAGGTCGGCAGTGCTGTCTGGGCCTCCGTCGCCGCTCGAGACGACCTCGGTTGCGGGCAAATCCACAGTCGCAGGCGCATCGGTCCCGGCATCGCCAACCGCGCCGACCTCCGCCTTGCCGCCGCCGTCGTCGCCACCTTCACCTCTCGCCCCGCAAGCGTTGGCGAGAAGGCAGGCGAGCCCGAGGGCGCTCCAACCGTACTTTCCGCGCGGGGTCTGCCGTGACGTGACTAGGACAATGCGATCGGCAGCGTCAGAAATTCGCGGGGGGCGCGCAGAGATCGTGGTCATGGTTCGGGCCTCTCGAGGGGGAATCTTCGGGGCAGCCCGTCCCTGTGCAAAGGGCAAACCTGCTGCAAGAGCCGCCCGGATGGCCTGCGAGCTCCCCCTACACGGAGCGAGCCGAGCTGCCGCATTGCCTTCAGAGCCGATCGCTCACCGTCGATGTCATCGCTGAAGCATGCCCGCGCGATGGCTGATTTCGTTGTCTGGTGCTCTCGCCGCCCTGGGCGCGTTGGCCTGCGTGCGCGCCAACCCGGACTTCGATCCCAACGCGCGGCCGAGCCGTGCCGACGCGGCTGCGGATCTCTCCACCGATCTGCCACCTGCCGACATGCCCCAGGTCGACCTCGGTCACCTTGCCGACGGCACGGCGGCGGCGGACGCCGATCTGGCAGCGGCCCCCGCCAGCGATAGCGCCAGCGATAGCGACGTAACGACAGGCGCTGCCAACGGTACCGCTTGCGCCAGCGCGACCGCGTGCGCTTCCGGCTTCTGCGTCGAGGGCGTCTGCTGCAACAGCGCCTGTGGCGATCTCTGCTGGGCGTGCAGCCTCTCGCACGCGCTCGGCACCTGCGTGCCCGTCCCGGACGGTGTCGATCCACGCGAGCAGTGTGAGGCCGAGGCGACCAGCAGCTGCGGTCGTTCGGGGGCTTGTGATGGCCGCGGCGGGTGCGCGTTGCACGGGATGGGCACCCAGTGCGCGCCACAGTCTTGCGCCGCTGGTCAGGAGATCGCGGCCTCGACCTGCAATGGCGCTGGTGCCTGTCAGCCGGGGATCGCCAGGGCGTGCAACCCGGCGGCCTGCAGCCTCGACCGCTGTGCGGTGGCCTGCTCGGTCAGTGCGCCGTGCGCCGCGGGGTTCATCTGCGTCGGTGGTCGCTGCGAGGGTTCCGGGCCGGCACTGCACTGGCGCCTCGACGAGCCTGGCGGCAACGCCGCCCTCGATGCGTCGGGCAACGGCCACGCCGGCAACTACGTCGGCACCCCGGCCCCCACGCCTTCGACGAACGTGCCCACCACGAGCTTTGCCAACGAGCGCAGCCGCATCTTTCCCGCGGGCGGCAAAGCCGCGGTGAGATTGACCGAGCTGCCTGCGCGGTTGCGCCCCAGCAACGACATCACCTTCAGCGTCTGGTGGCGGGCCACGTCGGTCCCCACGGCCGGCGCCGACATCATCAACTTCGGCTCGGATCTGCTGGTTCGCATCAAACCGGCCGCCATCGAGTTCGCCAAGCGAAAGTCGTCCGTCGAAGGGCAATTTTACGACATCGCCGCGGCGATCGACGTGCGTGGCCACGTCAACGGCAGCTGGCAGCACCTGGCCGCGGTCGCCTCGTCGACCGGCATGCGCGTCTATCTCAACGCCAAGCAGGTCGCGAGCGACCCCAGCAAGTTGCCCATCCTCTACCGGGGCACAGGCGGCGTGCTCGGGCGCGACGAGGACACCGGCAGCCACGATTTCGTGGGAACAATCGACGACTTCCGCGTTTACACCCGAGATTTGAGTGGCGCCGAGATCGCGGCACTGGCCCGCGGCGACTGACGAGCGGCGACCCGGGGGGCGCCACGTGATCCTCGCAACTACAGCCGGCGCCGGCCTCGTCCGATGAAGGCCACCGCGTTTCGACGGGGGGGCGGGGCAACTCGACCGCAGCTCGACCGCAGCTCGACCAAAGGTTGTACAGATCAACGTTCACCAGGGAGACGACCATGAAGCGATGGAGCGAGGGATTGCGGGCGGTGGGACTCATGGCGTCGCTGGCGATCGGCTGCGGGGGCAACGGCAGCGACGGGCCGAAGGACGCCAAGGCAACGAACGCGGCGGTCAAGACCGTCATCGTGGTCGGCACCAGCGTCACCAACAAGATCTACGAGACAGGTGAATACGGCCTTACCCTCGTGCCCAAGGACGCCGACGGCAAGGCGGTCCTCGGCGCCGGTCTCAAGGTCAACATCGCCATCACGGCGCCTGCCAACATGTACACGTCGCAGGTCAAGGCGACCGAGTGTGTGGCGCCACAGCCGGGCTCGGGGCTCTCGGTCGGCGTCATCATCGATGACTCGGGCTCGATGAATACCAATGACAAGATGCTGCTGCGCAAGGACGCCGCGGTCGCCTTCATCGAGACCATCGGCGCCAACGACGAGGTCG
>JANNNO010000118.1:0-24651 GCA_031398585.1 Myxococcales bacterium | reverse complement strand
GAAAACGCGGGTGGTGCCAGTAGGCCAGCACGCAGCGCTGCTTGGTCGCGGCGAGATCGGCGACCAGCCAGGAGTGCATGGGTGAGCCGGGGGCGCAGCCGATCTTGCGACAGCCGTCGCTCGAGTTGAGCGCGACGAAGTGCCAGGCGCCGATGTCGAAGCTGTAGTAGCCCTTGTCCCTGTCGCCGGCCATGCCACCCGGGGCACCGACGCCGTTCCAGTAGTCGAAGTACCCCTCGGCGCGGGAGCGGCCCTGGTCGTATTCGTGATTCCCGGGGACCGGGCGCGTGAGCCGCCGCAGATCGGATTGGCCCCACGTCGGGTGGTAGTGCGCCAGGAAATCGTGGAGCTCGCCCCGCGGGTAGACGAGGTCCCCCAGCACCAGAATCGCGTCGAGCGGGATGCGGCGGTTCAGGGTGGTCAGCAAGGCGGCGGTGTCGCCATGCCGATTGGCCCGACCCGCGATGTCCCCGGCCGCGGCGATGACGACAGGCCGCTCCGTGGTAGGCACGAAGGGCTCGCGCGAAAGTGGGTCACGACCTGGCGGGTCCGCAATCGCCTTGCCGGCCGGGTTCGCCGCTTTGGCCGCGACCTTGCCCGCCGAAGGGCCGGGCTCCGCCTGTCTCTTATCGCCTCTTCGACCCGGCTGGGCCTCCGCCATGCCGTCGCGACAGGCCAGAAGCCCAAGACACGACAGCAACAGGGGCGCGGCGAGGCCGAAAGCCCGACTCGGTCCGAGCGCGCCCCCGCGTGGCCCAACCGCCTCCGCGCCGGGCGTTTTGTTCCGCATCCTCGTCGCCGCCCGTGCTGGCCAGGTCCCGCTTGTTTCCATCAATCGCGCCAGATGCTTTGTGTCCGCCGGGCCCTGCGATATACCTCTACCCACTTTGCCATGATCGAGGTTCGTCAGCTCACGAAGTATTACGGGGAGCACGCGGCGATTCGCGATCTCAGCTTCGATATCAATCGAGGCGAGGTGATCGGATTCCTGGGGCTCAACGGCGCCGGCAAGACCACAACCCTCAAGATCCTCGGCTGCTTGCTGCTGCCGACATCGGGAAGGGTGGTGGTCGGCGGCATCGATGTTCTGCAAAACCCGCACGAGGTTAGAAAGAAGATCGGCTTTCTTCCCGATACGCCCCCGGTGTACGGCGAGATGCTGGTTGGGCGCTACCTCGAGTTCGCGGCCCGGCTGCGCGGCGTCCCGGCATCGGAGACGGCGGCGCGGGTGAAGGAAGCGGAGGAGAAGACCGGCCTCTCCGAGGTTCACGGCGAGCTCATCAGCAGCCTTTCGCACGGGTATCGGCAGCGGATCGGCCTGGCCCAGGCGATGGTCCACCGACCGAGCCTGCTCATCCTCGACGAGCCGACCAGCGGCCTCGATCCGAAGCAGATCGTAGAGATGCGAGCCCTCATCCACAATTTGCGGGGCGAGCACACGTTGCTCATCTCGAGCCACAACCTCTCCGAGATCAGCCAGACCTGCGATCGCCTGCTGGTGATCCGCGACGGCGAGATCGCGGCGCAGGGGACCGAGAGGGAGCTCGCCGCCAAACTCGGCAGCGGCTTCGAGATCGAGGTCACCGTGCGCGGCACCTCGGGTCGGGCGCTCGAGGTCACGCGCGGGGTGCTGGGGGTCAGCGCCGTCACCTTGCTTTCGGAGGACAACGGCGAAGTGGCTATGCGGATCAAAGCAAACACGGACGTACGGGCCCAGCTGGCGCGCAGCCTGGTACTCGCGGGTTTCGATCTGCTGCGCTTCGATCGGGCCGCTTCGCAGCTCGAGTCGGTCTTCATCCAGCTGTCGAAGGGTGATGCGACAGCCGCCGGAGGTGACGCGTGAGCGCCGCCTTCCTCATCATGCGCCGCGAGCTCGGCGCCTACTTTCGCTCGATGACCGGCTATATCATCGCCGCGGCGGTGCTGGTGGTCGACGGCATCCTCTTCAACGCATTCGCGCTGGGGGGGCCCGAGAAGCGTTCGGGCGACGTACTGGCGCTCTTCTTCTACTTTTCGAGCGGCACCACGATGATCGCGAGCGTCTTTCTCTCGATGCGCCTTTTGGCCGAGGAGAAGCAGACTGGCACTCTGGTCCTGCTCACCTCGTCGCCGATCCGGGATCGCGACATCGTGCTCGGCAAGTTTCTCTCGGGCTGGCTCTTCATTTCCCTGATCACGCTGGCGACCGCGTTCATGCCCGCGATGATCATGGTGAACGGGAAGATCTCGTTCGGGCACGTCGCCGCCGGCTACCTCGGCCTCATTCTTCTGGGCGGCGCCACCATGGCGATCGGCACCTTCGGATCGGCCCTGGCACGCACCCAGGTGCTGGCCGCGATCATCTCGGGGGGCCTCGTGGTCGGGCTCATCATCGCGTGGCTGTTGGCGCGCGTGACCGAGCACCCGATCAACCGCATCTTCGAGTCTCTCGCGCTCTACCACCGACACTTCCCGCCGTTCCAGGTGGGCCTCATTCACCTGCGCGACGTCGTCTACTACCTCGCGCTCACCTACTTCGCCCTGTTCCTCGCGACCCGCGTGCTGGAGGCCCGTCGATGGCGTTGACGAGCTCGCCCCCCTCTTCCCTGCTCTACCGTCCCGCCAAGTGGCCGTCGGTGCTCTATGCCGTCGGCATGGTCTCGGTCTTTCTCGGCGAGCGCTTGCTCGATTCGGGACGGCCGCAGAACATCGCCGGAATCCTCGGCATTGTCCTCCTGCTGGTCGCGATCGGCGTTCGCCTCGGGCGCCAGGCCAAGCTGCCGGAGGCTCACCGTGCGCCCGAGCGGACACTGATTGCGCTCTACCTCGTCGGCCTCTTCGGGGTGGTGCTCTACTTCCTCAACTCGGATCTGCTCTTGCGCCTGTCGGGCAAGAGTCTCGAGCAGCGGGTGCCGCGGGTTGCCGGCGCACTGGGTGCGCTCTGGCCAGCGCTCTGGCTGGCGGGAACGCTGCCGGTCCTCTTCGTCGAGTTGGCGGCCGCCAGCATGGCCAAGGCACCTTTACTCGAGGTCGGCCGCATCCGGGCCGCGCTCCTGTCGGGCCTCGGCATCGCGTTCGCGCTGGTCTTCTGCTTCGCTGTCACCTACGTGGCGACCGAGCGAAACAAGAACGCGGACTTCTCCTACTTCCGGACCTCGCGTCCGGGCGAATCGACCAAGAAGATCGTCGCCGCGCTCGACAAGCCGGTGCAGATCCACCTCTTCTTCCCGCCTGGCAACGAGGTGAGAGAAGAGGTCGAAGGGTACTTCTCGGAGCTGGCCCGGCTGACCAAATTTCTCGAGGTTCAGCGCTGGGATCACGCGATTCACCCGGCCAAGGCCCGCGACCTCGGCGTCTCGGGCAACGGCATCATCGTCATCGCCCGCGACGCACTCAAAGAACAGATCGGCATGCCGATCGAGATCGATCGGGCGCGCGGACAGTTGAAGGGCCTCGACGGCGACGTGCAAAAGCGGCTGCTCGGCGTCACCCGCAAGCAGAAGGTCGCCTACTTCACCGTCGGCCACGAAGAGCGCTCGCCCGATGCGGCCGGGGCTCACGACCTGCGCGGCACGGTCCGAACGCTCAAGAGCATCCTGGTCGATCAGAACTTCGAGCCCAAAGACCTCGGCCTCGCGCAGGGTCTGGCGCGCGAGATCCCGGCGGATGCCTCGATGGTGATGATCTTGGGGCCACAAAAAGCCTTCGAGCCGATGGAGCTGGCCGCGCTCAACCGCTACCTCGATCGCAACGGCCGGCTGCTCATCGCGCTCGACCCCGAAGCCGGGTTGACCATGAGCGAGCTATTGGCGCCGCTGTCGTTGAAGTACGAGCCGGTCACGCTGGCGAACGACAAGTACTTCATGCGGGCCAACTATCAAGAGTCCGACCACGTCAACATCGGCGCGGCGACCTTCTCGTCGCACGTGTCGATCACGACCAACACGCGCTTCGGTGCGCGAGCCGCCATCTTGTTGATGGGCTCAGGCTCGCTGTCCAAGCAGGAGAAGACGGCTGCGGGCATCGTGAACCTCGATTTCACCGTGAGAACCGACGGCGACACCTGGGGCGATCGCAACGGGAACTTCAAGTTCGACGAAGGTGCCGAGGTCCGCACGGCGCACGACGTGGTCGCGGCGGTCACCAAGCGCAACGCCAGCGCCATCGCGCCCGAGGAAGAGGCGCGCGTCGTCGTGATGGCCGATTCGGATCTGTTGACCGACCGGGCGCTGCGCAACCTCGGCAACGGCTACATCCTGCTCGACGTGATCCGCTGGCTGGGCGGCGAAGAGCGCTTCACCGGACAGGTGAGCAACGAAGAGGACGTGCCGATCGAGCACTCGCGCAAGCAGGACCTGGTCTGGTTCTACCTGTCGATCTTCGCGGCGCCCGCGCTGGTGCTGGCCGGCGGCTTCTTCGCCACGCGGAAGCGACGAAGTGCCCGCCGCGGTGACCAGGCACCGCCTCCCGGCCCCGTGCCCGCGACGGAGGTGCCACGATGAACCCGCGTGGCGTCGCCATCCAGGGCGCTCTGGCCTTCGTGGCGTTGGTCTTCGCCTACACCACCTGGCAGCGCGCTCCCGAGCTGCAGGCGGGTGAGGTCTTCGTGCTCGAGGGCACCAAGAACGACCTCGAGAAGGTCAGGTTCGAGGACACCGAAGGCAAGAGCTGGGCTGAGCTGGAGAAGGCTCGCAGCGACGACGGCACCTACGTCACCCTTCGGCTCTCGGGCTACGACAACTCGGGCGTCGGCCTGCCGGCTGGTCACCCGGGCATCCCGCTCAAGATGGCGGAGCGACTGGTGCGGGCCAACGAAGCCGGCACACGGCTGTACGAGAAGTTCGCTCCCTTGCGTGCGCACCGCGCGCTCGGCGTGCTCGATGCGGCGATGCTCAAGGATCTCGGTCTCGACAAGACCAAGAAGTTCATCGAGATCACCAGCCGCGGCGTCAAGCGGCGCTTCGCGGTGGTGCCTGCTCCCCCGGGCGGCAGTGATCCCTACGTGCAGGATCTCGCTGACAAGAAGGTCTACATCATCCCGCGCGCCATCTTGTCGGAGCTGCAGTCGGCCTCCACCAACCTGCCCGAACGACGGCTTCACGCCTTCCGGGCCGAGGAGATCGATCGCATCATCCTCGAAGCCGGCGGCAAGAAGCGCGAGCTGGTTGGCAGCCGCATCGAGGACTTTGCCGGCATCCGGGTCGCGCCCGCCGAGACGCCCGACAAACCGGACGCCATGCTGAAGAACTGGCACGACCGCGTGCTCAGCCTCTTTCCCAATGACGTGCTCGGCAAGGACGAGGTCCCGGCAGCAGGGCCACCGGTGGTCGGTCTACGCCTGGAATACTTCTCGCGTGGCCGCAAGCTCGGCTTCGTCGACATCGCGCGGGCGGCGACCGCCACGGTGTCAACCACGACCGCGCCCAAGACCGACGTCTACGCCCGCAGCGAGTTCACGCTCGGCTGGTTCCGCCTCGCCCCCGAGACGAACGCGCTGCTCACCGAGGGTGAGGGGCTCGTCGCGAAAAAATGACGAAGCCCTGCAACGGAGCGCCCCCGGTGAGGCGGCGCTTCGATTGACGGGCGGGCCGATCGAGGGGAAGAATCGCGACGCCGTGATGCGGAAAGTCGTGGGCGCGTCGATCGCGCTCGGAGCCATCGTTGCCGCCGCGGCCTCGCAACCTGGCATCACGGCGGGGCTGCTAGAGGCCAAGCAGGCGGGCGCGCAGCAGGCGGCCACCGCCATCGATGCGCGACTCGGCGGCGTCCTCGCTGCTTTCTTGCAGACGGTCAAAGATCGCGCGATCGCCGGCGCGGCGCTGCCGCAGGTCAAGGCGACGCTATCGCTGCTGCGCGATGAGAGCATCGAGGGCCCCGTCGGTGCGACCTTGCGCGACTTCTTCCGCACCGAGGTCGACTGGGAGCCCTGGCGCCGCGACTACCCCGTCTTCGGCGTCTCGATCGAAGGCGCGCGGCCAAGCCTCCTCTACGGTGCGCCGGCGCGTTCGTTCTTCGCCGAGGGCCTCATTCAAAAGGCGCGCGAGGGGACTGCGAGCGCCGCTTTCGGCCTGGCCGCGGAGGAACCGCACGCCATCGGCGCTGCGCAAGTGGTGGTGGCCGGCCGTTCCCAACCGGCCGTGCTCCTGATCGGTCGCCCTCTCGATGAATCGACCCTCGCCGAGCTCGGACGCCGAGCGGCTCTTTCGCTCGTGTTGTCTGACGGCAAGCAGCCGCGGGCGCGCGCGGGCGCCGCTGAAGATCTGGCGCGCCTCACGCAGGCGGTCGGCAAGGAGGCCGAAGGCATTCACAGCGCCGCCGATGGTCGCTGGGCCGCAGCCACGCGCGCGGTGGTGCCGGGCTTCTGGTTATGGGCGCTCGCCGACACCGGCGAGGCGACGGCCGCGGCCACGCGCAGCGCCAGCACCACGCGGACGATCGTCTGGTCCGCCAGTGGTCTCATCGCCCTGCTGGGTCTCTTCATCGGCTTTCGACGACAGGCGGAAATTCCGAGCCCCGCCACCGAGACCACTGGCGTGACGACGCCCGCGCGCGCGCGACCCGCGACGAGGCCGGACCCGGAATTCGCGCCCGTTCTGGAGGAGACGACGCCGACGCCTCTCATTGCGATCCCGGCGGCGACCCGGGGCGACGGCAATGCGCTCACGGACCGGACGACGTCGGTGAACCCCGCCGGATTCGGCACCGAGCTCGTGGCGACACCTTTGCGCGCCTTCGGCCGCTACGTACTCATCAATCAGCTCGGCGAAGGCGGAATGGCTCGCGTGTACACCGCCGTCGTCTTTGGCGCTGAAGGCTTTCGCCGCAAGTTCGTGGTGAAGCGCCTGCGACCCGAACTGGTCGAGGACTCGTCGGTCGTCGCGCAATTCATCGACGAAGCCAAGATGGCCTCCAGCATGGTGCATTCGAACATCGTGCCGGTACTCGACTTCGGCAAGGTCGACGACGAGTACTACCTGGCCACCGAATACATCCTCGGCCGTGATCTCGCTCGCCTTACCCAGCGCTGCTTCGAGGTGACCGGAAGCGCGATGCCTCTGGCCACGGTGCTCTTCGTCGCTCACGAGATCTGCAAGGCACTGGAGTACGCGCACGCCAAACGCGCGGAGAACGGCCAGCCGCTCGGCCTGGTCCACCGCGATGTTTCGCCCAGCAACGTGTTGGTCTCGGCCCGCGGCGAGGTGAAACTCTTCGACTTCGGGATCGTGAAGGCCGAGGGGCGCGTGACTCGCACCCAGCATGGCGTCGTCAAAGGCAACGTCAGCTTCATGGCGCCCGAGCAGGCACGCGGCATCGACGTCGACTCACGTGCGGATCTCTATTCACTCGGCCTGGTCCTTTACAGCTGCCTCACAGGCGACGTGCTCAACAGCGGCAAGTCGAGCTACGAGATGCTGCTCAAGGCGGCGGGCGGTCCCGGACCCGACGAAATTGCGAAGTTGCGCCGGCTGCCCTCCCCGATGGCGGCGATCCTGGAAAAGGCACTCCAGGTGGAACCCGCCTACCGCTTTCAAACCGCTTCCGAGTTCGCGGCGGCGATTCATCCCCACGTTGGTCACGGCGGTGCCGATCTCGCCGATCTCGTCGCGCGGCTCTTCGGTAGCGACTTCCGTCAGGAGGAGGCCAACTTCGCCAGCGCCGCGCCCCCCGCCTCGATCTCGGCGGCGGGCGTGTCCAGCCTGCCCGACACACGATGATGCGCGCACGGATCCTCGTCGCCCTGTTCTTGGCGGGCGTTGCCTGTGAGGCCGGCGCGCCCGCACCGGGGGCCGCCCTGCTCACGCTGGGAGGGCTGCGTACGGCGTTCCTGCGCTCCCCGACCGAGCCGGTTGCCGCCGGACTGTCGCGGGTCTTTTCTGCCGGGTTTCCGCCGGCTTACTTTCTCGCCAGCAAGGACGAGATCCGCATAGCCCCGGCTTTTACCGAAGGCCTGCCGTCGGCATACATCACGACCGACATCTGGGTGAACTTCCCCAAGATCTGGGCGCAGCCGCTCTACGTCTTCGTTGCGCCTGGCAACCCCCGCGATCCGGAAGCCAACCTCTTGCCGCTTCCCTGGATCGCGGGAGTCGGGTCTGCCAGCGCCTTTTGGAGTCCCTACTTCCGCATCACCTACGTCGAGGTTCCGCGCGATACGCCGCCGGATCGCTTCGCGACGGTGAGGGATGTGCTCGCCGCGCGGCTGCCGATGCACCCCGGTCCCACCCGCCTCGTGACCCTGTTGCCGGATGCCGCGATGGCGCCCGAAGATCCGGGTCGCAGCCTCTTGCCGACGTTGCAGGGGCGCATCGGCCTGCCGGTGCGGCGCCAGGTGATCGTCGAGGGAAAGCCAGCGCCACAAGCCGCGCTCGACTTCGGATCCGATCGGTTCGTCATCGAGGCCGGCGACGTCATCGCCGAGGAGCCGCTCTTCTTCTTCTTTGGACGCAACGATGCCGGCCAGTCGGTGCCGCTGACGCCGGTGCCACGGGTGGGAGGCACAGGGCCGATTGGCGCCGGACGTGAGCCCGTCGCCCCCGGCAATCGCCCTCGCTTCGGATCGTTGTGGCGGCTCTGGGCGGTGCACCTGCCGGCCTCGGCGCGCATCTTCGTTCCTCGCCCTCGCCGCGCGGAATGGGAGGCCCGGTCCTGGGGCGCGCAACCCAACCTGGCGATCGCTGAATCCTCGGCAGCTCTCGATGCACTGCCCGGCATCGACAGCTTCGCCTTCCGCGTGCTGCTCGACGAGGGCTGCCTCGCCAACGCCGCCACCACCGCTGCCCTCGATGCGTGCCCCTGGCTCGATTCGCAAGAGCGCCTCGAGCGGCATCTGTCGCACGCGCTCGAGTCGAGCGAAATCCTGGTCGCCTGCCCGTTCGTCGCCTACGCCGGCGCGCCCGTGCCGCCCCCTTCGCCATGATGACTTGCCGTCGGGTATCGTCTCTTTTCGCGATGACGGCGGTCGTCGGCCTCGCTTTTGTCCATGCGGCGCTGCCGGCCTGGGGACAGTCGGCGGCCAGCGACGAGGAAGCCGCGACGCCGGTCGACGCTTCCGAGAACGACAGCCCCGGTTTCGTGCCGACGGCCGAGGCAGCGGCGTTCACGCTGGGTGGCTTTCTCGACCTCGGGTTCGCCCATGCCGGTGGTGACGGCACGAGCTTTCATCCCGCGGACCGTCGCCTGCCCATCGACTACGCGGTCGATGCCTTCGCGCCAGCCGTCAATAGCCGCGGCGATGTCGCATCGATCGACAGCGGCGGACGTTTCACCAACGGCTTTCTGCCCCGTTCGGTCGGCATCGGCGGCCGGCCATCGTTCCTGATCAACGATCTCGCGGTCGAGCTCCGTCGAGCCGGGCCCGGCAACGCCGTGTCGTTCTTCGCGCGAGCGCACTTGCTTCCACGCGTGACCACCGCCGGTAACCAGACGCGGCTCGAGCTCGAACAGGCCTTCGGGCGGGTGCAGCCGTTCGCCGACAGCGAGCTCTTCGTCTTTCTCGGCAAGTTCGATTCCGTCTTCGGCATCGAGTACCTCGAGACGCCCTCGCCCTTGCGCACCGGCGTGACGCCCTCGCTCTTTGCCCGCTATACCACCGGCACGTCCGTCGGCGCCAAGCTGCTCGGCCGGCTGCAGCTGGCGCCTCTGGCCAGCGTCGTGACCGTCAACGTGGCCGCCACCAACGGCGGCCCATTCATCGAAGCTCTTCATCCCGCGGACATCAGTCTCACCGGACGCCCGGTGGTCACGGGTCGGCTCGGCTGGGAATTCAACCTACCCGGTGTTCAGCTCAAGCTGGGCGGCAGCGCCAGCCGCGGACCGCGCAACGATCAGGGTGACCCGGAAGCGGGCGCGCGCATGGTCGGCGCCGACGCGCGCGTGACGCTTTTCGGGATCTCGCTTGCGGGAGAATGGATTCACGTCGACGAGGACGCCGGCACGGGCAAGGTCACCGGCGCCGGCGCGCAGCTGATCGCCTCGGGTTTTCACGTCCGCGGGGGCTGGGCGCAGCTCGGGTATCGGTTGCCCTGGACGACGTCGCTCTTCCGTCGCACCGCCCTTTACGCGCGGGGAGAACAGCGCCACGCTTGGTTCCAGGGCTTCACCCACGTGAAGGAGCGACGCCTCACGATCGGGGCGAGGCTCGATCTTGGAGAGGCCGTGGCGCTCAAGGCGGAAAGAGTGATGAACCAGGAACGCCAGGGCGCTCCCGATGTGGACAACGACGTGCAAACTGCGTCGCTGGTCTGGGTGTTCTGAGGCTCACGGAGGCGGGGTGGCGGGATCGAAACCAGCACTGCTTTCATCGAGAATGACGTCGGATGGTTGGTGCGGTAGAGGGAGGCAGTGGCATGATTGATCCGATGGCCGTTCCCGTGTCAGTTCGTGTCTCCTTCCCCGCGGTCAAACGCGGTCGTTCCATCACCGCGCTGGCCAAGCCCGCGCCCGCCAAACCAGCGCTGGCGATGACCACCCTGGCGCTGGCGCTGCTGGCTTTCCCGGGACCCGTTGTCGCCGCACCTGGCGACGCCCCGATGAAAGCCGACGTGCGGGAACGCGATGGCAAGCCCGAGCTGAAGCCGGATGCCCCGTCGGCCTGGCTCGGCGAAGAGCTTCCGCTTCCCCTCACGGTGAAAACGCCGCAGGACCTCGCCCTCAAGGCCGCCGCCGAACGGCAGTACCTGGTGTTCAATCTGCTCGCCCGCGGCAAGCTCGCGTGGGACAGCGGAGACTTTGCGGGGGCAGCCGCCAAGTGGGAATCGCTGCTGCGCGTGCCTGGCGTCGATCCCGAGCTCGACAAGGTGATCCGACCGCTGGCCACCGAGGCCCGACAACGCGCAGGTGGCGTGCCCGCATCGACCGAGCAGGCCAGCGCCCCAGCGGCCACCGTCCCCGGCGGGGCTGGTGCGGCGGGGGCTGGGAGCGCCGGCTCCGCCGCGCCTGCTCGTCCGGTCGTGCCGATGGTCACGGTCAGCGGTCAGGTCGCAGGCGGCGGCACCACGGGACCGGGCGGCGCGGTGGTCTGGCTGAAGAAGGCCGACGGCCCGACGCCGCGGCCGGCGCCCCTGAGGGGCAAGACCATCAACCAGATCAACAAGACCTTCGTCCCGCGCGTGTTGCCGGTGACCGCCGGTTCGACCATCAGCTTCGCCAACCAGGATCCGATCTTCCACAACGTCTTTTCCCTCTCGAAGCCCAACGACTTCGACAGCGGTCTGTTCAAGGCCGGCCAGTCGTACACCAAGACGTTTCCCAAGGCGGGCCCGGTGCAACTGCTCTGCAACATCCACGCGTCGATGCTCGGCTACGTCGTCGTGGTCGACACGCCCTGGTACGGCCAGGCCGACGCCGGTGGGGCGTTCGCGATTCGCGGTGTTCCCGCGGGAGACTACGAGGTCGAGGTCTGGCACGAGGCCGCGACCCAGACTTCGAAGAGCCGTCTGACCGTGGGGCCCGACGGCGTGAGGGGGCTGCAGGTCAAAGTCAGCGGCGATCGCCGCCCACCCGCCGCCGTGCCCGACAAGTACGGCAAAGATCGCCAGCTGCAACTCGGCTACTGAAAAAGGCGGGCACGTGATCGGTCGGCCCCCGCCTGCCTCGGAAAAGGACGAGGAAGAGAACGAGGAAGAGGACGAGGAAGAGGACGAATCCTCGACGCCCGCCGGACCGATGGGGGCGTCGTCGGGCGCTCTGTCCATTGTGGCGGCGTGGGCACCCGAGCTGCGCGGCCTGGGGCGCGTCTTTCACCAGGGCCGATCGCCGAAGTCTCGCGCAGGCGCCGCGACCTTGCGGGTCGAGGGTGCGCCTCCCATCCGCGCCGTCGTCGGCGTGGGTCTGGTGGAAGCGGCCGCCGGCACCGCGCGGGTCATCGAACGGCAGCATCCGCGCGCGATTGTACTGGTAGGCACGGCGGGTCTCTATCCCGTGATGCCGAGCCGTCCCGGCAAGCGCACCCCAGAAAGCAAAGCCGCGGCAAAAACCGCGGGGTCGACTTCGACAGCGGCTGGCGCTCGGGTGTCGAGCACCGCCGACACGGCCGCGGCGCTGCAGGTCGGCGGCGCGGTGATCGTCCGCCGGATCCATCTGGCATCCGACAGCGTCGCGCGCGAGGAGGCCTATCTACCCGAGCCCCTGCCGCTCGTCGCCGAAGCGAGCGCTGAGCTGGTGCAGGCGTTGGCCGCCGCCACCGGTCTGCCGATCGTCGATGTCGCCTGTCCGCTTGCGATCACGCGAACCGCCGCGCTGGCGCGGACGCTGGCAGGGGCCACCGGAGCCGCGCTGGAGAATCTCGAGGCCTTTGCGGTCGCGCGTGCGGCGGCGGCGGCCAACGTTCCCTTCGCGGCGGTGCTCGGCATCGCCAATGACGTCGGACCTGCGGCCCATGCACAGTGGCGGGCCAACGCGGAACGAGCCGCGGCGGCCGCGTGCGCCGCAGTTCGCACCTGGCTCGGCCAGATCACTTCCTGAGGTAGTCGGCCTCTCCCACCGTGATGATTTTGGGTTGGCTCGCGGAGCCTTCCGGCACCCAGAGGTTGTAGCGCGCGGTCTCGCCGCCGTTGGCCTTCACGGTCAACGTGTACCCTTTGATGGTGTAAGTCCCGTCGACGCCCTTGTCGTGGTATCCGCTGATCGGGGTGCCCGACAGCATCGTGCTGTCGCGAAGCTTGATGGCGCCGCCGCGGCCGAACGTGATCCAGTGATCGCCCGACACGGATCCACCGCCGCCGACGTTGGCGAAGCTGCTGTTGTAGAACGTCCCGTCGAGAGCGCCCGGCACCCGCGCGGGTTGACCGACGCGCAGGTTGAGGAAGTTGCCCGGCGCGCCGCTCTGGATGGTGAAGCCTGAACGAGACGTGATCTTGGCGACCCAGGTCGAGCCATCCTGAAAAGCGATGGTGAGCTTGCCGCCCG
This sequence comes from Myxococcales bacterium, assembly GCA_031398585.1. GTDB lineage: Bacteria > Myxococcota_A > Polyangia > Fen-1088 > Fen-1088 > JANNNO01. The sequence continues at coordinate 11,766 of JANNNO010000118.1, read as the reverse complement.
CCACACGGTAAGTGCCCGATTGATTGCCGGGCTTGCTCGCGGCCTCATCGAAGTCGAAGCTGTCGACGAGGCCGAGCGTGGACGTCACCCAGAGGACCCGTCCGTCGGGCTTGAGAAAGAGGTTCACCCCCCACCACGTCATCTGGCTCCGTCGGGTGACGGCGTTGTACGCGGTCTTCAAATGTCGCCCGGTATAGAACCCGGGGGCGATTCCCGGATCCGCCAGCGCGGGCCCCGCAGAATTGCCCAGCAAGCCTATCGCCAGGCCGACCACGGCTGCGGACCACTTTGCCAACGCCCCGCCGAAACCTCGTCGCGTCCTCATCGCACGCAGCTTACTTCGGGATCCGGCTTCGCGACTCGATTCGCACGCCCTGCTGCCCCCGTCAGGGTGCCCAGCTCACCGTCACACCCGCGGGCAGAAGACCGGCGGCCGCGGCGCGATCGAACAGCACATCGATGGCTTTGCGCACGTCGGGCGCCATCGTCGTCGTGTCGTGATTGGCGTACATGCCGAGGTAACGATCGAGCAGAGCCACCCGCGAAAGCGCGGCATCACCTCGTTCTTCGCTCGCGATTCGATCGATGACCTGGTCCCGGTGAGCGATCGCCCACGCGATGGCATCACGCAGGACCGCCGAAACACGCGCGACGGTCTCCGCGCCTAACCCTCGTCGGATGACGTTCACTCCCAGCGGCAGGGGCAAGCCGGTCTCCGCCTGCCACCACTCGCCGAGCTCGGCGACGCGTGAATATCCGCGCTCCTGGTAGAGCAGCCGGCCCTCATGAATCAACAGCGCCGCATCGATCTCGCCCCGGTCGAGAGCGCCGAAGATCTCGGTGAACGGCGCGATGGGCACCACCACCGGCACGAGATCGGCCTGCATGAGGCGCAACGTGAGCCACGCCGTGGTCCCGAGCCCCGGGATCCCGATGCGCCGCCCGCGCAGCTGCGCAAGCGAGGTCGGTTGCGTGGCGACGACGACGGGACCGTACCCGCGTCCCACGGACGCTCCGTGCGGCAACAGCAGATAGCGGTCGGCGACCGCAGGGAACGCGCCCAGCGAGATCGCGACCACGTCGGCACCTTCGTCGGCCGCCAGCTGATTGAGTGCCGCCGTATCCGCGCGGCGATGGGTGAACGTTAGCCCCCGCGCGTCGATCTGCCCCGTGGTGAGGGCATGAAACATGAAGGCGTCGTCGGCGTCGACGGAGTAGGCCAGGCGAATCGGCTCGGAGCTCGACATGCCGCCATCCTCGCCTCGCTGGCGCTCGGCCGCAAAGCCCTTCCTCTGGTACTCTCCGCCGCGTCAGTGACCGAGCTGTCTCCCTCCCCCGCCCGCCCGCGACGCCCCTCCCGCGTGCCCGTCATCGACTGGCTGCGCGGCGTGGCCGTCATCACCATGATCGTCGCGCACAGCTACGACTCGTGGATGGACCCTTCTTATCGCCACGGGTTCGCGTGGGAGGTCATCCGCCACACCTCCGGTGTGCCATCGCGCCTCTTTCTCTTCCTGGTCGGTGTTTCGTCCGCGATCGGCTTCGAAGCCGCGCTTGGCCGCGGCGTCTCGTCGGCCGAGATGCGGCGCCAGACGTTTCGTCGCGGCGTCGGCATGCTGGCGCTGGCCTACGCCTTTCGACTGCAGGAACACGTCCTCGCGGGTTTCTGGGGTGGCTGGATCCAGGTCCTCCGCGTCGACATCCTCAACTGCATCGGCGCGTCCATCCTGTTGGTCGGTCTGTTCGGTGTGCCTCGCCATGGGCGACCGCGCTTCATCCTGCCGCTCGTCGCGGCGGTGATTTTCATCGGCCTTGGTCCGATCGTCGGTCCGGCAGTCTTTCCCGACTGGATCCCCAAGCCACTGTCGTCCTACGTGGGCGGTCAACGTCCCTTGGCCTGGTTCCCGATCTTCCCCTGGGGCGCGTGGGCCCCGTTCGGTCTCGTGGTCGGTCAGCTCTGGCTGCGCGCGGTGCGAGGGCCCGACGGTGGTCGACGCGCGTTCCTCATCACCGGCGCCCTTGGTGCGCTCTCGTCGGCGACGGTCCTCGTCGTGCGGGCAATCAATCCCGAGGTCATTCGCTACCCATCCGAGCTGGTGGCGCAGATGGGCCCGGGCTCTTTCTTCTTTCGCGGCGGCGTCGTGTTCATGCTCGCGTGCGCGGGCTTCTTCGCCACCCGCTGGCTCGACGCTCGGCGCCCCCTACGGTTCTCGGTCCTGAACCAGCTCGGTCAGACGTCGTTGCTGATCTACTGGGTCCACGTCGAGATCTGCTACGGCTACGGCACGCGCTTCATGCAAAAGAAGCTGTCGCTCGCCGCCGCCACGATTGCCTTCATCATGCTGACGACCGCGATGCTGGCGCTGTCGATGTGGAAGACACGGCACTACGCCGCCACCGTCGCAGCGGTCCGCGTTTGGTTCGATCGCAAGCGGGCCCGGCCTGCGGAACGACAGGACGCACGCCCCCGCGATCCAAAGGCGTGAGCCATGGACCGCACAGCGCTGCTTCGTGAGATCTACGCCGAGGTCACCGGGGCGTGCGACGGCGGGGCGCTCGTGAAAGCGGCCCTTGTCAGCGATCGACCGGCCGGACTGAGCGACGAGGGTCCACTCGCCGTGCTCGCGCTCGGCAAGGCGGCCACGGCGATGTGGTCAGGCCTCGCCGGCACCTTGCCGGCTTTTGCCGACCGGCTCGTGGCTGGGTTGGTGATCACGACGGCTGCGCGAGCGCCGGCTGCAGGCAGCCTGGGCCCACGCACGGCGATCGTGATCGGCGAGCACCCTCACCCCGGTCAAGGCAGCATCGCCGCCGGACGGGCCGCTTTGCGCTTCGTCGCGGGGCAAGTGCCGCTCGTGGTGCTGCTCTCGGGTGGCGGCTCGTCGCTCTGCTGCCTGCCCGCCTCCGGCATCGACCTTGCCGACAAACGCGCCGCCGCCGCCGCCGTGGCCGCCGCCGGTGCGCCGATTCACGAGCTCAACTCCCTTCGCAAACATCTGTCGGCGGTCAAAGGCGGACGCCTCGCCCTGGCTTGCCCCGCCCCTGTGCTCGTACTTGCCCTATCCGATGTACTCGGCAACGATCTCGGCACCATCGCTTCGGGCCCTTTCGCGTCGGACGCGACGAGCTTCGCCGACGCACTGGAGGTGCTCGATGCCCGCGCGCCGGTGGGGCATGACCGCGTCCGCGCGCACCTGGCCGCCGGCGTGCGGGGTGAGCATCCCGAAACGCCCAAACCCGCAAAGGCCGGCCAGCTCGACCCCCTTGCCCACGTCACCCAGCGAATCGTCGGCGATCCCGCCACGGTCGTGACCGCGGCCCGCCGGGCCGGGCACGCGCGCAGTCTGAAAGCGGAGGTCGTCGAGCCCGACACGTCTCTGCCGGTCGAAGCGCTTGCCGCCCGCTACGGGGCTCACGCGCGATCGATAGCCACCCGCCCCAACGTCATCGCGATTGGCAATGGCGAGCCGACCATCGATCTCGGACGATCGACCGCGGCGCCAGGCGCGGCCGGCCGCGGGGGCCGTGCCACCCACCTCGCCCTCCTCGTCGCCCGGCACATCACCGGCTTACCAGTCGCCTTTCTCGCCGCAGGGACCGACGATCGCGACGGCTCGGCCGACGCCACCGGCGCGGTGGTCGACGGCCAGACCTGGCCACGCGCCCTGGCCGCCGGCCTCGACCCCGACGCCGCCCTCGCCCGATGCGACAGCGCGTCTCTGCTCGCCCGGCTCGGTTCTCTGGTGCAGGGCCCCGGTACCTCGAACCTGCTCGACCTTCACCTCATGAGCTCGGCATGAGCACCGCCGCTGGCCAGCCGTCGCGGGGCACTCGAGCGGCCCGTATCGCAAGCCCGCGGAATCGGGACGCAACGCACACCGAAGCAACAGCAAGACGCACCCGGGCGACGGCTAAATTTGCTGATGATTCAGCCGTTGATAGGCTTGCCGTGGTGCGCGTGTCGATTCCCAATCTCGCCCTCGCCGGATTTGCGGCGTTCGCTCTGACCATCCCGCTGCTCCCGGGATCGGCAGCGACGGCCGCCGTTCGTCGAGGCGCCCACGCGAGCACGAGCAAGACGGTCCGCTCGCAAGCGGCAAGTCGACCCCTCGTCGGCAAACCGCGACTCGCCAGCCGCAGCGGGCGGCAGGGTCTGCGATCGCGGCGGTCGACCCCGCGGCGGATTCGCAGCATCCCCTGGATGAAGGGGAACCTGCCCAACGTCCAGGCCCACGGGGCCTACGTGCTCGACCTCGCCAACGGCCAGGAGCTCTTCACCCGCCGGGCTGACGAGCCCCGGCCGATCGCCTCAATCTCCAAGCTGGCAGCCGCCCTCACGGTGGTCGACCGCGGGCTCGACCTCGACGCGACGACGACCATCATTCGTGCCGACATCGACGTCGCCCGCGGCGGCGCTCGATCCCGCCTGCAGGAGGGCATGACCCTCACCAACCGCGATCTGCTGCACGCCGCCCTGCTCGGTTCCGACAATCGCGCCGTGCCCGCTCTGGGCCGCGCGGTCGGCTACGACGCTGCCGGCCTGGCCACCGCGATGACCAAGAAAGTCGGCGAGCTCGGCCTCAAGCACACACGCTTCGTCGAGCCGACGGGGCTGTCGCCCGAGAACGTGTCGACGCCGCGCGAGCTCATCGACCTGCTGCGCGCCGTGATGGATCACCCGGTGCTGGGCGAGATCACCAAGCGCCTCGAATACGACGTGCGACCGATCGGACGAGCGCAGCTGCTCCGCTACAGCAACACGCATCGCATGGCATCCCGCCCCAACACGCTCGTGCTCGGCGGCAAGACGGGATTCAACAACGCCGCCCGCTACTGCTTGGTCCTCGCGGCCCGGGTTGGGGGTCGCACAATCGGCATGGTCTTCCTCGGCAACGAGGGCGAGCTGACTCGGTTCGGGGACGTGGCCCGCGTGGCCGATTGGGTCCAGGTCCACGAGGGCCGGGCGGTCCCGCGCGAGACAGTCATCGCCGCGGCGCCCCCCTCAGCCCGCACGACTGTCGCCTTGCCGGCCCGCCCCACGCCGCTCACCGCCGATCGACTCATGCCGACCCTGCCCCGCTTGCCGGAGACGCTGCCCCCGTCCTTCGATAGCCCCGGTGCAACTGTGCCCCTGGCGCCGCCGGCCCTGGTTGGCGAAGCGATCCCCGTCGGCACGCCGCCCGGCGGCGCACCGCCCGACTGAGAGCCGCCCCGCCAGCCTCCCCTCGTCTCGCCGATGGGGAAGCTCCGGATGAGGCCAGGGGAAGGGCAACAGGTGGCACGAGGATCGGGGTAAGCGTCCCTGCGACGTCGTCGGCCTGCGCCCCACAATTCTCGTCGGTACCAAAAACACGTCATGCTACGATGGCGCGCGTTTGCCAGAGTTAGGGCAATTTCCTGCATGATTTCCGCGGGAAAGGTTCCCTCGTGTGGCTCGCGCGTGTCTTAACGTCGCCTATTTGAGGAACACGTTTGAGGAGGTCTCGATGAACGCTCCCCGGCTCGACTCGACCGTCCGCCCACGGTCTGTCTCGCGGTGGTACGGCTGGCGCCACCTGCGCTGGGTCTTTGCAGCTGCGACGGTGCCGCTCGCGCTATGGGCGTGCAACTCGCATCCGCTCGAGCAGCCCAAGCCCGCTCCGGAAGAGCAGACCGACCTGGTTTACGAAGTGAATCCGGCCCGCAAGCTGGATCTCATCTTCGTGGTCGACAACTCGAACTCCATGATCGAAGAGCAAGCCAAGCTGCGGCGGAACTTCCCGCGCTTCATGGAGCAGCTCACGAGCATCAAGGGCGGCGCGCCCGACATGCACATCGCCGTCATTTCGAGCGACGTCGGCTCCGGGCCGACCATGCCGGCTCCCGAATGCGATCGCGGCGGTGACCGCGGCGCTTTTCGCGTGCTCGATGCCTGTAACCTCAAGCCGGAACAAAACGGCTACTTCCTCAAGATCGACGGCAGCGGCAAGAGCAACTTCGGCCACCTCATCCCGGCGGGACAGACCGCTACGCAGGCGCTGCCGGGGGTGTTCGAGTGCATGGCGAACCTCGGCGTCATGGGCTGCGGCTACGAGCACCAGCTGCTCTCGCTCTACTTTTCGCTCTTCAGCGACGAACACAACAAGAAGGACGCCAACGGCAAACCTGGTCGTCACGAGGGCTTTCTTCGCAGTGACGCCTACCTCGGCATCGTGATCCTGAGCGACGAGGATGACTGCTCCGGCAAGCCGGACGCTGACTTCTACCAAATGCCGATGCCCGGCCAGGCCGGCAGCCTTCGTTGCAACACGAAGGGACACGTCTGCAACGGCCAACCGGTCGAGGCGCGCGAGTTCAAGGCCAACCTCAACGACTGCAAGCCCTACGTCCGGCCCGACTCGGAGCCCGAGCAGAGCCGGCTCATCAACATCGACTTCTTCGTCAACGCGATCCGCAGCCTGAAGCGGTCGCCCGACGATCGCATCCTGGTCTCGTCGATCATCGGCTGGGGCAAGGAAAACAAGGACGCGATGGGCAAGGTCACCTCGGTCGAGGGTGAATACGGCATCGAATCTGTTCAGTCGCAGCCGGGCGGCCCCACGCAGCTCGACATCATCCCCATCTGCGGGCGCAACGCCGCGGGCGTGAAGGACCCCGACGGCAGCGCGGCTCCCGCCATTCGCCTCAACGCCTTCACCAAGGGCTTCCGCAACAACACGATCCACAGCATCTGCCAGCCGGATCTTTCGGCCGCGATGACCGAGATCGGCGGCAAGCTGCGGCTCCTGCTCGAGAATACCTGCATCACCTCGCCGCTCGTCGACACCAAGACCGGCGACAAGGTCGATCCCGACTGCCAGGTCTTCGATCAGGTTCCGCTCGACGACGGCACCAACCGCTACCGCGAGGTCGCGATCGTCCCCTGCCCCGAAGGCGGCGGCGACGGCAGTCGTGACTGCTGGGTGCTCCAGGGCGATCCGATGTGCGGCTCGGGTTATCGCACCGAGGTGAAGCGCAAGAAGAACGGAGACGGCACCGACATCCTGCCTCCGGCCGGGACTCTGCAGTCGATCCGCTGTCTCACCTGCCCCGCGGGCAGCGACGATCCGCGCTGCGTGCGCAACTAAGGCACGGCCCGGCGCCCGGCGTTCGGACCCTCACCCCGCCCCTCTCCCACTGCCGTGGGCGAGGGAGTCGGAGGGGGGGCACCAGACCCGGGCGCTATTTGCGTTCGGACCCTCACCCCGCCCCTCTCCCACTGCGTGGGCGAGGGAGCCGGAGGGGGCGATCAGGCTTCGGGCGGGGGGCGGTCGGCCTTGGGGACGGCGGCGGCGAGGCGTTCGGCGAAGTGTTCGGGCGTGCGCGCCTTCGTGAGGTCGAGCTCGAAGTCGGGGACCGTTTTGGGGGCGAGCTTCACGATCAGCTGATCGACCTCGCGTGTGCTGAGGCCGGCAGCCAAGAGCCGTTCGCGCGGCAGTGAGTCGGCTTTGACCGCCACGCCGCCCGATCCATCGGCCACCATCACGGAGCGCAGGACGTCGAGCTCCATGCGCGACAGCGGCGCGCCGCAGACGTCGTAGTCGATCCAGGCCTCGTACGACAGGGGCGCCACCCGCTTGAGCATGCCCGCCATCACGCGACCGAACTCCTGGATCTCCCACTGCGCATGGTCGTCGACCCGGAGGGTGAGAAAGTGCAGCAGGTTGTGTAGATCGATCTTCCAGTACCACTGCGTGTACGTCGACAGCGGCAGATCGATGCGTGCCAGCTCGCGAGCGACGTCGTTGCCGGTCAGCCACTCGTAAGCGTCAGCCGAGAGGCGGCGCTGCTCTTGCCACTTGGCGCTGGCCTCGCGATAGAACGCCTCGTCCACCAGAGTGCCACTGCGCCCCTGGTTGTTCTTGCGGCTTTGGGTCTGCAGCTGCTCGATGGGAGGCGTGTAGAACAACATCGGCACCAGCGAATAGCGGCCGCTGTATTCGTTCACGCTGGCGGTGCGGTGCCGGATCCACTGCCGCGCGATGAAGATCGGCATGCAGCAATGAAACTTCAGCTCGACCATCTCGCTGGGAGTCGTGTGCTTGTGGCGCCGCAAGTAACGAATGAGGCCGCGCGTGGCGCTCTTTTGCCGGGTGCCGTAGCCGTAGCTCACGCGGGCGGCGCGCTCGACGTCCTCGTCCGAGCCCATGTAGTCGACCAGGCTCACGAACCCGTGGTCGAGCACCGGGAAGTATTTGCCGAGGATCTCTTCGGCCCCCGGGCTCACCGGCCGGCGCGTGACGTTCCCACCCGTATCCCCTTGCCCGCTCATCGCTGCACCTCACTTGGCTCCTGGACGACTTCGTTGCTCTCGACGAAGGCACCCATCGCACGGAACTTGTCGTAGCGCTTGTCCAGAAGCTCGGCCGCCGGCAGCCGGCGCAGCTCGGCCAGATGTTTGCGAATGGCAGCGGCGAGATTCTGCGCGGTCAGATCGTGATCGCGATGAGCGCCACCGGGCGCTTCGGGAATGATCTCGTCGATGACGCCGAGGCGAAGCAGGTCAGGCGCCGTGATCTTCAAGGCCGCCGCCGCGTCCGCCTTCTTGTCATCGTCGCGCCACAAGATGGAGGCGCAGCCCTCGGGCGAGATCACCGAGTAGACCGAATACTCGAGCATCAGCACGCGATCACCGACGCCGAGCGCGAGCGCGCCGCCCGAGCCACCTTCGCCGATCACCGTGCAGATGATCGGGACGGGCAACGAGGCCATCACCTCGAGGTTCTTGGCAATCGCCTCGGCCTGTCCGCGCTCCTCCGCGTCGAGGCCAGGGTAGGCGCCCATGGTGTCGATGAAGCAGAGGATGGGGCGTCCGAACCGGGCGGCGACCTCCATCAGTCGCAGTGCCTTGCGATAGCCCTCCGGCCGTGCCATGCCGAAGTTGACGGCGACGTTCTCCTTGGCCGAGCGACCCTTGCGGTGCCCGAGCACCATGACCGGAGATCCATCGAACCAGCCGAAGCCGCCCAGGATGGCCGAGTCGTCGCCGAAGCGTCGATCCCCGTGCAGCTCGGTGAAGTCGGTGAGCAGGCGCTGAACGTAGTCCTGGCTATAGGGCCGCCCGGGGTGACGCGAGAGCAGCACCTTTTGCCAGGGGCTGAGGTCGGCGAAGATCTCGCGCTGCAGCTCCTCGACCCGCGTCTCCAGCGTCGCGATCTCGCGTTCGAGAGTCCCGCTCGCCTGGGCAAACTGCCGCAGCTCCTCGATTTTTCGTTCGAGCTCGACAACCGGACGTTCGAACTCGAGGACCGGGGCTTCCGACATCCGACTGGCCATGAGGGCGCAAGAGACTAGCGCAAGTCGAAGCGGCTCGATACCGCCGCGGCCAACTCGTCGGCGAGACCGGTGAGGGCGCTTGCCGAGACCACGCGCGTGATGCGCAATGCGGCGGGCTCCTTGCGAAACCAGGTCCGCTGGCGGCGCGCGTAAGCTCCCGTCGCGCGTTTGGTTTCGCCGACGGCTTCGTCGAGGGAGAGCTTGCCCTCCAGGTGCTCGCCGAGCTGTTTGTAGCCGAGCCCGGCCAGCGCCCGTGCCCCAGCGAAACCGGCCGCTCGTAACGCGGCCACTTCGCCAAGGAAGCCCGCCGCCATCATGGCGTCGACGCGGTCGGAGATCGCCACCCGCAGAGCTTCGAGCTCCGGGTCGAGCAGCACCGTGTGCAGCTCCAGCGGCTCTGGCGGCTGCGCGGCCCGGTGCAGGGTCGTCAGCGGCACGCCGGTCTGCTCCCAGATCTCGAGCGCGCGGCTGATCCGCAGGAGATCGCCCGGCAGGATGCGCGCCGCCGCCTCGGGATCGATGCCGCGCAGCCGTTCGTGCAAGGCGAGCACGCCCAACTGCGATGCCTCGGCCTGATGTCGGGCGCGAATCTCGGGATCGGGCGGCGGTGCCTCGAAGAGCCCCTGCACGAGCGCGCGGAAATACAGGCCGGTGCCGCCCACGATGATGGGCAGGCGGTCGCGCTGGTTCACCTCGGTGATCACCGCCCGCGCGGCCGCCGACCACCGACCCGCGTGAAACGACTCGTCGGGCGCCGCCAGGTCGAGCAGGTGGTGCGGCACGCGTGCCTGTTCGGCTGCCGTCGGCTTGCCAGTGCCGATGTCGAGCCCGCGGTAGACCTGCATGGAGTCGCAGCAGAGGATCTCGCCGCCCACGCGTTCGGCCAGCGCCAGACCGAGCGAGCTCTTGCCCGCCGCCGTCGGCCCCAGCACCGCAATCGCTCTGCGCAGCCTCGCGGGCGCGCCCACGGCCATCGCCACGTCAGGATCGCCCGAAACGACGCTCGAGCTCGGTCAGCGTCAGCCGCACGAGCACCGGCCGCCCGTGCGGACAATGCGATCGCAGATCGACCTCGTCGAGCGAAGCGAGCAAGGCGACGGCCTCCTCACGCGGCAGAACATCGCCAGCCCGCCGCACGCTGTGACAAGCGAGCGTCGCCAGCAGGTGTTGTAGCGCCTCGTCCGAGGCAGCTCGCTCCTGGCCAGGCGGCGCCCCCTCGAGATCGGACAAGCCGGCGAGCGCATCGAGCAAGAGCGGCTTGGCGGGCGCGTCCTTCAGGAGATCCGGCACCGCCCGCAAGATCAGCCGGCGCGTGGCCCCCGTCGCTTCGGGGACGTGAAGATCGAAGCCGAGGCGGGCAAGCTCGGCAGCGGCATCGGGATCCGCCGCGGTGACTGCCGCCGACTCGTCGACGTCGATCTCGAGGGGAAAGAGCAATCGTTGCTGTCGCAACGATCGGTCGGACCAGGCCTTGCGCAGTCGCTGAAAAGCGAGCCGCTCGTGGGCCGCGTGCTGATCGACCAGCACCAGCTCGCCGGGCGCCTCGCAGACCAGGTAGGTGCGGTGCAGCTGCCCCACATAGTGCAGGCCCTCGAAGAAGCCCGCGCCAAGCGGAGCGCCCGCCACGTCGGTCGGCAGCGGCAAGGTCGCGCCCCAGGTGTCACGATAGGCGCTGCGCGAAAGGCCTTCCGCTGCCCCCGCCACAGCGCCGCCGCCGCGCCCCGCGAGTGAGCCGTAACGATGTACCGGGATTCCGCCATCGACGCCAAGGCCCCCCCCGCTCGCCCGATCTCCCGTCACAGACGCACGCGCCGCCGCGTCGATCGACCAGGGCGCCTCGACGGACAATGGCTCGCCCTCGCCCTCCGGCACCGCCCCCGCGAACGGTCGGCTGAACCCACGCCGCGCGACGTCCAGCCACGGCGCGCGCGCGATCCCTGCACCGACGACGTGGCGGACAGCCGCATAGACCTCCTGCGCGCGCGCGAAGCGGACCTCGAGCTTTTGCGGGTGCACGTTCACATCGACGTCAGCGCCGGGCACCTCGAGGTAAAGGACGCCGAAAGGATAGCGCCCTTTGTCGAGCAGCTCGCCATACGCCATCGTCAGAGCCGAGACCAGCGAACGGTCGCGAACCGCGCGGCGGCCGACGAAGAGGAAGGTATTGCGCGGGGTCGCCGACGCCTCTTCCGGTCCAGCGACGAAGGCGTGCACGCGCACACCGTTCTCCTCGCCTTGCGCCTCGTGCAGGGCACCGGCGCCCCGCCGGCCCAGGGCCGAACGGACCCGCTCGCCGAAACCGACCACGGGCGGCAGATCCAGCACCAGGCGATCGTTGCTGCGCAACCGCACGTGCACACCCGGATTGGCGAGAGACAAGCGCAACAGAGAATCGGCGACGTTGCCTGCTTCGGTCGCCTCGGTCTTGAGGAACTTGAGTCGCGCGGGCACGTTGTAGAAGAGATCCCGCAC
>JANNNO010000083.1:0-8473 GCA_031398585.1 Myxococcales bacterium | reverse complement strand
CCTTGGTCTCGGCCACCTCGTAGGTGTAGACACCGGCCACCCCCACGCCCTTGGTGTGGACGTGAAGCATGATCTTCTGGGCGGCGTCGGCGTCGTGGCGGAAGAACTTCATCAGCACGTAGACCACGAACTCTTGCGTCGTGTAGTCGTCGTTGTGCAGCAAGACCTCGTAAAGCTTGGGCCGTTCGACCTTGGGTCGGTCGAGGGTGGCCAGCTCACGCTGTCGCGTGGGTGCTCGTTCGCGTTCGTCTGACATGGCGACAACTCGATAATCTGGCACGTCCTGATGGCTGATCAAGAACCCCCCCGGTTACGGGGGCGTCGGAAGGGCCGAAACTGCCGGGGTTGCCCCGTCCGCCCTATACTGATGTTCCATGGACCTCGAGGGTTTCATCGCGTCCCCGGTATCGCCGGCTCTGGCCGCGCGGCGCGAGCGTCTGGCACGAGCCCTTGGCCCGCGGCCAGCGCTCCTGGCCGCGGGCGTCTCGCGGCCTCGCAACTACGCCGGCAATGCCTTCGCTTTTCGGGCGGTGAGCCATTTCCTCTACTTTTTCGGGCTGCCGCTGCCCGGAGCGTATGCCCTCTGGGACGGGGGGCAGACGCGACAGCCCGGACGCAGCCAGGCAGCGGGCTCCGGCACCGGCCAGGCAAAGGCCCACGATGGTTGGACCCTGTTCTTGCCGCCTCCCGAGCCCGACGGTGCCCTCTGGCACGGCCCCGAGCCGACCCCGGCCGAGATCGGCGAGGCACTCGGGGTGCGCGTGCGGAGCACCGACGAGCTCGCCGCCGCCTTGCCGCCCGGAACCGCGACCGTGCCCGCGCCGGATTTGGAGACCAATCGCGAACTCGGCACCCTGCTGGGGCGACAGGTCGCGTATGGCGTCTTCGCCGGCGTCGATGAGCCTCTTGCCGATGCCATCATCGCCTTGCGCCTGGCCCACGATGACGCCGCCCAGGCCGAGCTGCGGCTCGCGGCCGACGCGACGGCGGAAGCGCACGCAGCCGGCATGCGCGCCACGCGGCCGGGCTTGCGCGAATCGGCGGTGCGGGCCGCGATGGAGGCCGCCCTCATCGCCCGCGGAATGACCGTGGCTTACGGGTCCATCGTCACGGTCCACGGCGAGGTCCTCCACAGCCACGTCCACCATCACGTGCTCGGGCCGCGGGATCTGCTGCTGGCCGACGTCGGCGCCGAGACGGCTGGCGGATGGGCAGGCGACGTCACGCGGACCTGGCCGGTGACCGGTACGTATTCGCCGACCCAGCGCGATCTCTACGACGTCGTGCTGGCGGCACAGACGCGGACGATCGAGGCGGTGAGGCCGGGCGTGCGTTACCGCGATCTTCATTTGCTGGCAGCCAAGACCCTCGCCGAGGGCCTGGTGGCGCTCGGCATTCTCCGCGGCGACCCCGCCGAGCTGGTCGCCGACGGCGTCGCCTACCTGCTCTTTCCGCACGGCATTGGCCACCTCCTCGGACTCGACGTGCACGACATGGAGGATCTCGGGGACAGGGCCGGCTACGCATCCGATCGAAAGCGCGGCGCCGATTTCGGCATCCGCTACCTGCGGCTCGATCGCGATCTCATCCCTGGAATGGCGGTCACGATCGAACCGGGCCTCTACATCGTTCCCGGCATCCTCGCTGACCCGGTGCTGGCTGCCAAAGCCGGCGACCGGCTCGACCGACGGCGCCTCGCCCAGTTCGACGACGTGCGCGGCATCCGCATCGAGGACGACGTACTCGTGACGGCCGCCGGTCACGACGTCCTCACGAAGGCGATCCCGAAAACCCGCGCGGCGGTGGAGACCGCCATGCGCAGCTGAGCTGTTTGGGGCGCGTCCTCGGGGCGTGCCGACTGCCGCGTGAGCGGTTTTTTTCGTGAGCGGAAGTTCTCGTCCTTTGCGCATGGCTGGTTGGCGCCCACGCGCCGCCTTCCCCAACGCAAAGGACTCATCACATGCGCACCCGGATCCCGAACGAGTCGTCCCCCCTCGGCCGTTTCGCCTCGCACACCTTCCTGGTACTGGCGCTCGCCGGACCTCTTGTGCTCGTCAACCCCACGGCCGGCGCCGCAGCGGCCACCGCCGAGGTCGCTGATCCGTCCGTCGAGGCTGGAAATTATCTGCAGATCGGCGCTCTGCCTTTCACGTTCGTTTCTCGCGCCTTCGAGGTCAAACCACTCAACGGCACCATCGTGAAAGTCGACGGCTCCGGCTCGGTCTTCTCGGCCGTGGATCCGGTTCTGACGTTCCGCGCTGGCATCGACGACGTGGTCGCCCGCGCCCGCCTCTCGTCGGACGTGCAATCACTTCAGATCGGCTATCGCCTCTCGCCGCAGCTCGAGCTGGGCGGCATCGTCGAAGGCGGCCGACAGTTCACCGCCGAGCAGGAGATCGAGGTCACACAGTCGCGCATCTTCTTCGGCCTTTACGGTCACCTGACCAGCACCTTCGACGAAAAGATCTCGTTCGAGACGGAGGCGCAGGCGCTGCTCGCCACCGGCAAGAGCGAGCAGGCGATCAAGCCGAACATGAACGTCGCGGTGGTGACCGAATCCGTGACCACATCTGGATTCGCCCTGGTTCTGCGGGGCCAACTGGTCCGCCGCCTGACGACGAACCTGGATTTTTGCCCCAGTGTGACGCTGAGCTACCGAAGCCTCACCCAGAAGGTCGGGGCGATCGCCCCCAACGCCATGACGACGCCGCCCATTGCCGGCTCGCCGGCCCGCGACGTCGAGGTCAACGAGACCGACGTGGCGCTCATCCCGCTCGCCCTGCGGCTCCGCTTCTAGCGGCCGGACAAGTGACGGGGGAAACCCCATACTGCCGGTATGGAATCCCCTGTCACGTACGAGGTCATCATTCCGCCCGAGACGATCGCGCCCTTCACCGAGGCGACGACGCTGGAGGTCCACCTCACGCCCGATCGGCCGACCAACCAGATCGCCGTGGCGATCGCCAGCGGCACCCTCGGCCGCGCCGAGGCGATCCTCGAATCGGACACCGCCACGGGCGTGCGCAACTGGTCGGCCAAGCATCACTGGAAAAAGCCCACCAATGGCGGCACCGTCGAGATGACGGTCTTCGAGTTCGACGAGCCGCTACCGGCCGAGCCCATGCGGCTGCTCATCCCGTTCTCGCCGCGACGCTAGTTCGCGACACGCCGCTGCGACTACCAGCGCGCGTAGGGTAGGAACTTGCCGTCGAGCTTGACGATTACCCGCGCACCTTTGGCATGCTCGACCCGATCGATGTCCATCCGGAAATCGATCGCGCTCATGATGCCTTCACCGCACTTTTCCTGAATGACGTCTTTCAGCGTCGTGCCGTAGACCGCGATGATCTCGTAGAAACGATAGATCAGCGGATCGGTCGGGACCGTCTTTTCCATCGACCATCCCTTCATCGGCACATCGAGCAGCGCCGCCTCCACATTGGGAGCGAGGCCGAGCGACCTTCCCAGCGTGGCCGCACTCTCGGCGGTCAGAGTGTTCTCGCCATGGCCTGCCGAAGCGAGATACACCTCGCCCACGCCAGTGGCGGAAGAAAGCTCCGCCCAGGTGAGCCCTTTGGCCTTCTTCGCCGCCAGGATGGCCTGGCTCATCTCTCGCTTGGTCATGTTCGAATCCTTGTTTGAAAGAACACAGGCGCGGGTGGTCAGGCGTCGAGGCAAGATCGCATCCGACGTGTGACCTTCCGGCCATGCTGGCATGACGGCGATTTCGAAGTGGTCGCGCCCAAGTTTCTGGCGGGAAACTCCAGCGCAACGACTGCTTCTGGTTTCAGGGAGTGGCTAGCTGGAGTCTTCCGCGCAGCCGACCGTTGATCTCGTCAGCCAGCTGGACGATGGCCGCTTCGGTGTCCTGCGCCCCGAAGGTGAGCCTCGCCTTTCCTCTCATCGGTGCTTGCAGCGTCGGCGCCGCCAGCACCTGGTCGGGACCGAGCAAAAGCACCAGTCGTCGTCCAAGGTGCATCGGCTGTGAGGTCAGCCGCTCGATCGCCCCGGCCTCGTCGGGACCGAAGGTCAGCGCCAGCATCGGTTTGCCTGTCTCGTCGCGGGTGACCTCGGCCCGGGTACCGCGCAGGGCGATGCGGGTAGCGGGATCGATCACGAGCGTGCGAGCGCGGTCGTCTGCTTTGTGGTCCAGCAACACCTCAGCCGCTGCACCCGCTTGCGACCCGCTGGGAACCGCCCGAGCCACGAGCGCCTGTAGAGCCGATGGCGTTCCTTGCCAGTAGCGCTCGCGCAGCTCGGTTCCCTGGTGACTCCAGACCTCCGTCGTTGCCTCCAAACCCGGCAGGCTGGCAGCCGCACGTTCGAGGGCCTCGTCGAGGGGGCTCTCGGTGAAGGCGACGGCCAAGGAGAGGGAGCGTTCACTGGAGAGCGCTGTCCGGATCCGATCCCGGACGGCGTGGGTGTCTTGGCTGTCTTGGCCACCAGGAATGGCGACCGTGAGGCGGCGGCCTTCTTGCCTGACGTCGAGATCGGACCAGCCGGCTTGAACCAGCCGTGTTTGCGCCACCTTTGCGACTTCGTCCGGGCGAGGGTCGTCGATCCGGTAGACCAGGGGCGCGCCCGTTCCAGCATCATCGGATCGGAGGCAGCCGAGCGGCGCCCCGATCGCCGCGGCCACGACCAGGGAAGCGATCCAGCTTTTGCGAGCCAGACCGTCACGCCGGCGCCGGTTATCGAGCAGCCGGCCGATCCGCTCGCCGAGGCGGGACGGTGAGGCCATCGCGATCGTGATGGCGCCGCCTCGTTGATCGACCGCGGAGCTCGCCAGGCCGACCAGCAGCTCCGCGTAGTCGGTCGCGGGCGCGCCGCTGCCCACGACGGAATCGTCGGCCGTTATCTCACGCTCGACGCGCATGCGCGACTCCGCCCACCACGCCAGGGGGTTCATCCATTGCACCGCGCAGACGATTCGGGCCAGGACCTGCGTGGCACAGTCATGGCGACGGACGTGCGCGAGCTCGTGCGCCAGAACGGCCCGCTGCTGCGCGCTCGGCAGGCGTTCCAGATCGGCCGGAACGACGATCACGGGATGCAGGATGCCGCTGGTGAAGGGGCCCATGCCGCTGCGGCCCCAGCGAAGCGAGGGCACCCGCACGCGCGCGCCCTCGGCCAGACTTCGCAGAGTTGCGAACAAGGATGAATCGGCAGGCACGGGCGACGCGGTTTGCACCAGCCGACGGCTGGCGAGGAGATCGCGTAGCAAACGCAGCAAGAGAAGAGCCGCGCCGAGAGCCCATACGATGATCAGCACGAGCCGCGGATCGAGGCCAGCCGGGGACGTCGTCAGCGAGACGATCGCAGGCCCGGCGACGGTCGTGGTCCCAGCGCTGTCGGCGTCGGTAAAGAGCGCAGTGCCGGTGACAGGAGCCGCGAACGTCGTCCACCGAGGCATGACGGCGGCACCGACGCTCCAGTCGGGCAAGAACCAGGATGAGAGCAAAAGAAACGAAAGCGCCGCCATGCCGCCCGTCCAGACCAGGTGGCGATTCGCTGCCGAGCGCTGCCGCAGCAACCACGCCAGGCCAAACGTCAACGCCAGCAGCATCACGCCCTTGACGGTGGTCGAGGCCAACCATGACCAGAGCGGTATCCACTCAGCGGAACCGAGTTGCGATAGCTTTTCCAAGTTCATCGTCTTTGCCTCCTCACCGGCGCCTATTTGCCGGCCTGACGAGCGGCCGCAACCATGGCCGCTATGCGGTCGAGCTCGGACCGTGAAAGCTTGGTGTCGGACGCCTCGAGCACGGCGGCAACGGCTCGCTCGGCCGAGCCGCCGAAGAAGGTCTGCATGAGGTGACTCACGGCCGAACGCTGGGCGGTCTCGGCAGGCACGATCGGAAAGAAGACGTAGGTGAGACCGTCCTGGCGATGATCGAGATGTCCCTTTTCTTCCAGGATCCGCAGCATCGCGCGCACGGCCGAATAGCTCGGCGGATCCGGCAACCGCGCTTGCACCTGAGCGGCGGTCGCGCGGCCGGCGCGGTAGATGACATCCATGATCTGCCGCTCGCGGCGGCTGAGCTGGGCGGTGTTTTCGTTCGCCATGCTAAAAAAATAGCACGTGCTACTTTTTTAGCAATTCAGACCGTACGCTTGGCAAGACGCAGTCGCAGATCTGCGGATCAGCTGGCGTCGCCGAATCCGAAAGGCGGGACGGAAGGGACGGCTGCCAATGTCGTCTCCGAGGGAGCTTCGCGGAGCGGCCCGGCAGCCGGGGTCTCGCGATCGAGCATCGAGCGAAGCGCATCGGCGGAGAACCAGAGCTCGGTCGGCAACAACAGCCCCCGGCCGGCAAGCCCCGCCATGCGGTCGAGCACGCTCAAGTATTGCGCGCCCAACTCGGGGAGCGAGCGCATGGACCAGAGAACCTCACCGTTGGTCCATGCAGCATCGCGCGCAGTGCGCACGTTCCACATCGCAAAGACCTCGCCTGCACGGCCGAGTCCCTCGGCCAGCTGACCGATGAGACCGGTGGCCATCCGTCGCATGGCGCGGATCTCGACCTCTTCCAGCACCTTGTTCACGCGGTCGAAATCGGCCTTCTGTGCGGTTCCCCGTTTGGGGCTGAGACCGCGGTCCTCACATGCCTGCTGGACCGCAACCGCCAGATCGCGATTGATGTGCGCGTTCATGCCCGCCATGCCGAACTGAACCCGAGCAATGCCGGCGTGATAGCGCCGGTCGAACAGCGGTTCCCACGCGCGCGGGCAGCGATCGCGGTCGACCAGCCACAGCTCGATGGCGTCGAAGTAGAGCCGAGCGAAGACCACGTCCAGCCGCTCGAGCCAACGCTCGTCGACCCATTCGTGCCGGTCGATGTCGAGGCTGATCTCCTCCGTCACCATGAGGTAAAGCAGGTTGAACCACTTCAATCCGTCCTCGTCGGGGAGAGCGCGATCGATCGCCTGCATGGTGGCGATGACATCGACGATGGTCTCGATGCGACGGTCGGTCAGGGCAGCGAGGAGAGCCTGGTCGCAGGAAGCTGGCGCCATCGCTTGCTGCGCTGAGCTTCGGGCCGGCGCCGACATCGCAACATGATAGCTGGAGGCCTCGTCGGAAGCTCGGAGCCTGTCGCGCGAAATGCGCCCGAACAGGAAGATCGAGTGCCGCACCTCCCCCGGACTGAGCTGTTATAGTCCTACACCTGACGACATTGGTTGCCTTGACAACCACGCTCGGTCGCTGCTCGCCATGAGCCATCCATCGCCGGTTTACAAACCTCACTCCCGTCACGTGCTCGATGTCTGGTCGGCCGCCCGTTCCTGGCCAATCGGGTCGCTGGTGCTGAGTGTGATGCTCGTTTCCTGTTCGAGTCCACGCAGCGATCGCCCTCAGAACACCACAGGCCTCGCCCCGGCAGTGGCGCCGGATCCCGCTGGTCCACCGCCCGGCACGATGACACCGGAGCCAATGGCGCCGGGCGGGGGACCGAGTCAGCCGCCAGGCACCACGCCACCTGGCACGGCGCCGCCGGGCACCTCTCCGCCCGGAACGCCTCCGCCCGCGGTCTGCCCAAGCAATCGCCCCGACGATCCCGACTGCTGCGGCCCGCGCAAACTCCGCTGTCCCGATGTGATCGACGCCGATCGAACCTGCGTGATGGATCGCTGCGGGCACGCGTGCAAAGCCCCGGCACTCACCTGTCAGGGTGCCAGCGCGTGCGAACCAGCCACCTGGAGCTTCGAGACCGACACCGGAGGGTGGACCCGATTCGGCAGCCAGGACACGACGCCGCTCGAAGGCCCGCTCGAACCGAGCAGCGAGCTCGCACGGACGGGGCAGAAGTCGCTCGCTTCGGATCTCATCGTGCAGCTTCACCGCGGCGTCGTGCAGATCAAACGCGACCTGTGCGGCTTTGCCCTGGCTCAGGTGGGACCGCTGCGGGCGCTCGACCTACGCGGCAAGACCCTGAGCTTCTGGATGTTCGTCGGCCGCGACAGTGGCGAGGGGTTTCGCGGCCGTTGCACCTTTGGTGCCTGGGGCGGCACGGACGGCACGCGCCCGATCGGCTTTGGCAAGGAAACGTCGGTGGTCGCCGACCGGTGGACCGAGATCAAGACGTCGATCACCGAGGAGTTCGCTGCACAGGTGAGCACGCTCGAGCTCCGCTGCGCATTCCTCGCCGACACCGCCACCTTCACCGGCCGCCTCTTCATCGACGACATCACAATCACCCCCCGCTGACTCAGGCCGCGCCGCCAGCGGAGCGGAGGGTTTGGGCGACCAATGCGCTCACCGCGGCGGCCCCTCACCCGCCGCGCCTTCGGCGCGTCGACCTCTCCCCGCAAGCGGTGCAAGCGGGGCGAGGTAGAAGAGGAGAGGTCCGGAGCGGGCGTTTCACTCGGATGTCAGAGCGAACGAAGAGAGCGGGGCGTTGCGCGGCAAGGTGGTGCAGCCGGCCAGCGCCAGCGCTGCACCCACGACGAGCCAGCGCGCCAGCATCGCAAGG
>JANNNO010000071.1:0-12883 GCA_031398585.1 Myxococcales bacterium | reverse complement strand
TGCTGATCATGAGTCCTCTCGGTCAGAAAGGGTTGGGTCGCGGCGCGGCTCCCCCGGAGGGGCCACCTTTGCCGCCGGGGTTGGACTGACGCTTCTTCTTCTGGTGCTTGGAAGGCTTGGCGTCGGTCTTCGCCTCCGCGTTGGAGCCGGTGGGGGTCGCCTCGGAAGCGGCGGGCGCTGGGATGGCGCCGTAGATCGCCGGGGGCGGCGGGGGCGTGACGGGTTCGGTTGGGGCAGGCGCCGAGATGGCGGGGCCCGCGCTGGTCGGCACTGGCGGAGGGCTTGCCTCGGGGGGCCTCGTGAACGACAACGTGGTGGCAACGGCAGCGCCGAGCAGGCCCGCGCTCACCAGTAGATAGGGCCAACGTCGGCCGCGGTTCGGCTGGCCCGCGTTGGTGATCGGAATCGCTGGCGCTGGTGTGAGCGCAAGGTCGGCTTCGGTGATTGCCGGTAGGTTGACGGCGGTACGGAGAGTTTGCTGCCAGGTGGATTGGTCGGCCGAGAAGTAGCCCTTCATCATGCCTGCGAGATCACTCGCGCTCGCTCCGCCTTCGGCGAAGATCCATTTTTCGAGAGCGTTGGCCAGCTCGCGCGCGGTGGAGAAGCGGAGCTTCGGGTTGCGAGCCAGCGCTCGCATGACGATGGCTTCAAGCTCGGGGGAAATCTCGGCGACGCTCGAGGGCCGCGGAATCGGCTCATAGACGAGAGCTCTCATTGTGGCGAGGTCGTTCTCGCGCGAGAAGAGACGTTTGCCGGTCACCGACTCCCAGAGCACGACGCCGAGTGCGAAGATGTCCGTGCGCAGATCGACCTCTTCGCCTCGAGCCTGCTCGGGCGACATGTACCCGAACTTGCCTTTCATGCCGCCGGTCTGCGTGGCGGTGATGCGGCCGAGGGCGCGAGCGATGCCGAAGTCGATGACCTTGACCGAACCCTCGAACGACAGGAGGAGGTTCTGCGGCGAGACGTCGCGGTGAACGAGGCCGAGCATGTTGCCGAGCGGGTCGGTGAGATTGTGAGCGTGGTGGAGCCCCGCCGCCGCCTGAGCGATGATCAGAGCCGCCAGCCGCGTGTCCACCCGGCCTGCCTCGGTTTCGGCCGCGCGGCGCAAGATCGCCGAGAGGGACTTCCCCTGCACGAGCTCCATGGCGAGGAAGTACTCGTTGCCGGAGCGACCGACCTCGATGATGCGAACTACGTTGGGGTGATCCAGCAACGAGGCGATGCGCGCCTCGTCCAGGAACATGTCGATGAACTGCGGGTTGTTCGCGAGGTGCGGAAGCACCTTCTTCAACACCACCGGAGTGCGGAAGCCCGCGAGCTCGCCGTGCACGGCGAGATAGACCTCTGCCATGCCGCCGGTCGCGATGCGATCGACGATCTGATAGCGGCCGAGTCGCACCGTGATCGGTGTGGACGGCGTGGGGATGGCGGCGTGCAGGCCCACCGCCTGCTGGCGGATCGCCGTCGGCCCGGGGGTACGATCGAACGTGGGTTGCGGCGTGTTCACGGCAGGCGCGGCCGCTTGCGAGGGGAGCCGCGGCGGTGGGGTTACGGCAGCCGCGCCCGATTGGGAAGGCAATCGCGGTCCATGGACCGCGGCGGTGATCTGCGAGGGCAGGCGGCCGCGGTTCATGCGCTCGACCGCGGTCGCAGATGATCCCTCAGTCGCTTGCGCGAGCTCTCCCCCGTCCCCAGGCGTGACTTCGACCTTCGACATACGTGAGTGCGCCGGAAGGGCGCCCCATCTTTGGCTTCGGCGGAAAGGTGCGTTTGGTCAAGCCGCCCGGGCCAAGACGTGAACAATCCGGAGTCTAAAAAGTTCCCCGGACTCCGATCAGGGCTGTCTTGAGAGGGGCTGACACGTCGGGAGAGCGGAACATGAGAACGAGCCCCACTGTCGATGTGGCCAAACCTGCCCCCACGAGAGCCCCGCCGAAGGCGGTCTGTGGCTTGTCGTCGGCATCGGAAGCGGCGATCACGGCGGCGCCGAGCGCCACGGCGCCGAGCCCGAGCCCCAGCGCAGCATAGGCCCCCAGCCGCGAGGGGCCCTGTTCGACGACCGGCGCCGGCGGTGCGGCCGCCAGCACGTCGGTGTCGATGCGAGTCTTCATGCCGTCGGCCAGCTTCATCATGCCATCCCGCGCTTCGCCGACCGTGCAGACGTCGCAGCTGCGCGACAGTGTGGCGACGGGAAGGGCGGCCGGGCTGGCGCCCTCGGTGCTGAATAGGCGCGCGGTCATTCGATAGCTGTTGCCGGTGAGGGCGACGCGAACCCTCAGAGCGTAGCGAGCCGCCAGCAGCTCACCGGTGCGTTTGAGACAGGGAGACGAGGCGCAGCCCTTGAGCTCGGGAGCGTCGACGAGTTGCTTTTCGACGTCACCCGAGTCAATGACGTCGAGGCCTCCGCGCACGAGTCCAAGTACGAAGCCGTCCTGAAGTTGCATCGCGAGAGCAGGAGCTGCGCCTTCGCCCTCGGTTTCGAATTCGATGATGGCGACGCGAACCGTGCCCGGTCGCGCCCCAAGCGAAGTTGGCGGACCGCCGGGCCCGTTCTTGTCCTGAGATCGTTCCGTCGCCGTGGATCCCTGGCCCGCAGGGGCCGCCGACGCCGTCCCGACCAAAATCGGAAACAAGATCGGAAGCGGGATCGAAATCAGGATCGAAAGGCCCAACCGAAAGGCCGCAAACGTCGGGCTTCCGGCGAGCCGCCGAGGCGCGGTCAAGGCACCGTCATGGGAGCGGTCGGAGCTGAAGGATCGACGCACGGACGCGTTTCAGTGTCGCATATCTTTGGCAGGCTGTGGGCCTTGAGGCCGAAGCAGTGGTGAGATTGTGTTCCGTCGGGCAGCCGTGGGCAGCGTCCGCTGGACCGGCAGACGATGGCGTTGGCGGGTAGGGGATCGTCCGGGTAGCCCGGCTCGCACGAGAAGATCGCGCGCGGCTCGGTGTTGAAGTAGTCGATCTCGAGCCGCGCGGGGGCGAGCGCACGGGCCCCGATGAGGCCGTCGACCTCCGGTCCCTGCGGTCGGATCTCGGCGCGCAGCCCCTGCAGAAAGGGAGTGGCGTCGTCGATCACGGCGACCTCGATGCGGCCTTCGAGATCCAGGTGAGCGGCGCTGTTCTCGGCCAGCGCGCCTCGCGGCTCGCGATCACACGGCAGAGCACAGCGGGCATGAGCGGGGCAGGCAACCTGCAACCGGGCGACCTGCTCGGTTCGTCGGGCGCGGCCCAGTTCCGCGCAGGGACCTGGGTCGGCGACGAGATCGGCCTCGCGATCGACCAGCGCGAGCCGTGGGATCGTGGTCCATTGCGCAGGGACCGGGCCCGACGAATAGGCCACGCGCAAGGGACGGTCGACCAGGGGGGGCGTCTCGCCGAGGCCGGCGCGAACTCGTTCCCACGCGAGGCGTCCCAGCACCAAGGGACCGACGCCGGTGGAGAGCAACAGAGAGAGGTCGGTTCCCGTCGCGAGCTTTTTCACTTCGCCGGCGTTGCAGGTCTTCTCTGGCGGCAAGGGTTCCTCGGGGGTCCAGGCGGCCGGAGCCGCGCAGGCTCGCATCAGCAGCCGCGAGGGTGGGACCTCGAGCGGCTCGCGCCGGCCGAGCCAGTCGCGCGGCTTCGTGATCGGTAGCTGGCCGCCGCCCCGCCGGGGCAGGCGTAGGACCGCGTAGCCGGCGGCGCCTAGGAAACCCTCGTTGGCGCTCGAGCGGCGCCAGAACGTGAGCTCGCGCGCCGCAAACCCGATCTCGACGGCATAGCCGCCAAGCAGGTCGGCGCCGAGGATCGCGGCAGGTGGGATCTCGGGATCCCCGATGCCGCCCAGCTGATTGGCGACGAGCTGCACGTCTTTGAACAGCGCACGCAGCGGGGCAGGGTGACTGCCAGTGACAGGCCCCACCAGGCGGAGATCCCGCCGCTGGACCTCGGGCGGCCCGGGCCGATGCCAAAAGGTGAGGGGGCTTCCCGGGTCGAGCAGCGCCGGTTGCGGTCCCGTCTCGGTTGCCACCCTGACCATCAACTCGCCGTCCGGGCCCGCCAGCAGAGGAACCGGAAAGCCGTCGACGCTGCAGCAATCGTCGTTGCAAGCCGTCAGTCCGGGCACCACCAGGGCGGCGGCGAGCACGCCGATTCGGCCCGCGGCCATTCCGTGCTCCATCGCGGGCCATCCGGTACGGGCGTGCATTCCGGACCGGTGCACGTCAGGTCTTCTGGGCGAGCTTCTTCTTCAACTTCGCCAAGAGGGCATCGAACGATTCGCGCGCGATGACCTTGTTGAACTCGGCCCGGTAATTCTCGAGCATGCTGAGATCGTCCGTGATTACGTCGTAGACCACCCAGCGTCCGTTCTTCTTGATGAACTTGTATTCGAGGGCCATCTCGACCTTCTTGCCCTTGGCGGTGGCGAAGAGGGTGCCAGCGACGGTCGCTTCGTCACCCTTCTTCTCCTCGGTGTCGAGCTGGAGCTTGTAGTCGGGCTGCCCATAGAGCTGCTGCACGTAGTTTCGCTCGATGAGCTCGCGCAGTGTTCTGACGAAATCGGCTCGCTTGGCGGGAGTGAGGCCCTCCCAGTGGCGGGACAGAGCCCGGCGGGAGAGCTCCTCGAAGTCGAGGAAGCTGCCGACGATCTTTTTGATGTCGGCCGACTTCGCGTCGGCCTCGGGTGACCAGGAAGGCTTCTTGGTGCCGAAGACCTTCTTGAGGCGTGCATTGGCGTCTTCGAGGGAGGCTCGCGGGCTCTCGTTCTTGGCGCCAGCTGGGGCTTTGGCGTCAGCCTTGACGGCGTCAGCCTTGACGGCGTCGGCCTTGGTAGCCGCGGTGGTGGGAGCTGCGACGGCCAGATGAGCCATCGCAACGACGGCGGTCAAGGAGGCCAGCCTTGCCCCGACTCGGAGACTTCGCAACAGGGGGGAGCGGTGAGGCGGGAAGCTAGGGTT
Source organism: Myxococcales bacterium (assembly GCA_031398585.1). Taxonomy (GTDB): domain Bacteria; phylum Myxococcota_A; class Polyangia; order Fen-1088; family Fen-1088; genus JANNNO01. The sequence continues at coordinate 7,946 of JANNNO010000071.1, read as the reverse complement.
CTGCGTTCGGCGGGTCATGAATGGCACCTCGGAAGATGTGACGAGGACGCCCCCCAACTTATGCGAGGCGAGGCCTCACGGCCAGTGCGACATGGCAGGCGCGTCCAATGTGGGTCGGCAAGCCGGGTCGTGCTTACAGGGCGGCCGTCGTGACGCTGCTCGATCGCCATGTTACGGTGAAATGATCCCATGCCAGATGCGACGCCGTTCGATGCCCCGGCCTGGCTGAGCAAGACCTCCGCTCACCTTCGCGAGGCCTTCGCCACGAAGCGCCGGGTCATGTCGTTCGGTGAATATTTCACGCTCTTCTGCTCGCAGATGTCGGGTCAGACGCGCTCTACGGCGCAGTACCTGCTCGACGCCATGGACCACTACGGTACCGAGACCGTGCGTTCGCCGCGCGGGCCGATCACCCGCTGGCGTCTGTTCGACTGCCCTTTCGACGAAGGCAAGGACCACCTGGTCGGGCAAGAGGAGGTCCAGGGGGCGGTCTATCGCCTGGTCTCCAACTTCGCGCGCGAGGGCCGCACCACCCGACTTATCCTGCTGCACGGCCCGAACGGCAGCGCCAAGTCGACTCTCGTAACGTGCCTGCAGCGCGCGCTCGAGCACTACTCGATGCTCGACGAGGGGGCCCTTTACAAGTTCAACTGGATCTTCCCGGCGCAGCGGGTGTCGCGCTCGGGGATCGGGTTTTCCGGCAACGCGATGGAGAGCGTCGCCTCGCTCGACAGCTATGCCACGCTCGACGACGAGCTGATCGAAGCCAAGATCGCGGACGAGCTGCGCGATCACCCCATCTTGTTGCTACCGCAGGAGGTGCGCCGCGGCCTCTTCGAGGAGCGCTTGGCTTCCGCCATCAAGGATGGGTTTCGTCCCTCGCGGCAGCTCTCGAGCGGCGATCTTTCGCACCGAAATCGGCAGATCTACGAGGCGTTGCTTTCCTCGTATCACGGAGACATCACCAAGGTGCTCCGTCACGTCCAGGTCGAGCGCTTCTTCGTTTCGCGCCGCTATCGGCAAGCGGTGGCGACGGTCGAGCCGCAGATGGCGGTGGACGCTCGCTCGCGGCAGCTGACGATGGATCGGTCGCTGTCATCCCTGCCGCCTGCGTTGCAGTCGCTCACGCTCTACGAAGTGCAGGGCGAGCTCGTCGATGGCAACCGCGGTGTGCTCGATTTCGCCGACCTGCTCAAGCGGCCGCTCGAATCGTTCAAGTACTTGCTCGGCACGGTGGAGCAGGGGCGTGTGACCCTCGAGACGTCCGTGCTCGAGGTCGACACCGTCTTTCTCGCGTCGTCCAACGAGGGCTATCTCTCGGCGTTCAAGGAAGTGGCGGAGTTTCAGTCGTTCAAGGGCCGCATGGAGCTGGTGCGGGCGCCCTACCTGCTCGACTACCGGCAGGAGCAGCGGATCTACCAGGCGCACATCGAGGCCTTTGCCAGCGCCGACGCGGAAAAGCACGTGGCTCCGCACGTCGCCTGGGTGACCGCACTCTGGGCGGTGCTCACGCGCATGCGTAAGCCGATGCCAGAGAAGTATCCCAAGCCGCTCGCCGAGCTCATGTCGCGCCTGGGGCCGCTCGACAAGGCGCTGCTCTACGCGGGTGAATCGCCCGCCGATGGCTTTTCGGTCGAGCAGCAAAAGGATCTCAGCGCAGGGGTGGAACGGATCGCGCGCGAGTCCGATTCCTATCCCAACTACGAGGGCCGCATGGGCGCCTCGCCGCGCGAGATGAAGCTGCTGCTCATGAACGCGGGGCAGAGCCCGAAGTGGAAGTGTCTGTCGCCGTTCGCGGTGCTCGACGAGCTCGAGGACCTCGTGCGCGGGGTGTCACTCTACGATTTCCTCAAGCAGGAGCCGCTGGCGGGCGGCTACCACGAGAACCGCAAATTCATCTTCCAGGTGCGGGATCGCTTGATCGATCGCATCGATGACGAGGTTCGGACCTCGATGGGCCTGGTCGAGGAACGTCGATACATCGATCAGTTCGAACGCTACGTGACCCACGTCTCGCACTGGATCAAGCGCGAGAAGGTGCGCAACCCGGTCACCGGGCGCAACGAGGATCCCGACGAGGAGCTGATGGGCGAAGTCGAACGCATGCTCGAGGTCGGCGGTGGAGAGGGCAAACGCGAAGACTTCCGGCGCGAGGTGATCTCCAAGATCGGCGCCTGGTCGATCGACAACCCGGGCAAGCGGCCCGACTACGAGCTGATCTTTCCCCGGCCGATCGCGAATTTGCGAGAGGCCTTCTTCGGTGAGCGGAAAAAGCAGATCCGCAAGAACAACGAGGATCTCCTGATCTATCTCGTCGATGGTCCGGCCAAGATGCTGCCCGAGATCGCCGAGATGGCGCAGCGAACTGTCGACACGCTCAAGAATCGCTTCCACTACTGCGATGACTGCGCCAAGGACGCCATCCTGGCGCTCGTGCGCAAGCGCTACAGCTGATCGCCACCCACCGCTGCGGGCGCGGGCTCCGTGAGGGGCGTGCGCGCGAGCAGCTCCTGCGCGCGTTCGGCCAGCGCGCGCAGGGACGGCTTGGTGGCATAGACGTAGAGCGCTGCTCGTGTGGTCTCGGGCAAGGCGGCTTCGCTGACGCGCAGGTGCTTGCTGACAGCGAAGACGATGGGTTCTGCCAGGCCCTTTTCGGCCAGCTCGATCCGGCGCCAGACGGCGTCCCGACTCCAAAAGCCGAGCAGCTCGACCAGAACCTGACGCCCCGTGGTCCGTTCGACCAGCTCGAGATCAGGCGCGATGACGCCCGCGCCGGGTAGCGAGATGAGCCGTTCGCAAGGGCGGGCGTCGAAATCCGCCGTGAGGCGTGCGGCCTCTCCGAGCAAGGCAGAGATCTCGGCCGGCGGTGCCACAGGTGCGCCATCGGGCGGCCCGGCCTCCCCGCGCTGAACGAACCTCAGAGCCCGCCGATCGTGGCCCCAGCGCAGGTCGGCCTCGATCTCCCAGCGTCCGCAGGCGGCGATCGCGGGGTAGGCGAGCGCCAGCGCCAGGCCATAGCGAGTGACCGATTCGAAGAGGCTGTACGGGCCATCGATGGTGATGAGGTAGCCGGGTGGCGGGGCACCTTTACGGGCCCGGGCCGGCGGGGGCAGAGGTTCGATCTGGTGCAGCAGGCGGAGGAACTTGAGCTTGCGGAAGAGATCCCGATAGGCGGCCGGCGCGGCGCTCGTGACACGCGCGCGGACGCTGACCGCGCGCAGGAGAATCGCCTGCGCACCGCCGGCCTCGTACGCGGCGACGAGGTTGAGGGGTGTGCCGAGGGCGGCCGACATCAGAAGCTCGGCATCGGGCAGATCGGCGTAGAGCGCGCTCTCAATCGCTGGCGCCGTGGTGCCATGGCGATCCGCCTGCGCGGCGATCACCGCGGTGCGATCGAAATCGGCTCGCGGACCGAGCTCGCGCCGGGCCAGGACGGCCGCCCGAAAGAGCTCCGCGCGGAGCACGGGAGGATCGACGGCGAAAACGCTCGGTGTGAACTCGCAGCGATCCAGAGCCAGTTTCCAGAGCCCCTGCGCAAGCTTGCGCAGCCGTGCCGGCACCACCACGAGTCGGGCGGCCTCGGCGAGCTGGCCGCGGGTTCGCCCGATGTGCGCTCGTATCAGGGCCAGATATGTCTGCGCCAGGTCGAGCGCGAAGGCGCGTTCGTCGGCGGTGAGCGGGCGCAACGACAGATCGGTGCCGCGTCGGCGAACCTCGACGAGGTCAGCGGTAAGCAACGTGATCCCTCCGGCGCGAGCTGGTGTTGGCTTCCGAGGTCCCGGAAGCGACCAGCTCGTAGAGCAGCGCGCGCTTGCCATCGCGCTTGCGCAGTACGCGTCCCAGGCGCTGCACGTGCTCGCGCACCGAGCCTGAACCCGACATCACGATGGCCACGTTGGCATCGGGGATGTCGACGCCTTCGTTGAGAACGCGCGAAGTCGCCACAGCCGCATAGCTGCCCTCGGCGAGGCCGGCCAGGATTTCGCTGCGTTCGCGCACCTTGGTCTTGTGGGTGATGGCAGGAACCAGGAACCGGCGCGAGACCAGATAGACGGTGGCGTTGTCCTCGGTGAAGATGATCACGCGATCGTGGCGGTGCTGCTGCAGCAGGCGTTCCACATAGGCGAGCTTGCCGGGGGCCGTGAACGCGATCTCGCGCTGACGTCGGTAGGCGGCCAGCGCGCGGCGCCCCTCGTCGTTACGGGCCGAGCGCATGATGAAGTCCGACCAACCGGTGGGACTGGCCATGCTGATGCCGTTGCGGCGGAGAAAGCTCCGGTAGATCTCGCGCTCGCTCTCGTATTCGGCGCGTTCCTCCGCGGACAGATCGATCGCGACCCGCAAGGTCTCGTAGTCCGCGAGGTAGTCGCCCGACAGCTCGACGATGTCCTTGCGATAGACCGTGGGCCCGATCAGCGTCTCGAGATCGCTCTCGCGGCCGTCGCCTCTTTCGGGCGTGGCGGAGAGGCCGAGGCGTAGGGGGGCCAGGCAGAGGCGTGCCGCCTGCGAGTAGCTGGGGCCCGGCAGATGGTGGCATTCGTCGAACACCACGAGGCCGAAGCGGGCTCCCAGGTGCTCCATGTGCAGATAGGCCGAATCGTAGGTCGTGACGGTGAGGGGCAGCACCTCGAAGTCACCGCCGCCGACGAGGCCGATTCGCTGGCCGAAGCTGGCTGCCAGGCCATCGTGCCATTGCCTCACGAGGTCCAGCGTCGGGGTGACGATCAGGGCCGAGCGGCGACGATCGTCGATCGCCATGTGTGCCACCAGCGTCTTGCCCGCGCCGGTCGGCAAGACGACGACGCCGCGAGCCCCCGCCTTGAGCCATGCGGCGAGCGCTTCGCTCTGGTAGGGGCGGGGATCTCGGTGAACGATGAGCCCGGTGGGCAGGGTGTCGTAACGTCGGGCTTCGTCGGCGAACGGGATCTCGGCGCGGCGCAGGGCGCGCACGACGTCGGCGTAGGCGAGGGCCGCGGCGCGGTGGCGGTCCTCGCGCGCATCCCACACGCACGACCGTGGCAGCGCGGGGGTTTCGCGGGGCAGTCCCAGCACCTCGAGGGTGCCGGCGAAATAGCGGAGCGTGACCGACATCGTCAGGTGATCTCGATCGAACCTGCCCCAGGTTGCGTGGCCGGCACGCGGTCGCGGTTCACGCCTCCGTCTTACCTCGGAGCGGCGTGGAGCCCCCGGTTTTTTGCCTCCCGGCGCTACGGGATCGGCGCCGGCGGCGTCGGCAGCGTTTCGGCTCCCAGCACGGGCGGCGCCGGCGCCCCGGCGTCGCGCGCCGGTTGGACACCGATCGGGATCCCTTCCCGGGTCGGAGCGAGTCGTTCGACCAGATCGAGCAGGTTGGCGCCGAGCTCCCGCTCCGGCATGGTCTGTCGCTCGAGGGTCTTGGAAATGTCCCGCGCCCGGCGCCGGTCCTCGGCGCTGTCGCCATGAGACAGGAGGCGGCGATGTTCGAGCACACGCAGCATGTGCAGGCGGAAGGCATCGAGCACGCGGCCGACGAGATCGCGCTCCTCCTCGCCGAGGGCCTCGAGGGCGGGCTCGCGCCAACCGCCGTCACCGCGCACGAAGAGACGGGCGAGCTCGCCGAAGCGGTCGGCAGCAGGCTGATCTTCGAGCACGGCCAGGCGCCGATCGTCGACCGGGAAGGCCCGTCCATAGACGTGGTAGCGCAACCGGTCGGGGCCCCGTTCGGTCAGGATGTTGAGCCCCCCGAACGCGAACAGCGGCAAGCTGCCACCGCCGAGGCGCTCTTCGAGGCGCTTGCGCTCGGCCACACCGGGCGAGGCACCATCGGCCGAGGCACGCGGGATGCGCCGTTTCTTTGCCATGAACTCACGCAGCTGATCGATGCCGACCACGACGTTGAGGGCGCTGGCCTCCTTGTAGCCGGCGTGGTGCATGCCGACCAGCTCGAGCCGACCGGTCTTGCACGACAGCGCGAGCACCGGGCTGCCAGAGTTGCCTTCCGAAAGGAGAGCATCGATGACGAAGTCGACGTGTTCCCAGCCCTGCTCCGTGTCGAGGTCGTAGGGATTGACGATCTTGCCGGTGTTCACGGCGTGCAGGAGGCCAAGCGGGAAGCCACGCACCTCGACCGCGTTGCCCTGACGCAACGACGCGCTCTTGCCGAGCGGATAGGGGAGGATGGGCAGACGCTTGCCCGCCTTCAAGATGGCGGCGTCGAGGCGCGGGTCAGCCGCGATCAGTTTGATCGAGATCTGCTGATTCTCCTCCTCGCTCTGCTCGTCGTGCACGATGCGGAGCCGCGATTCGACGCGTTTGCAGCCATCGGCGACACCCGCGACCTTGTAGCGGCTGTCGGTCACCTCGGGCCAGACGGCGACGTGCTCGTTCGTGAGCAGGTAGGTTTCGTCGCCGCTCACTTCGTAGGCGAAGGCGGTGCCGTGCTCGCGCGCATCGATGGAACGTTTGCGGAGCTTGCCGTCGGGCCCGTAATACGGGCATTCGTAGCGGGCCGTGTTGCGGATGAGGTAGGTGTATTCCGCCGTCGGCTGCATCGGCTGCAGGCTGCGCGAGAACTGCGGTTGCAACGTGTCGGCGTATTCCCCAGCACAGCTCAAGGCGGGCTTGGCGATGGACGAATTCCAGTCGACGGAGGCGCCGATGAGGACGCCCGCGAGCGCGAAAAAGGCAGCCAGCAGCAGCGTTGCTGCCGGCCGAGCCTTCAGAGCCGTCGCAAATTCGCGTAGCATGGCGGGAGCTCCTACATCGTCATCGGCGTTTTTTTCACTTAATAGAGGATCCAAGCATGGCACGCGCGACCGTCAACCAGCTCGAGATCATCAGGGCGGCCCTGGCGCTGGCCTCGAAACGGTCGATCGATCAGCTGCTCTACATTGGCGATCTTCCCCTCCCGGACGAGGCGTTTCGGGGCAAGCCGAAGGCGCGCAAGAAGCTGGCTCAGGCGGTGGTGAGCGAGGCCCAGCGCGCTGTGGTCGAGGCCCAGGGGATCCCGGTCATCGCGTTGCCACAGTACGATCTCGCACGCAGCGAGAAGTTGAAGCTTGCCATCGTCACCGGCATTTCGCGCGGCATTTACCGCGAGGGTGACGTCGTGGTGGTGTTGCTCGCGCGGCGGCCGGCCAGCTTGCCCGATTCGATCCAGGTGGTGACCGTCGGACCCGAAGACGAGGACGGCGCCTTCAGCATCTTTCAGTCCGAGAACGTCTCGGCCGAGGTGGTCGATGCGCTGATCGGCATGGCCGTCGCGATCGGCGTCGAGGGCTGGGAGGGCCGCCCGGTGGGCGCGCTCTTCGTGATCGGCGATTCAGCCAAGGTGATGGAGAACTCGCGCCCTCTCAGCCTGAACCCCTTCCAGGGTTACTCCGAGGACGAGCGCAACATGATGAATCCCGAAGTGCGGCGGGCGCTGCGTGCGTTCACCGTGCTCGATGGCGCCTTCGTGTTGCGCGAGGACGGCGTCGTGCTGGCCGCTGGCCGTTACATCAGCTTCGAGGAAAAGGACGTGCGCGTCCCGCTCGGACTCGGGGCGCGTCACATGGCCGCCGCCGGCGTCACCCGCGACAGCAAGGCGATCGCCATCGTCGTGTCGCAGACCTCGGGCACGGTGCGGGTCTTTCGCCAGGGCCGCCCGGTGCTCGAGCTTTCGCCGCGCATCCGCCGTTCGTAGCGAGCATCCCGGCGAGGCTCAGTCGAGCAGGCGCGCGACCAGCAGGTCTAGGTCGTCGGGCGAGCACGGGTGAATCTGTCGAGTCTCGAGATCGTGCAGCTCGAGAGGGGCCTCGTCGTCCGCGCCGACGAAGAGCAAGAGCCTCGCGCCGGCCTCGGCCGCCGCTTCCAGATGCTCCTCGCGTGCCAGCACCCGGTGCTCGACCAGGGTTCGGATGCTTCCCCGTCGCAGGCGCCCGGCGAGGGCCAGCGCACGGGCCAGCGCTGTCGGGCCCGCGGGCGCC
>JANNNO010000036.1:0-4471 GCA_031398585.1 Myxococcales bacterium | reverse complement strand
CGAATTCCGCTCGGCCGACACCCACAACGCCGACGATTACCCGACCGTGGTCGAGTTCGCGGGACGTCTCTCCCTGGACGCGCGGTCACAACGCCCGCTGGCAGCGCCGATGCACGTGCGGATCGCTGGCAATGGCACCGCGGCCGAGGCCTCCGGTGACCTGCGCGTGGTCTGGGCTGACGCTCAGGTGGCGGCGAAAGTTCGTAGCGCCGGGCCGGACCGACAGAGCGTCGTCATCGAGAACATCACGGTGGCGCCCGAGCTGGTGCAGGCCTTTCTCTCGCCTCCTGCGCCGTCGGTTGCGGGCGCGCCCAAGCCCATCGCGAAAGGTGGGCCGCTCTTGACGGCCGTCGAGATCTCCGGGACCGTCGAGCGGCAGGCCGACCTCGTCACGACCGATCTGGCGCTCTCGGCGGCGGATGCCCGCGGCCAGCTGGCGGCGCAGGTCGACGTCGCAAAGATGCAGGCTCGGCGCCTCCGCCTCGACATGAAGAGCCTCGATCTTGGCGCCATCGTGGCGAAGGCGCCGCGATCGAAGTTCGACCTGCTGGTCGAAGGTGACGGAGGAGGACTGAGTCTCGAGACCGCCTCGGGCCAGGTCCGCATGACGGTGCCGGTAGGGCGCATCGACGCGCGGACATTCGGGCCGGTCAAGCTGGCGGCGCGTGCCGAACGGGGCACGTACACGCTCGATGCTTTCGACATCAGGTTGCCGGGGCTGCGGTTGACCGCGCGGGGACAAGGCACGCAGCAGGCGCTCGGATTCGATGCCCAGGTGGCCGCCGCGGATCTGGCGCTGCTGGCGCGCAGCTTGCGACTGCCGCGGGATCTTGCGCTGGCGGGAAACGGGCAACTGGCGGCGCGGGTGGCGGGGCCGCTCGCCGCTCCGCGGGTCGAGCTCAAGGGGCGCTTTGCCAATTTGCAGGCGGCGGGGAGCAGCTTTCGCGATCTTGGGCTCGAGGCCCGCGTCGCCGACGTTCGTCAGGCGCCCGCTGGCACGAGCGTGGTGTTGACGGTGGCCCGCGGGCGCGCGGGTGGCAGGCCGCTCGAGGCGGTCACCGTGCGGCTCGCTCCGCGCGGGGCCGACGGATTCACTCTCGCCATGGCGGCCCGGCAGCCGCTGCCGATCTCGCTCGACGCCGAGGGACGCGCCTCGCGAGTCGGGCCAACCCAGACGGTCGATCTCACCGCGCTGACTCTCGGTTATCCCGAAGCACGCTGGCAGCTGAGCCAGCCCGCGAGGATCGCGATTGGCGAGGGGACGCTGGCGATCAAGGGCCTGGAGCTGCAGGCAGGTGCGGGACAACGCCTGGCGGTCGATCTCGACAAACGAGGCCAGCGGCTTCGCAGCGAGGTGGTCGTGGCCAGCTTCGACTTTGCGTCGCTGCCCGCGCTCGTCATGCCGGCGGGGCGGCTGCGCGGCAAGGTCGACCTCAGTCTGAAAGCGACAGGAGCGCTGCCTCGTCCCGACGCCGAGGTCGAGCTGCGCCTGGCCGATGCGGCGTTCGAGCGCTGGAAAGACCTCGGCCTGACGCTGAAAGCGCGGCACCAGCAAGGACGCGTGGTGGGTGGACTGACCGCGGCCGCGCTGGGCGCCGCGCACGAGGCGAAATTCGATCTTCCCACGGCATGGCCGCCGCCCAGCAAGGCGAACGTCTCGCTCGAGGCGAAGATCGGCGCGGTCGATCTTGCGTCGTTACCCACCGCCGGTACCACGATCGCGGCGGATCGTGGGGCGAAGGTGCGCGGGCGGGCCTCGGCGCAGCTTTCTGTGCAAGGGCGGGCCAGCGATCCGGCACTGGCGCTCAAGGCGCGGGTCGATGGTCTCGAGCTCGGCGGCGAACGGGTGCAGGAGCTGATCTTCGAGATCGCGGATGAGGCAGGTCAGCCGCTGACCATCGACGCCTCCGCGATCGTTGGCGGACACAAGAGTCGCCTACATGTCGAGACGCCGATTGTCCTGGCCAGCTGGGCGCGGCGACCACCGCGGGGCGAGGAGATCTTGGGGCTGCCGTTCAAAGCCAGCGCAGACGTCGATCGACTGTCGTTGGCCTCGCTGGCCCCTCGGCGAGGTGGCAAGCCGAGCGTGACCGGCACCTTGTCGGCAAAAGCGGCGCTGCTAGGCCCGATCTCGCGGCTCTCGGGTACGGTGAAGGTCGATGCCGCCGACATCGCCACCACGCAGACGCCGCCCACCACGGCACGACTGACCGCCCGTCTCGGCCAGGGCCGCTCGGGCATCGACGTCGATCTCGGCGTCTTTCGTCGTGAGCAGCAGGTGGCCAAGTTGGTGGCCGCCATCGGCGCTGGGGTCGGTGAGCTGCTTGCGGGCCGCGACCTAGCGGGCGTCGGCGTGGATGTGAAGGGGCACCTCGGACCCCTGGTGGTGCAGCGCCTCGTCGCGGGAGCCGAGACGGGTCGACGACAAAGGCGTCCCTTCCGCGCCGAGGTCGAAGCCAACCTCACCGCCGGCGGCACCCTGGGAGCGCCACGGGCGGATCTGCGACTGGCGATGCGCGACGCCACCTTGTCGGGACGCGCTCTCGGCTCGGCACGGGCGCAGATCGGCTACCGCGATCGCAAACCGGGCCTCGAGCTCAAGATCCTGAGCGCGGGAGGCGGGCAGCTGGCACTGACGGCCGATGCGCAGGTCGATCTTTCACTACCGGCGCTGAAGAAGGGGCTGGATCCGAAGGAGATCCCGATCGAAAGCCGCTTGCAGGCCAAGGCGCTCGATCTCGCCTTCTTCTCGGGCATCGTCGATCTGGTGCGTACGGCTGAAGGGCGACTCGATGCCGACGCACGCTTTTCCGGCCGTGCCGGGGCGCCGCAGCTGATCGGGAAGGTCAACCTGCGCGGCGGGCGTGTCGTCCTCGCCGGTTACGGGGACCTGCGCGACATCGAAGTTGCCGCCCGCGGTGATGCACGCGAGATGGCGCTCGATCGCCTTTTCGTACGCAGTGGTGGCGGCAAGGCGACGATCACCGCGCGGGCTGTGCGCGAGCCCGATGGCCGCAAGCTCACCATCGACGGGCGTGCCGATCTCGAGCGGTTTCGCCTGCAGACCGATGGCCAGCCGCTGGGCGAGCTGTCGTTGAAAGCGCGGGCACGAGGCGCGGCGGCGCCTGACCTCATCGACATCGGCACGACGATCGACGAGGCGCATATGGAGATAGCGGAGGGCGATCGCCGGCGGCTGCAGTCGTTGAAGCGCCCCGATGACGTGGTCCTGCTTTCGCACGGCGAGCCGATCGATCGCAAAGAGGCCCGGCGCCTCGAGGAGTTGACCGCGCGCCTGCCCGCGCCGCCGGCGCAAAAGGCTGCCGAGAAGACCCTCGACGAAGTCACGGCATCGGCGACCGAGACGGTCACACCGCCTTCGCCCCCGCCGCGGCGGACGCGCATGACGATCGAGGCGCCGCGAAACCTCTGGGTGCGCGGACCGGACCTCAACCTCGAGGTTGGGCTCGATCCCGGGTTCGTGGTCTCGCAAGCCGAGCGCACGCGGGTCTTCGGCACCGTGCGCGTGAGGCGTGGCTTCGTCGAGGTGCTCGGGCGGCGCTTCGATCTCGCCGCCGATTCTTCGATCAGGTTCACCGGAAATCCCGAACGGCCCACGCTGGCCATCGACGCCACCTACAAGGCCGAGTCGGCGGATACCACCGTGGTCGCGCACATCGAAGGCCTGGCAGATGCGCTGTCGTTCTCTCTTCGTTCGCCCGACCACCCGGAGTACGGCGACACAGAGCTGCTCTCGCTGATTGCGACGGGGCGCCTCCCGGACGACGAGAGAAGCGCGGGCGGTTCGGCCAGCGGCCAGGCGGCTTCGCTGGTCGGCGGTCTGCTGGCCGATCGGGTGCAGAAGGTGTTGACCGCTCACCTGCCGATCGACGTGCTCAACATCGAGCCCGGCGAAGGGATCGCGGGCACCAAGCTCGAAGCCGGGACCTACCTCGGCGACGACATCTATGTCGCGTACATCGGTCGGGTGGGGGGCGATCCGATGGATCGCGAGAACCGCAACGAGTTGCACCTCGAGTACCAGCTGACCTCGCGCTGGAGCTTCGAGGCAACCTATGGCGATGCTCGGCAAGGCTCCGTCGACCTGCTCTGGACGCGGCATTACTGACGTCGGGTGACAACGCCCCGCACCCCCGTGCGGCGGATCGGAGAAAATCCAATGGGTCGGGCGTCTCGCGCGAACTCCAACGGGGCTCGCTGTACGCGCAGCGCTCCTCGCACCCGAAGTTCGCGTCAAAGAAAGAGCAGCATGCCGTCGCATACGATGACCGCCTGGATTCTCGCGGGATTGGTGACTCTGGCCGGCTGCGCTCCCCAGGCGGGCGAGAGCGTTGAGCCTTCCGCCAAGGGCGGCAGTGGTGGTGGCAGGGCCAGCGGCGGCAGCGGCGGCAGCGGCGCGAATGCCGGCAGCGGCGGGGCCGGAGCCAACGGCCCGGCTGGCAGCGGCGGA
>JANNNO010000602.1:0-24555 GCA_031398585.1 Myxococcales bacterium | reverse complement strand
CGGCACGCCGCGCACGGAGTGGAGAACGCCTCGGATCTACATCCGCAAGGATTTCAACCTCGATCGCGTTCCCAAGGCGCTGGCTTTGTCGCTTCATCATGACGAGGTCGAAGACCTCCCGGAAGCGACGCTTCGAAGCTTTGTTGATCTTCTCGATGGCTTCTTCGAGTTGCGAGATGGCGGATTCCAGATCGGCCTTCTGCGCAGTGAGGTAGTCGTACCGCTTTTGCAACTCGGCCGACTCCTCGATCGCAGTCAGGTTGATCTCCCCCATGCGCTCGATGAGCCCGCGCAGCTCGGTGGTCCGCGCCTCTTCTTCGGGGCCTGCCGGGTGGCGCAGGTGGTAGTCGTAGACCACCTCGGCCAGGCTGACGTCCCGGTAGCGATCCCCGACCTGCTCTTCGAGAGCGCGCCGCTTGAGGCTCGCTTCTTGGCAGCGCAACTGCAGGGATCCCAGCTCATGAGCGAGTTTGTTGACCCTTTCGCGGGCCGCCCGCAGGTCGGCCTCACGCCGCGAGAGCAGCGCATTGCGCTCGTTGGCGATCCCTTCGCGCTCGGCCTGGTCGCGCGCGCGTGCCTCGGCTTCACCTCGACCGAAGCTGGCCTCCTCGGCCAAGCGGCGCGCTTCGGTCTCGAGCTCGTCGGCTCGCGCGCTCTCCTCGGTGGCCGTGCTCTCTAGCTTGGCCCGGCGAGTGATCTGCTCATGGCGTTCGCGTTCCAGCCGCAGCAAGGTTTCGCGCGTGGCCGTGCGCCGATCTTCGGCCTGCGAGGCTTCGACCTTCAGGGTTCCCAGCTCGCCCACCATGGCATCGAGCCGCTCGCCGAGCGTGATGGTTTCGGCGCGCAGCTCGGCTCCCAGCGATTCGGCATCGACCGAAGCGTGCCGGTCCCGTTCGAGGGCGGCTCGTGCTTCGCCGAGACGGGCTTCGGTGCGTTCGAGAGCGCCGATCAGGTCGCGGTTCTCGCCAGCGACCTGGCCGCGCCGACCCGTGATCTGCTGCCCCTCGCGACGGGCGCGATCGAGATCCTTCTGCTCGCTGACCAGAGCCATCTCGTCCTGGCGCAGGGCCGTCGTGACTTCATCGACCAGCGAACTGGCGTCGGCGAGTGCTTGCTTGAGGTCGACCTGACGCCCACGCGCCGCTTCCAGATCGGCGTCGATGCGCTCGACGACCTCCTCCAGCTCGCGAATTTCGCGCCGCTGACTGAGGATGCCGGCCACGGCGGATTCGCGCGAGCCCCCGGTGACGACCCCGTGCGGATCGATCACTTCGCCCTCGAGGGTGACGATGGTCTTGTCGGTGCGGGTCTCGCGCCACAGGGCCAGGGCGCGCTCGAGATCCTCACAGACGAGGACGTCGCCCAGCAGGTAAGAAGCGACGCGGTCGTATTGCCGGTCGTAGCCAATGAGCTCGAGCATCGAGCCGCGCACACCGGGCATCGATGCAAAGACCGGTGGCGTCGCCGGAACCGACATCGAGCCGCCGGTGACGTCGTATACGACCTCGCCGCCACCGCCCCCCGAGATGGGCGCACGCAGGGTGAGCGGAATGAAGCTCGAGCGGCCTTCGCTGCGGCGCTTGAGGAACTCGATGGCGTCGACGCCCACCTCGTGCGATTCGACGATGATGTTGCCGAGCCGATCGCCCAGAACCGCTTCGACCGCGGTTTCGAGCTCCGGCGGCGGCTGCACGATGTCGGCGACCAGACCGCGAATGGCGTTGTCGCCTACCAGCGGTTTGCCGACGCGATCGTCTCCGAGATTGTCGCCCGAAGCGCCCTCCCCTGCCCCGCCCCCGTCCGGGCGGTACTGCTTCATGATGGCCCTCACGCCGCGCTGAAAGCTCTCGTAGCGAGTCTGGATCTCACCGAGTGACTGCAAACGCGACCGACGGCGGTGCGCCTCTTCTCTCAGGGTGTCGAGCTCGAGCTCACCACGTGCCAGCTCTTCCTTGAGCGTCGCGACCCGGTCCTGCGCCTCGCCCTTGCGCTCCTCGAACTCCTCTTTGCGGGCACGCAAGCTGACGATGCGCGCTTCGCACGCCACCTGCTCGTTGGTGACTCGTTCGAGCTCACCGCCAAGACCGGCGTCCTGCTCGGCGAGGGTGCTCAGACGGCGACCGAGGTCGTCGCGTTTGGCCGAGGCGGCTTCGATCTCCGATTCCAGACGCGCGACGCGGGCCAGAGCGCCCGAGGCAGAGCTCTGCGCTTCATCGAGACGTCGCCTGCCCGCCGCGAGCATGCGTCGCAGCTCTTCGTGGGCGGCGTCGGCGGCATCATAGGCTCGGCGGCGCTCGTCGGCTTCGACGTCGAAGGAGTCGACCCGACTTTCGAGCGTCGCGATCTCGTTGGTGTGCTGCTCGGTCCGCCGGGTTAGCTCCTCGATCTCGATCCGAGCCTGGGCGGCGCGTTCGCTGAGCAAGCGCGCCTCATCGGCGTAGTGTTCGGCGCGCTGAGCCCCGAGATCGGCCTTGTTGGACAGGGCAAAGAGCTCCTCTTTGGCAGCGCCAAGCTCCGCCAGCTCCTCGTTGAGAGCGAGTCGCTCGGCCTCCACCGAGGTCTCCTCGGTGATGACGGCCGTGTCCGCACGCTCATGCTCCTCGGCGAGCGCCGAGCCGTTGGCCGTCAGGGACTTCTCTTCCGCCAGCAGCCCGAGGTAGCGCTGCGAAGCGCTCCAGAGCTCGAGATCCTTGAGTTCGGTTTTGTAGCGTTTGTAGCGCTCGGCCTTTTGCGCCTGGATGCGCAGCGATCGCAAGCGGCTGTCGAGCTCGCCGATGATGTCGGAGACGCGCAGCAGATGCTGCTTGGTCCCGTCCATACGCCGTTCGGCGAGCTTCTTCTTCGCCTTGTATTTCGTGATGCCCGCCGCCTCGTCGATGAGGCCGCGACGATCTTCGGGGCGAGACGAGACGATGAAGCCGATCCGTCCCTGCTCGATGATCGAGTAGGCCTTGGTGCCCACGCCGGTGCCGAGGAAGAAATCGACGATGTCGCGCAAACGGCAAGGAACGCCGCCCAGCAGATACTCGCTGGTACCGTCGCGGTGCAGACGGCGGGTCACGACGACCTCTTCAGGACCCACGGCGCCCCAGGGCACGCCGCCGGCTGCCGCGGTCCCGGGCATCGCGCGGGCGTCGAATGTGAGAGAGACCTCGGCGAAGCCCGCAGGGCCGCGGCTTTCCGACCCGGCGAAGATCACGTCTTCCATGGCGCGGCCGCGCAGGTGCTTGGCCGATTGCTCGCCCATCGCCCAGCGGACGGCGTCAACGATGTTGGATTTGCCGCAGCCGTTGGGGCCGACGACGGCCGTGATCGGATCGGGGAACGTCAGCGACGTGCGATCGACGAACGACTTGAACCCGTGGATCTCGAGGCGTTTGATCTTCATCGCGCTCCGCGGCGGGTTCGCTGAGGCCAAACCCTGATGGCTGCTGCCCAGTCCGGTCGTTGCGACGGTGGAGTGACACTACGTGTATGGCGCCGTCACGCCATGACCTTTGGTACCACCGGAGGGCCCCCGCTGTAAAGGTATGCGGCCGGGGCCTGTCCCTTCGCCGACGGGGGAGCGACAGACTCTCGATATCCTCGCGCCGATCCCGGGAACCCGCGACTTTTTGCAGGGGCTTTGCCCTCGCCACTTTGCCGAGGTTTGTTATCTTGCGCGGCAATGGACCCCAGTTCTTCGCAAGATATCGTGGCGATCCTCGCCACTGCCGGCGGGGTGGCCATCGCCAGCGCGTTCGGCTTCTTTGCGGTTCGGCGCGCCCGGGCCAATCGGCAGCGGCAGATCGATGCCGCGGACGAGCCGCGAGCCGACCTGTCGGGTCCCCGGCGGACCGTCGAGCTCGACGAGCCCGGTCACGGCGGGGAACCCCAGGACGAGAGCCGACCCAACGGCGTCGCCGCCCCCCGCTCCGAAAAGGGTCGGGATGCCCAGATTCTTCCGTTCCCGGCGGCGCGCCCCGTCGCACGCCCCGACGCTCTGGGGCCTGGACTCGCCAAGACCCGCGCTGGCTGGGTCAGTCGGCTGGGGCAACTCTTCTCGGGAAAGAAGCAGGTCGATCCGGCATTGCTCGAGGAGCTCGAGAAGGTGCTGTTGACCGCCGACATCGGGGTCCGCACCAGCCAGAAGCTCTTGAGCGAGCTGCGCGAATCGCTTTCTCGGAAAGAGCTCGGAGACTCCGAAGCCGCCTTCAAGTTCCTTCGTCGGCGCTGCCGCGAGATCTTGAGCCTCGATGCGCGGCCCCTCGATCTCGGCGCTGCCAAGCCCTTCGTCCTCCTCGTGATCGGGGTCAACGGCAGCGGCAAGACCACGACGATCGGCAAGCTCGCGGCGCAGCTGCGCGGCCAGGGCAAGACCGTGCTGCTCGCGGCGGGTGACACGTTTCGGGCCGCTGCAACCGAGCAGCTGCAGGTCTGGGGTGGCCGCGTAGGCGTCGAAGTGGTGCGCGGAAAAGAGGGCGGCGACCCGTCGTCAGTCATCTTCGAGGCGGTCAAACGGGCCAAGACCGAGGGCATCGACGTCGTCATCGCGGACACCGCCGGACGCCTACACACCAAGGCCGACCTGATGGAAGAGCTGCAGAAGGTCCGACGCGTGATCGCCAAGGCCGAGCCGGGCGCGCCTCACGAAACCTTCCTCGTGATCGATTCGACCAGCGGTCAGAACGCGATCGCTCAGGCGCAGATCTTCACTCAGGCCATGGCGGTCAGCGGGATCGTGCTCACCAAACTCGATGGAACCGCCAAGGGCGGCGTGATCCTCGGCATCGCCGATCAGCTCGGCATTCCGGTTCGCTACGTCGGCGTCGGCGAGAAGGTGGAAGACCTGCGGGCTTTCGACGCCGACGAATTCGTGAGCGCGCTGTTCGACGGGGCAAGCCCTGCGAGCGCGGCCTAGTCTGCGAGCAAGGCACGTCGGCGAGCCGTGGGTGCAGCGAGTGCTGGAGCGGATGATTGCAGCGCGGGCGAAATGATCAGAGGCCCTCGAGCTGCCGATCCTCTGTTGGAATCAGCGGGATCAAGCCCGTATCGGTGCCCACTCGGGACAGGTCCGCGTTTTTTGTTGATTCCAAAAGAATCAGCATGCTACATTGCCGCCACCTTCCCCCTGGCGTCCAAGCCTCGGAAATCTCTAGGGATTCTGGCAGGGGGTGACACACGGGCCCCGCGCAGGCATACCGCATGAAGCGACTCGTCCTCGGTCTGGCGTTCTCCATTTTTTCAGTGAGCGCGGGGGCACTGCCGGCGGCGGCTCAAGAAGCCGCCCCTCCTCCCCCGGAAGGCACAGAGACGAAACCAGCGGGCGATGGTACTGACCTCGCTGGTGCCGTCACGACGTCCACGCCGGGATCGCCGGGCGAGGCCGCACGTCGAAGCTGGGAAGACGTCGTCGTCGTTCCTCGCAAGGCCTTCCTCAAGTCGGGACGGCTCGAGCTGTTCCCGCTTGCAGGTGTCTCGCTCAACGATGTGCTCATCCGGCACTACGGGCTGGGCGGGCAGCTCAACTACTACCTATCCGACGTCTTCTCGGTAGGCGTCGAGGGGCAGTACTTCCTCAAAGAGCGGACCGACCGCGAATCGCTGGTCGGCTTGCAATACAACCGCGTGACGACGCTCAACCGCTACTTGTGGTCGGGCTCGGTGAACTTCGCCTACGTACCCGGGTACGGCAAGTTCACGATGTTCAACCGGTACATCATCCACTGGGATCTGTTCGTCCAGGGCGGCGTCGGCCTGGTTCAGACCGAGATCATCCCCCGCGTCCTGGGTGACGAGACCTGGAAGAACAACCAGATCATGCCCAGCGTGGGCGTCGGGACTCGGCTCTTCCTGAGCAACTGGCTGACCTTCAATGTCGCGCTCAAGGATTACATCTTCAACGACAAGTTCGAGCCGACCAATCGGGGCGAGAACGAGCCTGTCGCGATGGTGAAGGCGCGCGCGCAGTCGCAGCTCATCCAGAACATCATGCTCTATGCGGGCATCGGCCTTTACCTGCCGACGTCCTTCCAGTACCGGACTCCGCGCTGAGCTGGTCAATCGAGGATCGTCGAGGACCAATGATGAAGACGCGTACTTTCGCCTCGCTTGGTTGCGCCACCGTCGCTCTGGGGCTGCTTGCACCGACCTCGGTGTGGGCAGAGCTTCCCGAGCGTAAGAGCCCGCTGGCCGATGCGCCGGCGGTTCGTCACCGTTCGGAGCTGCGGCAGTTCCGCTTCGAGATTGGCCCTGGCGTCACGACGACGGTCGGCCAGGATTTTTATCACGCGGTCCTGGTCGGTGGAAAAGCGAGCTTCTTCCTGACCGACTGGCTCGCCATCGGCGGCATGGCCGGTCACAACGTGACCCCGACCTTGAAGACGTCGTTCCACGAACGGGTCGAGGCGGTGCTCAACCCGACCAGCACCGATCGCACGCCGACCCGCGCGGACGCGCAGGCGGGCATGAACAAGATCGCGCAGGTCTTTGCGCTCCAGGCCGAGTTGATTCCCTTCTCGGGAAAGTACTCGCTCTTCGGCAAGCTCTTCGCGAACTACGATCTGTATGCCTTCGGGGGCCCCGGCTTCATCAACTTCGAGGGGTCGAGGACGACCTGCGGCATGGTCAACCGGTCGTGTGCCTTCACGGGCATGAAGATCGGTGGCAATTTCGGGATTGGAATCCACACCTACTTCAGTGATTTCTTCTCCCTCAACCTCGAGTTTCGGGACATCCTGGTCCGGAACAACCCCTCGGGCCGCGACGAAACCGGCGACAAGCTGGCTGACGACGAGGATCTGAGCTGGGATTCGAACTACATGGTGGGGTTCAACTTCACCTTCTTGCTCCCTCCCACCGCGCGCAAGAGCGATTGAGGTCCCAAAGCCCCGGGGAGTGAACATGTCGTCGTCGCAGAAGAAGAAGGTCACGCTGTACTTCAACGCAGGCATGCTCGCGGAGACTCAGAAAGAGGCTCTGCGGCAGGATCGATCCGTCTCATGGATCATCCAGGCTGCCTGGCGACTGGCCCGGGACGAGGTTCGCCAGACCCCGAGCGCCATTCCGAATGCGCCCCAGCGCCCGCTCGAAGCGTCACTCGATGACTCGAGCGACACGACGCCGCCGCCCTTGCTGGCGCCCCGCCCCGTCACGCGCATCTGACACGGGTACGTCGCTCCGGGCTGACCCGGCGCACGACGTTGGTCAGGTAATTCACGTCTCAACGGCCGACCGTTCCTCGCGGTATACAGGGGCGGGAGCTTGATGCCACGGTGAGCGAAGCGGTCAGGTTTGCCAGCCATTTGACCAGTGCCGGTGCGGCCGGTCTCGCAGGGGTTGCGCCGGCAGGCCGTGTTCTCAGAGACGTCGTGATGCAGGCGCAAGCTGGCGACGTCGCCGCCTTCACGGAGCTCGTTGGCTGGTACCAGCGTCGCGTGATATCGACGGCCTGGCGCCTTCTCGGTGACGAGCACGAGGCACTCGATGCCGCCCAGGACGTCTTTCTGCGCCTGCATCGCTATTTGCGATCGTTCGATCCGGGCCAGGACTTCGGCGGGTGGCTCTATCGCATGGTGGTCAATGCCTGCCACGATGCTCGTCGCCGCCGGCCTCGGCACATCTCGCTCGAGGATGAAAGGGCGCGGGGGACCGTCGAGGACCTTCGCAGCGCCGACGACGTGGAAGCCAGCGCTCGCGCTCTCGAGGACGAACGGGTCCTGGCAGCGGCGCTAGAGACACTTTCGGAAAAGGAACGCGCGGCTTTGGTCCTGCGTGATCTCGAAGGACTGAGCACACAGGAGGTGGCCGATGCTCTCGGATCGACGCCCACCACCGTGCGATCTCAGATCTGCATCGCGCGGGCAAAGCTCCGTGCCTTCCGGGAGCGCTGGAGCCGCGAACGAATCCCTTCGGGGCCGTCGGCCGTGGCGTCTTCCTTTTCCAAGGACGGCACATGAGCTTCTGGGATCACGAGGACGGCGGCAGGCCGGACGGCGTCACCCGAGCCTACGACCTGGCCGCCGAGGTACCCGAGCCAACCGTGGCGCCCGCGTGCGGGACCCGGTCCCATGCGTTGGGGCTGTTGGTCAACGACGATCTCGGGGGTGAAGAAGCGACTCGGCTGCGCCGGCACGTCAATCAATGCGACGACTGCCGTCTGCGGCTCGAATCGCTGCGTGACGATGCCGATTGGCTGCGCCGAGCTTGCGATCCACGGCGTCAGGCAGAGTTGGCGGCGCGCCTGCGCGACCGCTTGGTCGCCCAGATCGGCGAGCGTCCCCCATCGTGGTGGCCGCTAGCCTGGGCGCGCCGGCTCTGGTCCGACGTCGCAACGGGAGGGCCCGAACCGATCGTCGCAGCGGTCGCTGGCCTCCTGTTGCTGGTGGGCGCCGCGGGGGCGCTTTCACGACCACTGCCCCCAGTGGCCATCGATGTCGGCGCCTCCGCGGTTCAGGAGTTCACGCCTGACAGCGAAGAGGAGATCGTGACCTGGCCGGGCGACGAGGGGCTCGCGCCCGACGCGGTATCGACGGGCGCACGGTTAATCGATGTCGTCGACGCCGAGCTGGGTCGCGGCGCGGCCGAGAGTCCGGAACAGGCCGACGCTTCACTGCGGATCGAGCTTGCGACCCGGGATCCGAACGTACGGATCATCTGGTTTGCACAAGCCGAGTGAGTGATCTGAGGACGAGGGGGAATATGCGTTCGCTTCGCGGTTGTGGCGGATTCGCGGCAGTGAGAGCCGTCGTGCTCTTGACCGGGCTCGCAGCGCCTCTGCACGCGGCCGAAACCGACGAGCGACCGATGCCGGGCATGAAGGCGCGGGTCTTTCAGCTCAAACATCGAGACGCCGACGACGTCGTCGATGCTTTACGCCCCTTGGTGAGCGACGCGCGTGGGGCGATGCTACGCGACAGCGACGAGCTCAACACGATCAGCGCGCGGGATTTTCCCGAGAACCTCGCCGCGTTGGCCGAGGCCATCAAGCGCCTCGATCTTCCCACGCCGCCCCAGCCCGATGTCGAGCTCACCATTCGCATCCTGCTCGGATCGCCCGATCCGGGTGCCGGGCAGGTGCCGGGAGATCTCGAAGCCGTGGTCAAGCAGCTCGGCACCACGCTCAGCTACAAGAGCTATCACCTCGTCGCCAGCGTCACACAACGACTGCGGGCGGGGGCAGGTACCAGTGGCAAGGGCGAGCTGACGTTGGGGCCACCGGCCAGTGGCGACAAGGGCACGGGCTCGTTTTCGTATCACATCGACAACCGGCTCTTGCCGCCGCCGGCAGCAGGGGCGGCACCGCTCATCGCGATTCGGCGGTTCAAGTTCACGTTCGAAAGCGGCGGCCTCGGTCGCGCCGAGGTGGCGACCGGACTGACCTTGCGTGAAAGTGAAAAGGTCGTCGTCGGCACCGGGAGCCTGAAGAACCGCGCCATGATCGTGGTCGTCTCTGGGCGGCGCATTCCGAACTGAGGCGGCGCCCGCCGGCGCGCGACTCACTTTCCTGTCGGCTTGTCGCCGGGAGCCTGGCCCACGCGACGCTGCAGCCGTGTGCGCGCTTCGGTGGCCATCGTGCGAATCTCCTGATCGTCGTGCCCCTCGGCGACGAACGCGAGGTACTCGGAGGCCTCGTCTCCCCCCAGCACCGAGATGGCGTCGAGGATCTTGCGCATCTCGCGCCGGTCGCGCAGCGACTTGCTCCCGGCGAGAGCGCTGACCGCGCGCCGGTCCCGCAGCTCCACCAGAGCCCCCAGGGCGGCGTCCCGCGTGGCCTCGTCACTCTCGTCGAGCAACGCCAGCAGCTCGTTGCCCACACCGATGAGCTTGCGCTCGCCCGCCACACGCATGGCTTCCAGGCGCAGATCACCTGGCTCTCCCTTCACCGCGGCGCGAACCGCCGCCTCGTCGCCAATCCAGAGTCGTTGTCGAGCGGCATAGCCGGCGATGAGATCGCTCACTGTGCGCGCCACGAGCTTGGCGAACAGTGCGGGCCGGTCGGGAGTCTCCGATGGCTTGTAGATGGTCTCCGAGCCAGCTTGAACGTCCTCGTTCCAGTGATCGGCAGCCACTTCGCTGGGACGCGTATCGATGCGCAACCGAACGGCCGCGCGGGCGGCGGCCTTGTCGTCCGCGACGACGTCCTCATAGCCAATCTCGATGCGCACGCGCGCCAGCACTGGGGCCGCCTGGGCGCCGCCTTTGTGAAAGAGCCCAGGTACGGTCAGCGCCTCGCGCACCTGCGTGGTCAGAGAGGGCACGTCGAGCCGCGCGCCAGCGGGACGTTCCTGGTCGGAGGTCCGATCGTGAATCGTGATCTCACCGAGGGCCGGCGTCGGCTTGGGCGGTGGCGCCGCCGGCTGTGTCGGCTGCTTCTTGCACGCGAACAGGGTCGCGGCCAGCAGGAGCAGGGCGGCGCCGAGCGAAGGCCGTCGTCGCACGAAAAACGCGGTCGCCGAGCCGTGAGCCGTCATGCGGCTGATCCTCGCTCAGGAGAGACGTTTGAGCAACGTGACGAGATCGTCGCCGGGCCGATAGAAATCGGAGATGGTGCCAACGACGGCGTACCCGCAGCGTCGGTAGAAGCGCAACGCCCCGCCCTGCCCCTCGAGGCTCGAGGTCTCGATGCGCAGGTTTCTCGCGCCCCTGACCGTGAGCTCGGTCTCGAGCTCCGCCAGCAGTCGCTGACCCAGACCACGGCCGCGTGCCTCGGCCGCCGTGATCATCCAGTACAGATCGTAGGTGGCATCGGTCATCGGCGTCTGGCCGAAACAGGCGTAGCAAAGTGGCTGGTCCTCGCCGTCGACGAGGATGCGCGCTTCGTAGGTGTTGCCCTCAGGCGGATCGAGAACCGCCTCGAGGAGCTCGATGGCGCAGACCACCTCTTCCGGTCGAAACGGATTGTCCGGCCGCGACGGGTCCGGCGTCGGCGAGCTGGGCGGGTTCGGCGCTATGAGCGCGGTCAACGCCGCGCGATCGGACGGCAAGGGGGATCGTGTCCGCATCTTTTCGCCTCTCGATCGCGAGCGCCAGCAGTCGCAGCACGAGGTCGCGGTAGCTAAGTCCCGCCGCACGCGCGGCTCGGGCAAAACCGCCGCCGTCGCTCGACAGATCGCAGTTGGGGTTGATGTCGATGACGTAGGGCGTGCCGTCGGCGGCGAGGCGAAGATCGACGCGTCCGTAGTCGCGCAGACCGACGGCCTTGAACGCCGCCAGGGCCACCTCGACCACGCGGGCCCGTTGCGCATCGTCGAGCTGACACGGGACCGGCTTGGTGCCGCGGAAATCCGGCGAATCTTCCACCCACTTGGCCTCGAACGAGACGATCTTGGGTCGATCGACGGGCATGTCGGAAAAGTCGATCTCGTGCAGCGGCAACACTTCAGGCGCGGCGCCAGGGCGCTCGAGCACGGATGCGTTGATCTCGCGGCCGGTGATGTACTCCTCGACGAGGGCCGGCTGGTTGTAGTGCACCAGCACATGGCGCAGGCGGGCCTGCAGCTCGGCCGGGGTCGTGCAGAGCGAAGCGGCAGCAATGCCGACCGAGGCGTCTTCGCGCGTCGGCTTGACGAAGAGTGGGTAACGCAGGTGAGCGGCGGCCTCGATGTCGATCCGATCGAGCGTGACCGATCGGGGCGTCGGCACACCCGCGCCGATCAACATCGCTTTGGTGCGGTCCTTGTGCAGGGCCTGCAGGAGCGTGGTGGGCGGCGAGCCGGTGTAGCTGAGGCCCTCGAACTCGAGCAACATTGGCACGAGCGCTTCGAAGCGATTGTCACCCCGCAATGACTCGCAGAGGTTGAAGACAGCAATGGGCGTCGATGAGCGCAAGATCGTGATGACCGTTGCGATGTCCTCGCGCACCCCGATGGTCGTGACCTCGTGGCCCTCGGCCAGGATCGAGGCGACCTCTTCGGCGACGTGAGCGATGTCGGCTCTCGCCCGGTTCTCCGGATCCGCCTCTGCGCCCTCGAAGTCCCGATTGAAGATGACCGCGACCCGCGGCTTCGCCCGAACCTTCACGCGACTCCCATCATATCGATGACGATCTTGCTTTGGCAATCTCAACCCGTTCCAAAGATTCGGGCGACGTCCAGAGAAACTCAAGCCCGAGGGCCCGTCCCAACGCCTCGCTCAGCGGCCTTGCCAGCGTTGCGGGCGTCACAACGCCACGCGTGTGCTCGCCGATCGACGTCACGAGACCGCTCGGTTGCCCACAAGGAACGATGAGGTCGAAGGCCGAAGGCGGCAAGCTGACGTTGAGCGCGAGCCCATGGATCGCGACGCCCCTACGGACATGAACTCCGAAGGCGCAGATCTTGGCGTCGGCGTCCGCATCGCCTTCGGCGTCGCGCACCCAGACGCCAGGTCGATCGCGACGCCAGTGGCCGGTGACGCCGAGGCCCGCCAGCAGGTCGATGACGGCTGCCGCCATGCCCTCAACGTGGGCGAGCACGCCCCGCCGCAAGCGCACGATCGGGTAGGCGACCAGCTGGCCAGGTCCGTGATACGTCGCTTCGCCTCCACGGGAGGTCGGACGCACATCGATGCCGAGGTGGGCGTAAGTCTCCGCTGGGACCAGCAGGTGTTCCGGCGTCGCCCGCTTGCCGAGGGTAATGACCGGATCGTGCTCGAGTAGCAGCAGCGTCTCGGGAGCGCCCTCTTCGATGATGGAAGCGCGCAGGCGCTCCTGCAGCGAGGTCGCCGCGCCGTAGCCGAGACGACCCAGCCAGACCGCCCGGCCCGGCAGCTCGCGCGATCGCGTGGCCGAGCCGGTGGGCGGGGCGGAACCGGTCGTGGTCGTCGCCGTCTATCCTCCCTCTATCCCTCTTGCAGCTCGGCGAAGAAGTCGGCGTCGACGAAATCGACGCTGATCATGGCGTTGATGACGCCCACACCGTGGCGCAGGCAGGTCTCGGCCAGCGCGGCGCCGTCGGCCACCTCGATCGGTGGGCCGGGTTGCTTCCATTCGGCCACGCCGTCCTCACCGAGACGGGCGCCGAGGAGCAGTACGCCTTCGTCCTGATTGCGAGCACGAATGCCCGCTCTCAACTCGCCGACTGAGCGACGACCCGCGGCAGCCCCA
Source organism: Myxococcales bacterium (assembly GCA_031398585.1). Taxonomy (GTDB): domain Bacteria; phylum Myxococcota_A; class Polyangia; order Fen-1088; family Fen-1088; genus JANNNO01. The sequence continues at coordinate 11,492 of JANNNO010000602.1, read as the reverse complement.
CCGGGTCGCAGCGCGATGAGCGTGCGGGAGGGACGGATGCCGCGACCACGCAGCGCCTCGAGATAGACGGTGCCTTCGACCCGTTTGACGAACGTCGCGGGGCCGAAGCCTTCGCGCTGGAGGAGCACGCGGGTGATCGCCTCGAAGCCCGAGGGCGATAGCTCCACCAGGCGCTGCTCGAGAGCCGCCAAGGTCCGCTCACGCAGGGCTCGACGAGCCTCGCCGAAGACGTGTTCGGCGCGCTCGAGATCGAGGTCGGGGGGCCGCCGCGCGAGCGCGAAGAGACCGCTGCCGGCGGATCGCACACGCGGTCGCGTACCGGCCCGCAGCCGCTCGCGCGGTTCGGCGGCGAGCGCCGCCCGCATCACACGCCAAGCCTCGTTGGCTTCGCCGTGGACGAGGCGCCGGCGGGTGGCCGCGTCGGCGAGTTGACGCACGTGCATGCCCCGACCGGGGGCCTGACCGCGCAGAATTTCGATCGCCGCATCGACCGGGGACATGATCCGGCGAGAGGCGCCGCCATCGGCGCTCTCCGATGACGAACTGGACGCCTCAGCCGCGCTGGACGCGGGAGCGCCTTCACCGCTGCCCTCAGCGATCTCGTCGCTGGGAGCACCGTTGCCGCCGTTGCTCCCATGGCTGCCGGGCCCCCCGTTCCCGCCTTCCTCGCCGCCGGCGAAGCCGCCCTCGCCGCCACCACGTCGTCGGCGCCGCCGACGACGACGTCGACCGCTGTCACCCTCGAAGCCGGGGCCTGCGCCCGGCCCACCCGAAGCAGCCAGGCCAGCTTCTCCGCCGCCCTCGCCACCTGAAGTTGGCGCGCCCATCTCGAGACCGCCGGCGTCGTCGTCATCCTCATCGCCCGCGGCAGCGCCGCTCGTCTTCAGATCGCTGTCGGCCGATGCCGCGGGAGAGTCCGAAGCGCCGCTCTTGACGGCGGCAGGCGCTGTCTCCTCGTCGTCATCGTCCTCGTCGTCGTCCTCATCACCCTCGTCGTCGCCGTCAGCCTCCGCGGCGTCGTCGTCGTCCTCGAGGCCGGTGGTGTCGTCCTCCAGATCGTCGTCGTCATCTTCGTCGTCGGCGTCCTCGTCGCTTTCGTCGTCACCGAGCGCCTCGAGCACGCCCGACTCGGCAAGCGCCGCAGCCCGCGCTTCAGCCGAGATCGACCCGATTTCCGGCTCCTCCGAGCTCTCTTCCTCGTCGCTATCGGCGTCCTCGCTGCTGGCTGCGGGCTGGGCACCGGTCTCGGAGGCAACCGCCTCGTCACGGCGGCCTCCGCGCCCTCGTCCGCCACGACGGCGGCGTCGCGCGCGCGCGTCGCCGGCCTTGGCCGCGATGTCGTTGCCCCCTTCACCTTCACCCTCACCACCTGCGCCTTCACCGTTGCTTTCCACGTCTTCCTTTTCGTCCTCGGACGAGGACTGGGGGGCCGCCTCCGGATAGCGCAGCAGTCCGAAGGTGCCTGGTTTGACCCGCACGAAAGGAGCGCCCGGAGCCTTCTTCACGGCCGCGGTCAACTGCGTTTGCATCGTCACCTCGGGCGTCCGCCCGACGAAGGTGAGGAGCTTCTTGTCCATCGCCCGCGTGGTGATGTCCTTGTAATGCAGGGGCTTTCGCTCGCGCCGCAGGATCTCGAGGGCCGCTTCCAGGAACGTCATTGCGCCATTCCTTTACCACAATTCGAGCCGCGCTCCCTGCCGCCATCACCGCGGCCCAGGAAGCGACGTTTTTTTGACGGTGGGGCGAGGCAGGGTTACCGGTGGATGATGAGTCGGCATCGGCAGCGGGTGGGCGTCCTCGTCGACGGCAGGGGCCGTCACCTCGAAGCCGCGCAACAATCAGGGGAGGCCATCGCCCGCGCGCTGGCCGAGCGGGGCCACGACGCCCATCCGGTCTTCGTCGACCAGGATCTCGATCTTGCGCTCCGGCAGGGTCGTTTCGACCTCGCGTTCCTCGCCCTGCGGGGCCGTGACGGCGCTGACGGGTCGGTCCAGGGGCTGCTCGAGCTGCTCGGCATTCCCTACACCGGCGCGGGCGTCTTTGCTGCTGCCCTGGCCACCCATCCGGGCAAGACTCGGGACCTGCTCCGCCTAGCCAACCTTCCCGTGGCGCCGGGTTATGTCGTGCGTGCGGGCGAGACCCGGGCCGTGGCGACCCAGCACGCCGGTTTCGGTTTTCCGGTCGCGGTCGGACCCGTCGGGATCGAAGCGGGTCACCCGGGTGGCCTTGCCCGCGACGAGGTCGAGCTCGAGGCGGCGGTTGAAGAGGCCTTCCGCTTCGGAGGCGAAGCCCTGGTCGAACGATTCGTGCCGGGTCGCATGGTGGCGGTCGCCGTGCTCGAGGGGGAAGCCATCGGTGCGGCGGACCTCGGACCGCTCGGTGCGCGCGAAGACGACCGGGTCTCGCGGGCCCGCATTTCAGCGGTCCGCCAGCCGGCGCTCCTCCGCCTGGCCGAGCAGTGTTGCCGCGCACTCGAGATCGATGGGCCGGTCTTGGTCCAGCTGGTCGTCAGCGAACGGCACAACGAGATCGTCCGTGGGATCGACGTCACGCCCTGGCTGGTTCCCACCGCGCCTTTTGCCCGCATCGCCACCACAGCAGGCGTTGCGTTCGCCGATCTCTGCGAGACGATCCTGGCCGGGGCGCGGCTCCGTTCGCCTCACGGGCGCAAGCCGCGGTTGCAACCGTGGGCGAGGCCGGCAGTGAAGGCGTTCGATGCGGGGGAAACAGCCGCGCCTGGTCGGTCGGGCCCCTGCGCCCTGCCCCACTGAGACCGGCAAAACTGGCTTACCGCCACGGGCAGGTTCACGCTCTCGGGACGCTTGTCGACCCGGCGCCCTCTCTCGTCACGCTTGCTCGCGCTCCTCGTTGGGCTGATTGCGCTCGTCGTTCTGCTGACGCTCGGCTGGCAGCAGCTGGTCGTGCCGCGTTTCTCTCGCGCCGTCACGGCCGCCACCGGCTACCCGACCGAGGTCGCGGGACTCCGCCTGGGCTGGAGCGGGATCGTCGCTCGTGACGTCGTGCTTTATGGGCTGCCGCCCTTCTCGCAGGCACCGCTGGCGCGGATCGCACGACTCGAGATCGATCTTGCGGGTGGGGTGTGGCGCCCGCGCCCGATCGCGGTCAGGGCGCACGGCGCACACATCACCTATCTGGCGATCGGCCTGGGCAGCGACGCCGTCGACAACCTGAGGGCGCGCGGCCGCGACGGTGCTGCCCAGGCGAGGGGCGCGCCGCGGAGCCCGCTTTCGTTAACCCTGCCCGACGCCAGGCTGGAGGCACACATCAGGCTTTCGGGGCGAGAGGGCCTGGCGCTGCGTAGCGATCGGGCCAAGCTCGAACGGGATGCGAGCGGATCCGTGCGCGCCAACCTGAAAGGTGTGGTCGTCGAGCTTACCGGCCGCGCGACGGTGCGCGTGCCTGGTCTCGATTTGAGCTGGGCCCCCGGCGGCGAGGCTCGCCTGGCCGGCGATGGCGCCGTCATCTCCGTACCAGCGGGGGGGCCGCTGCTCACTGTGGCGGCATTCACCGCCGAGCGCGGGGGTGGCGGGGCGACGCGCATTCGGGTTGCGCCTCGGCCGGGCCACGCGGGCGGCACTCTGCAAGCGGCGCTGACCATCGAGGGGCAAAGGCTTATGGGCGAGGCGCAAGCGATGGCGCTGCCCTTACCGGTCCTCCAACCTCTCGTCAGTCGTTGGGGGGTGACTCTCTCGAAGGGGCAGGCCTCGGCGACGTTGCGGCTCGCGGAGGGCGCAAATACGCAAGCTGAGGCGGAAGGCGGCGCGGGCACGGTGAAAGCGACCTTGAAGCTCGACCTCCAGGCGGTCGAACTGCACCACGCGCGGCTCGACCGGCGGGCCTGGTCGGATGTCGACCTCACGCTCTCGGCGCAAGCGACGACCACGAGCGATCTGTCACGCGGGCGCATCGAACGAGGAGATGTGAAGCTGCTCGGTCTGGCGGCCTCGCTGAGCGGAGACTGGCAACGCGCGCCGCGGTTTCGCGGAACGTTCACCATCACCCCACCCGAGAGGGAGAGGAACGACTGCGCGGCGGCGCTGGCGGCCTCACCAGAGGCCGTGCGGCAGCGGCTGGCCGGCCTGGCCTTGTTCGGTGACGTGGCGGCACACGCGCGGGTGAGTCTGGATGCGAGTCGCTGGGACGAGCTCGGCCTCGCTTTCGAGCTGCGCCCGGCCTGCCGAGTCCGTTCCGAGCCGACGGTGATTTCCGCCTTGCTTGCCAGTCGGCTTGGAGAACCGCCCTCGAGTGCCGCCATCAGCAACCGGGATCTACCCATCGGCTTGCCCGATTTCGTGGCCAAGGCGGCGCTTCCCGCCCATCTCACGGCGGCGTTCGTGACCGCCGAAGACGCATCGTTTCGCCGTCACGATGGCTTCGACCTCGAGATGATCCGTCGCGCGATCGCGCACGACTTTGAGATGGGCGTGGCGAGCAAGGGCGCCAGCACGATCACGCAACAGGTGGCCAAGAACCTCTTTCTGTCGCCCGACCGGACGGTGGGCCGCAAGCTCGCGGAGGTCATTCTGACCTGGCGGCTCGAGGAGACGCTGAGCAAGGATCGGATCCTCGAGCTGTACCTCAACATCGTCGAGCTCGGGCCGGGTGTGCGAGGGATCGGCGCCGCTGCTCGCGCCTACTTCGGCAAAAACGCCTCCGCCCTCACGCCGCTCGAATCGGCGCACCTGGCCGCGATGCTGCCCAACCCGATCGGCTTCGCGCGAAGATTTCGTGATGGTCGCGTCGACGAAGGCTGGCTGCGAAAGCTGCACGATGTGCTGGCTCGCATGCAGCGAGCAGGAACCATCTCACGAGCCGCGCTCGGCGCCGCCCGCCAGCAGCCCCTCACGTTGCGGCGCTTGTGATTCGCGATCGCGCCGCGCCAGGGATTGCCATTCTTGTCGCGCAACGCACTGCCTTTGCCCGTATTCTCAATGGGGCGCAAAGGCACCAACGATGACAAAGCGTGAAATTATCCATCTCGAGAGCGTTCCTTCTTCCATGAAGAGCGAGCTCGCTGTCATGAAGACCGAGCTCGAAATGCGCGGCAGGACGACGTCTCGACCGGGCGCAACGTTGCGAGCGTTGATGATCGTGGCCGCCGTCTTGCTGCCATCTGCTTCCGCCCGGGCCTCCATCGTGAGGGCCGCCAGTTTGGCCGAGCTCACCACGGTGGCGGATCGGGTTGTCGTCGGCGAAGTGCTCTCGGTGCGCAGCGATTGGAATCGCGAGCACACGCGCATTTTCACCTTCATCGAAGTTCAGGTCGCCGAGCTCTGGAAGGGATCGCCTTGCCAGAACGGCAAGCTCACCATCGTGCAAGCCGGCGGCAGCGTCGGCGATCTCGAGACGCGTGTGCATGGACAGGCTGAATTCAGCGAGGGCGACAGGGCTGTCCTCTTTCTGCGCGGTCGTGACGACGCCTCGACGGTACTGGGGCTTGGCCAGGGTGTTCGGCCGCTCGCCTTCGACGACAAGGCCAAGCGTTGGATGGTGCTGGGCGGCGAGCGTTCGGCGGCGGTGATCAAGGATGCCGGAGGGCGCCTTGTCCCGGCAGGACCGGAAGAGCCTCACACGCTCGAGGCCTTGCGGACGGAGGTCAAGAAGCTGGTGAAGGCCGCTTCCGCAAAATTGACCGGCCCGTCGGCGCCGGGGCTGCCGGGGCCGCGATGATGGCAGCAAGGCGCGCCCGGTTCGTGCTCATGCTGGTCGGCCTGGGTTTGACCGCTGCGGGGACCGCGCACGGGTATGTCAGATCGACCACCCGGGTGGGCAAACCCGTGGCCTGGCCCAGCCCCCATGTGCCGGTCGAGCTGTCCGTAGGCGATCCGCCCGCGCACCTCGACCGCGCGACCCTCCTGGCGGCTGTCCAGGCCGCAGCGGCGACCTGGAGCAAGCCGGCGGTCGGCTGTACCGATCTCGTAGTCGGCGTGCTTTCCGCCGAAACGTCGGTCACGACGGCCGAGATGGACCAGGTCAATCGCATCGGTTTTCGCCGCGATGATTGGCGAAAGATGCCGTGCAAGGTGACCGAGACCGAGCCCTGCGAGCCCTACGATCCTTTCGCCATCGCGATCACCACGGTCACCAGCAACACCAACAGCGGCGCCATCGTCGATGCCGACATGGAGATCAACGCGGTACGAAATGCCTTCGCCGACGTCGAGCGCGATGGCGTCATGCTGGCCAATACGCCGAGCCTTCAGGATCTTCAGAACACGCTCACGCATGAGCTCGGTCATCTGATCGGACTCGATCACAACTGCCATGATCCACGCTCGAGTCGCCGACCCCGTGGCTTCGACCATACCGGTGCCGAAGCGGTCGATTGCGGGACCGCCGCTCCTGGAGGCGACATCGCCGAGGCGACCATGTACAGCCGCGCGATGGAGCGCGAGACCATGAAACGGACGCTCACCGCCGACGACCAGAAGGCGGTCTGCGAGATCTACAATGTCGGATCGGTCGGCTTGCCGCCCAAGCCGGTGATCCCCACGACGATGCAAAGCGACCCCGGTGGTTGTGCCGTGGCGAGCTCGCATTCGTCGCATCCGGCATCGCGCGCATGGTGGGGTCTTTCGGCCCTGGCGCTCATCGCGGCGGGCCTGCGGCCTTCGCGGCGTCGCGACGACGGTTGACTGCCGGCCGCGACTCTCGCCGATCACCGGGGCGGCGGCGGAGGCAGACTGTTGCCGGGTGCGATGGGGCCTCCGGGCGCTGCGCCCCCACGCTCGAGCTCGATTCGCAGGTTGCGTAGCGACAGCTCGTTCCGGCTGCCGCCCGGGGGAACCTCGACCAGCCGTTCGGCAGGCGAGTAGCCGTCGGCGGAGAAGCGTAGCCGCCAGCGCCCCGGCAGAAGACCGCGCAGCTCGAAGCCCGCTCCCTGGGTGCGCACGTCGACAGCAGGTCGTCCGTCGGGACCGAGTGCCTCGAGGCGATAGCGCGCCACGAACACGCCGGAGCTGCGATCCCTCACCTCCCCCTCGATTCCTCCGGGCCGGGGCAGCTCGACGAAGAGGCTCTGCCCAGGCGTTGCCACCAACACGCGGGTGGGCCACTCGGGATGACGGACCTCGACCGTGAAAGGCTGTCGAGGAACACCGGTCAGGCGAAAGCGTCCCGTGCGATCGGCCGAACCCGCTGCCAGCGGCGGGAGATCCGCAGCGGGGGTGCCGGGCGCGCTCGCGTCGGGGACTGTAGAACGCAGGGGAAAGGCCAGGACCCGCGCGCGTGCTGCCGGTCGTCCGTGGGGATCGCGAACCACGCCTTCCAGCACGGCGTCGGCCCGTTCCAGCTTCAGCTCGAGCGGCTCGGGTGGCTGCTGCGGCTGCACCACGAGACCCGATCTCTGGGCGGGCGCCCGACCGATGGACGCGGCCACCAGATCGAATTGTCCCGCGGGCAGGTAGACGACGAAGCGGCCGTCGTCACCCGAGACGCCGGTGAACTCGCCGCCACCTGCGACATCGGTCTGGCGGACATCGATGCGTGCTCCGCGCAGAGGCGCACCGCTTTCGTCGATCAGGCGGCCGCGCAGCGGAACCCCGCCTCTCAGGCTCAGCTTGCCGACCTCGAGCGCAAGCCCCGGTTCGAGCTTGAGGGCGGTCTTGCGCACGCCGAGGCGGGACTCCGCACTCGCGCTCAGCTGAAAGCGCCCCGGGGGAAGATCGGCGATGGTGAAGCGGCCGGCCGCATCGGACGCGGCGGATCGAAGCTGCGCCGCCGGGGTGAGGGCATGCGGCGGTAAGTTGGCTGCTTCGGCAGCGAGCGGCAGCTTGCCGGGAAGGACCGCGAGATCCTGGGCCGCGGCGCTCTCGGGCGCAGCGGTCACCAGCACGCCCGCGAGGGGCCGGCCGGCTTCGTCGGCGACGCTGCCGGTGATCTTGGCCGCCCGCGACAGTTTGAGATCGAGCCGGGCCACCGCATCGGTCTTGAGCTCGATCTCGGCGGCTCGGGCCATCGCGTGCCCGGCCAGGCGGGCCCAGACTTCGTAGCGCCCGGCGGGCACGGGGCCGAGCGCCACCTGTCCACGGTCATCGCTCTTGCCCGTCTCGGCCGCGTCGTCCCCCTGGGCCAAGCCGAGCTCGACGGCGGCGCCGGGCAGCGGGCGGCCTTGGTCGTCGAGAACCCGCCCCTCGAAGCGGGACCCCGGCGCCAGGGGCAGGCGCACAGGCGGGAGCCACCCTGTGCTCTCGTCGATCACGACGGCGACGTTGCGCGAGACTTTCTCGCCAGAGGCGGCGCGCACGACGAAGCGGCCGAAGCCGAGCCCGTGAAAAACGAAGATCCCCTTGTCGTTGCTCCGTACCTCGAGCGGAGTGCCGAGCGCGGATCCGGCCAGCACGACCCGCGCATCGATCGCCGGAGCGTTGCCGGTGAGCCCCTCGAGCACGAGGCCGCCCAGGGTGCGCGATTCGCCCTCCAGACGAAGCACCAGGCTGCGGCCAGGCACGTCCACCCGTTCGAGCCGAAGCGTTCCGAAGCCAGGCGCCTCGGCCATGATGGTCCAGGGCCCGGGGGCGAGGCCTGCCAGAGCAAAGCGACCTTCGGGACCACTGGCGCTCTCCACCACCGCTGCCTGGCGACCGCCCAGCGGCCACGCGAAGATCGCGGCTTGCGCGACGGGTCTGCCCTCGCGGTCCTCGACCCTCCCCTCGAGCAGCTGCATCGGATCGAGGCGAAGGACGGTCGTGACCGTCTCACCCGGCTCGAGCACGATGGGCACGGAGGCGGGGGAAAAGCCGGCTTGCTCGGCCCTGGCCAGGTAGCGTCCGGGCGGCACCTCTTCGAAGACGAAGCTGCCATCGGGCGCGCTCAGGCTCTCGCGGACGACCCCGAGCGCCTTGTCAGCGCTTACGAGACGCAGCTTCACGTCGCCGAGGTTGCGGCCATTGGCACTTCGCACGCGGCCACGCACCGTCGCCGGAGCCACCACCTTTTCGCGTTTGCACGCCGCGGGAGCGAGCAGCGCCACGAGGGGCAGAGCGATGAGAGTGGGCGACGCCGTCAGCAGCATCGCCAAGGCCGCGCAGAGCGACCGGGCGGCTCGTATGCGCGGCGATGGGCGCCGCCGGGCGCAGAGGCGCGGGTAGCGCTCGGTCCAGCGGTGAAAAATCGTCAAACGGCGCCTCCCGCGCGGGGCATTGTCGAGGTCATGACCATTCCGGTTGCGAGCCGCATTGCAAAATGTTAGACGTACGCCCCTTCGGAGATCCCATGCCAGCGCAGTGTGCAGTCTGCAGCAAGCAGCGCATCGTCAAGAACAAGGTCAGCCACTCCAACCGGAAGACCAAGAGCATCCAGCGTCCGAACCTTCAACGGGTTCACGCTGAGGTCGACGGGGTACGTACGCACATTCGGGTTTGCACCCGCTGTCTGCGTTCGGGTCGCGTCGTCAAGGCTGCCTAAGTCTTTCGCCATCCCCCACCCGGACGCGGCGGTCGCGCACTGGGCATGCCCCCGTCCCCGCCATTCGGATTCGGTCGCAAGCCTGGCACGCGACCGCCGTTCCGTCGTCGGGCCCGCCCCCGAAACGAAGCGCCAGAGACCGTTGCGGCACTCTTGCCGACGGTCGTCGCTCGTCTGGGCGGTGACGATCGCGCCGCCGAGCAGCGCATCTCGCTGGTCTGGGCGGACGCCGTAGGCGCCCTGCTGGCGAAGAACACCCGCATCGAGGGCGTGAGGGGCCGCGTGCTGCTCGTGCGCGTCTCGAGCTCGTCCTACGCCCACGAGCTGGTGCTGCTCAGGCGCGAGATTCTCACCCGCATCGCGCGTGAGCTCGGCGTGCAGCTCGTGGACGACCTGCGTTCGCGTGTGGGTGCGATCGACTGAATTCATCGCAGGCCGCCCCGGCGTGCCCGGCTAGAGCGCAGCCCGCAACGAGCGGACGAAGGCCTCGAGCTCGGGCACAGGATCGCGGCCAGCCGCGCCCGCCGCTTCGATGATCTTGACCGCGGCGGTGCCGACCACGACGCCGTCGGCAAAACCGGCCACGCGGCGCACGTCCTCGGGGGTCGAGATGCCGAACCCGACAGCGATCGGCAAGCGTCCGCCGGCGATGCTGCGAATCTCTTCCACCTTGCTTTGCGCCCCGCCGACGTCGGCGAGCTTGGCTCCCGTGATGCCGGTGAGCGAGGCGTAGTAGAGAAAGCCGGTGGCCGCTGGGACGATGCGGCGGATGCGAGGAGCCTGCGACGTCGGCGCCAGGAGCGGCACGAAGTCGATGCCGTGGGCAGAGAGCTGACTGGTGAGCTCGCTCGCTTCGTCGGCGGGCCAATCGACACAGAGAACGCCGTCGACTCCGGCGTCGGAGGCAGCGGCCGCGAAGGCTTCGGGTCCGCGCTGAAAGACGGGATTGGCGTAGCCGAAGAGCACCAGCGCCAGATCGGGCAGCTCCGCCCTCACCTTCTTGCAGATCGCGAGGGTCTGGCGAAGGCCCCCGCCTGCGCGGAGCGCCCGCAGCATCGCACCCTGAATGGCGGGGCCGTCGGCGGACGGATCGCTCCACGGCACACCGACCTCGACGAGATCGGCGCCACCGCGCGCGGCAGCGACAATCAAACGATGCGAAGTCTCCGCGTCGGGATCACCGACGGTCAGATAGATGACGAGCGCTTTGCGTTTTTCCTCGCGGGCTTTGGCGAAAGCGCGTGCGATGCGACCGGTCGACGGAGCACTCATTTCGACAGCTCCACGCCGAAAGCCTTTGCGATGGTGCCCATGTCCTTGTCGCCGCGTCCCGAAACGTTGGCGATGATGATGGCGCCGTCGGGAAGGTCGCGGGCGACCGCGGGCAACGCCGCGATGGCGTGCGCGCTCTCGAGCGCCGGGATGATGCCCTCGGTGCTGGCGAGCTGCTGCACGCCGGCCAGTGCCTGCTTGTCGGTGATTGACAGATAGCGGGCGCGCCCCGTGTCCTTGAGGTGCGAGTGTTCGGGACCGACCCCCGGGTAGTCGAGGCCCGCCGAGATCGAGTGCGCTTCGGCGATCTGGCCTTCGTCGTCACAAAGTACGTACGAACGCGCGCCGTGCAGAACCCCCACCCTCCCCTCGCTGAGCGTGGCGGCATGACGACCTGTCGAGATGCCGTCGCCGGCGGCCTCCACGCCGTAGAGGCGAACCGCGGCATCGGGGACGAACGCGGCGAAGAGCCCCATGGCGTTCGAGCCACCGCCGACGCAAGCGACCAGAGCGTCGGGAAGCCTGCCGAGTCCGGCCAGCATCTGGGCGCGCGCCTCACGGCCGATGACGGCTTGCAGATCGCGAACCAGCGTTGGGTAGGGATGTGGACCTGCCACCGAACCGATCACGTAGTGAGTGTCTCGCACGTTGGTGACCCAGTCGCGCATGGCCTCGTTCATCGCGTCCTTGAGCGTGGCCGTCCCGCTGCGGACTGCGTGAACCTTGGCGCCGAGCAGCTTCATGCGAAAGACGTTGAGCGCCTGCCGTTCCACGTCGACCGCGCCCATGTAGAT
>JANNNO010000512.1:0-7235 GCA_031398585.1 Myxococcales bacterium | reverse complement strand
AGATCCTGCTGATCTTGCATGAACGCAAGACCAGCAGGATCTCGCGCACCAGGGGCGCAAGATTGTCGGCTGAACAGGCCGCGTCGATCTCCACCAGGGTCGCGTCGTGCAGCGGCTCGAGACCGGCCGACACGCTGTAGGCGAGGCCCTTCTGATCGCAGACCCGGTAGTGCAGCGGCGTCGACATGCCATCGTCGACGAGGCGAAGCAGCGTCGCCAGCGCGGGATACAGAGGATCGGTCTCGGGCAGGGCGTGAAAGACCAGCTGCACCTGCACCTGTGAGCCGTCGTCGCTGACGAACTTGATCAACGGGCCATCGAAGCGCGCCCGCGCTCCCCGGGGTTCCACCCGCCGGCCCTCGGGCACGCGCGCGAAGGCCTTGGTGGCCAGGGCGCGGACCTCATCGTGATCGACCCGACCGGCCACACACAACGCCATGTTGCGCGCGCCGTAGAGCTGCTTGAAATGCCGACGTACGTCCGTCGTCGTAAAGCGCTTCACGTTGCGCGCAGGTCCGATCACCGGCAGGCCGAGCGGATGACCCTGCCAGGCCGCTGCGCGGGAGATGTCGTGAATGTTCACGTTGCGCCCGCGATCATCGAGATCCTCGAGGATCTCTTCGAGGATGATGGGGCGTTCGAGCTCGATGTCCCGGAACGTCGGCGCGGCAAAGAGATCGCCGAGGATGTCCATCGCCACCGAGACGTCACGCGGCCGCAGTCCCACGTGATAGAGCGAGTAGTCACGACCGGTCTCGGCGTAGAGCGTTCCGCCGCGCTCCTCGATCGCCTGATTCAGCAGGAACGACGTCGGATACTGGGCCGAGCCGCGAAAGAGCATGTGCTCGACGAAGTGCGAGAGCCCGTTGTTGCGCGGGGTCTCGTAGCGGGCGCCGGCACGGACGTAGATCGCGACGACCGCCGAATGCAGATGCGGCGTCTCGACGGTCGCAAGGCGCAAACCGTTGGGAAGCAGATCGCGAAAGACCCGGTAAGGCGCGGGCGCAAGGCCGTCGACACCGGGCAAGCGGCGGTCACGAGGAGAGCTGCGAGGTCGAGCTGATTTGGGCACGGAAGACAGTCGTGGATTCTACCGGGTTTCCGCCCCCGTGCTACCTTGCCGGCAGCATGAACGCCGACCCGAGCGCCCTGGCGTCGGCGCCGATCTCGCTGGTTGTCAATGCCGATCAGTTCGGATTGACGCCGGCGGTTTCGCGCGGAATTCTCGCCGCGCACAAACAGGGCATAGTCACTAGCACCTCCCTGCTTGGCAACTGCGTCGATCTGACTGCGCAGGTGGCTCTGCTGGCAGAAGCGCCGGGACTCGGCGTCGGTCTTCATCTCACGCTCGTCGAGGGCGCGCCGATCGCCGAGCCGAGCTCGGTGCGATCGCTTCTCGCCGATGGCGCTCGTTTCCCCGGCGCCGCACGCGAACACCTCGGCCGGTGGTTGAAAGGCAGCCTTCAGCCGGCCGAGATCGAGCGGGAATTCGAAGCGCAGGTGCGCCGCGCCCTCGACGCCGGACTCACGCTCGATCACCTCGACACGCACCATCACATTGGATTTCTGCCCCCGGTGGGCAGGGCCATCGAAGCTGTCGCTCGACGCTTTGGGATTCCCGGCCTGCGGTCGACCGCTGAAGAGCCGAGCCTGAGCTGGATCACGGATCTGGCCCGCGGCGCCCTGGCAACGCTCGTGGGGGGCCTGGCCTGGCTCACGCGGCGCCAGATGGGCGTCTTGCGGCACGGCCCCCTCACCTGGGGCTATGCCGAATCGGGACGGCTCGACGAAGTGCGAATTCTCGAGATCATCGGACGGCTCGGTCCGGGCTCGCACGAGCTGATCTGCCACCCCGGCGAGACCGACGATGACACCGCCGGCTTCGGCTTCCTCTCGACGGCGCCCTTTCGACGGGCGCGCGAGCTAGGCGCTCTCACCAGCCCCCTAGTAATGAGGGCCATCGAGAGCCGCGGAATCCGCCTCTGCCGCTGGCGCGACCTCTTCTGAAGACCCCAAAAGACGACCAGGGGCCGCATTTCAGCTCCGCGGCAGCCCCACCGATAAAGAAGGTGGTGGTGTGCCCAGAGCCCAGCTTTCGCCCGAGGTCGGCGCTGATCGTCGGCCACTTTCGCGACTGCGCCGGGGCGCGACCGCGCGGCAAGGTTTGCCGGCATAATGGACGGCCCATGTCAGACGCCCGCCCGACCACCCAGACCTACTACGACCGCTTCTCGGCCAACTACGAGGCCCACCGCCACGAGGGCTATCACAAGCTGATCGACGAGCTCGAGATCGAGCTCGTGCGCCGCTACGGCAGCAACCGCGACGTCTTCGAGGCCGGCTGCGGCACGGGCCTCCTCCTGCGAGAGGCCTCACGTTTCGCGCGCAGTGCGGTCGGCCTCGATCTATCCCGCGGCATGCTCGGTCCGGCGCGCGACCGCGGCCTTCGCGTCGTGCAGGGCTCCCTCACCGCGGTCCCGCTGCCTGACGCTTCCTTCGACCTCGTCTACAGCATGAAGGTCCTCGCGCACGTGCCGCCGATCAAGGAGGCGCTCGCCGAGCTCTCCCGGCTGGTGCGCCCCGGCGGCCATCTGCTGCTCGAGTTCTACAATCCGTATTCGTTTCGCTACCTGGCCAAGAAGCTCGGCGGTCCCGGCAAGATTGCCGACAAGACCGACGAGAACGACGTCTTCACTCGCTATGACACCGTCGCCAGCGCGAAATCGTACCTGCCGAGCGACGTCGAATTCGTCGGCGTGCGTGGGGTCCGGGTCGTCACGCCCGTCTCGTCGGTGTTTCGCGTCCCCGCAATCGGGAGACTCTTCGCGCGCGCCGAGCGACTGGCCTGCGATCTACCCGGGGTGCGCAGTTTCGGCGGATTCCTGGTCGTGATCGCACGCAAACACGGCTGAAGAACGAGCACAGGATGGGGCGGGGTCACAGCAAGGGCGAAGGGACGATGCGATGGCGGGCATGACGGGCGACATCTTGATCGTCGATGACGAACGGTCGATGCGCGAATTCCTCGCCATCTACCTGCGCAGGGACGGTCACCGGGTCGAAGCGGCGGGCGACGCCGAGGCGGGACGCAAGGCGGTCGCCGCCCGCGAGTACGACGTCGTGATCACCGATCTGCGGATGCCCGACGGCTCCGGCCTCGACATCCTCGGTGACACGAAACGCCTCTTCCCCGACACCCAGGTGGTGGTCGTCACCGCCTTCGCCACCGCCGAGACCGCCATCGCCGCGATGAAAGCGGGCGCCTACGACTACCTGACCAAACCGTTCAAGGTGGACGAGGTCGGCCTGGTGGTTGAACGGGCGCTCGAGCGTCGGGCGCTGCGCCGGCAGAACGTCGTCCTGCGCGACGAGATCAAGGGCCGCTACAAGCTCGAGCGCCTGGTCGGCAAATCGCCCGCCATGGGACGCGTGTTCGACGTCATCAAGAAGATCGCGCCCGCCCGCACCAGCGTTCTGTTGATCGGCGAGTCGGGCACGGGCAAGGAGCTGGCCGCGCGCGCCCTGCACGAGCTCTCGGGCCGCGCCGACAAGGAGTTCGTCGCGGTCAACTGCGGCGCCATCCCCGAATCGCTCATCGAATCCGAGTTCTTCGGCCACATGAAGGGAGCCTTCACCGGCGCCAACACGGATCGGGCCGGGCTGTTCGAAGCGGCCCACGGCGGCACCATCTTCCTCGACGAGATCGGCGAGCTGCCGATGCCGATGCAGGTCAAGCTGCTGCGCGTTCTGCAAGAGCGCAAGGTCAAGCGCGTGGGCGGCACCCAGGAAAAGGAAGTCGACGTCCGCGTCGTCGCCGCCACCAACCGCGATCTCGAGGCCGAGGTGGAAAAGGGATCCTTTCGCCAGGACCTTTTCTACCGGCTGAACGTCATTCAGCTGCGCCTTCCGCCGCTGCGCGAACGCCGAGAAGACATACCGCTGCTGGTCGATCACTTCCTACGCAAGTTCACTGCCGAGCACGGCCGCACCATGTCCGGCGTCGATCCGGAGGCGATGTCCGCGATCATCAGTCACAGCTTTCCCGGCAACGTACGCGAGCTCGAGAATCTGATCGAACGCGCAGTCACGCTGGCCCCGGGCGATCGCATCTCGGTCGACACCTTGCCTGTGCTCAGCCCCATCTCGACCGCCGGTGCCCACGCCGGTCCTGCCCCTGGCTTGCCACCGGAGGGGCTCGATCTCGAGAAGGTCGTCGAGGACTTCGAACGCGGCATCATCATCAAGGCGCTCGAACACACCAAAGGCAACCGCACCGAAGCGTCCCGTCTCCTGGGTGTCACCTTCCGCTCGCTGCGCTACCGGCTATCGAAGCTCGGCATCACGGGCGGCGACGGGGGCCCCGAAAGCGGAGGCGAGGCGTGAGCGTCGACGCTGCACCTCGGTCCATCGTGCGGGATCGCAGCGGCGTCGCGGTGGCCG
Source organism: Myxococcales bacterium (assembly GCA_031398585.1). Classification (GTDB taxonomy): domain Bacteria; phylum Myxococcota_A; class Polyangia; order Fen-1088; family Fen-1088; genus JANNNO01. Next base: position 2,795 of record JANNNO010000512.1, on the reverse strand, counting down.
TTGCTTTGACCATCGCCTCCGTCTACCTGGCAGGCTTTGCGCGACGACAAGCCGGCCAGCTGCGCGATGCCTGGCCTCCCGAGGCCGATTTGATGTACCTGCCCTCGTCGTCGACCTTGCGACGGCTGTCGCTCGGGCACACCGAGCTCGCAGCCGATCTCATCGCCGCTCGTGCCAACGTCTACTACGGCACGCAGATCACGACCAAGGCTCCGCAGCTGTGGCTGCATCAATACGTCAACCGCGCCGCTGATCTCGATCCCAACTTTCATCGCATCTATCAAAGCGGCGCGGCGATGCTGGTCTACAACGGCGGGGCGATCCAAGTGGAAGCCGTCGAACGCGCAAACGCTCTGCTCGAACGCGGCGAAAAGGCCTTCCCCATGGACTGGAACCTCACCTTCCAGCTCGGCTTCAATCTCTTCTTCGAGCTGCCCGAGGCCAGCGGCCGCGAAGATCCGCGGGTCCCTGGCTGGCAGGCTCGCGGGGTCGAAGCGCTCAGGCGCGCGGCCCTCTTCGACGGCGTCCCTCACTGGCTGCCCAACCTCACCGCGCGCCTTCTCACCAAGCAGGGCGCCGACGAGCTCGCCATCCGCCACCTGGAACAGGCCTACGCGGCGACCTCGAGCGAGGAGACGCGCAAACAGATCCGGGGAAAGCTCGAAGAGTTGATGAAGGGCCGCAACCTCGTCGATCAGATGGAGGAGGGCCGCAGGGACTTCGAGGCCGACATGGCCAAGGGCTACTCGTACGCCCCCGAAGCCTTCAGCGTGATCGCGGGACCGCGCCGGAGCCAGGCTACCGAGTTGCCCGCGCGCGGCTTTCCCGCGGACGACGCCCGTGCTACGACGCGACCGTCGCGTCCATGAAGCTGCACCTGCAACTGCCGCCCGAGGGCCGCCTTCGTCCCAACAACGATCGCGATCCCCTCCCCTACTACTATCGTCCCCTCACCGGCTGGCTCTACCGACACCGGCTGCAGATGGGCCTGGATCTGCTGCCCGCCGCCCCCCGCCGACGCGTGCTCGAGATCGGCGTCGGCAGCGGCGTCTTGGTCCCCACCCTCACCGCTGCCTATCCCGAGTACGTCGGCACCGATCTCGAGCTCGCCCCCGGTCTGGACTCCTTGGTAGCGCCCGGCTGCCAGGCAAAATTCTCCGCAGCCGACTTGCTCGCGACCGACGGACCCGCCGCGCTGCCGGCGGCTGCTTTCGACGCCATTGTCTGCTTCTCGGTGCTGGAACACATCGCCGACGCCGAGGGCGCCGCGCGCAGCTTGGCCCGCGCGCTCACGCCAGGGGGCGTTCTCGTGACGGGCTACCCGATGGTTAGCGCCTTCATGACCCGCGCCTTCGCGATGATCGGCTATCCCAACATCGACGACGATCACGTCTCACCCCCGGCGCGCATCGCCGCCGCGCTTGGCCGCGTACTGCGACCGCTCTCTCGAGCCGCCTTCCCGCCGGGCGCGCCAGTGACGCTGGCCCTCTACCAGTGCGCCGCCTGGACCACGCGCTGACGGCTCACTGCCGCTCGAACACGGCGAGCAGCCGAAATCCCAGCAGGCGGAACGCGACCTCTGGCAATCGATCCTCGATCGCAAGCAGCGCGCGGAACAGCGCCATGGGCAAAAGCGCCCGACGCGAAAATCCACCCGACGCCGGATAGCTCGGCCCCGCCAATCGCTGCAGATCAGTGAGAGCGAGCTGGGGAAAGCGAATTTGTAAGTCGACCCGACGCGGTCCCAGGAGCATCGATGGGATCGCCTGGTTGCCATCGAACGGATCTCGCCCCTCGGGTCGTGAGGCATCGTCGCGGTCGCCGAACGGATCCACGCCGAAGTCACAGCGCTCTTCGTGCAGGAACTTGTAGATCGGGTAAGAGAGCGTGCTCACGTAAGGCTCGCAGAGAATGAGCCTTCCGCCGCGAGCCAGAACCCGGGTCGCTTCGGCGAAGAGCTGACCGGGCCGCGGCAGGTGATGAAGCACATCGAAGAGAACCAGGGCACCGATCTCGCCAGCAGCGAAGGGCAAGCGCTGGGCGTCGACCTCGAGATCGTGGAAGGGCGCCTTGACGACGTCCGACAGCTCCATCTCGGGAATGAGCTCGCGGGCGAAGCCGGGCCCCGATCCGAGCTCGATGAACCGCCCCGTGCTTCTCGGTGGCAACCGATCGCGGACCATTCCGTACCAACGTCGGTAGAGGGTCCGCAGCGCCTCGTTGTCGTGCCAAGCCTGGCGATGCCGCTCGAATCGCTCGAGGGTCGCGTCTCGGCTCGCCGGATCCAGCACGACGTCACACGTAGCGGAGCTTGCGCGCAGCGAGGGCCGACATCTTGAGCAGCAGCCAGCCGTGCTTCCACCGCTGGATGTTGGTCTCACCGTAGACGCGATCGCGATAGCGCACCGGGATCTCGCCAAGCTTCAGATTCAGCCTGGCCGCCCCGAAGATCAGATCGAAATCCCCGAAGGGATCGAAGTCGCCGAAGATGTGGCGAGCCGCCGCCAGCCGCTCGTAATCTTGCCGCCAGATCACCTTGGTGCCACACAAGGTGTCCTTGATCGGCTGCTGCAGCAGATGCGAAAAGAGGCGAGAAAAGGCGATGTTGCCGAGCTTGTTGAAAAAGCGCATGGCCCCCGCCTCCATCGGATAGACGAGGCGCGTGCCCTGCAGAAAGTCGGCGTGCCCTTCGACTGCAGCATCGAAGAAGACCGGGAGATCCTCGGGCGGAACCGTCAGATCGGCATCGAGGATCATCAAGAGATCGTTCTTCGCCTTGCTGAAACCGAGGCGAA
>JANNNO010000187.1:0-12295 GCA_031398585.1 Myxococcales bacterium | reverse complement strand
GACCTTCGCGACCGCTGGTGACCGAGCTCGATCTGCAACGCAAGGCCGACACCGGCGCTGCTTCGCTCACAGGTCGGCGGGTGCGCACCCCGCGCGAGCTGGTGCTGACCTTCGACGACGGCCCCGACCTGAACGGCACGCCCGAGGTCCTGGCCGAGCTCGGCCGGCGCGGCTTGCGCGCGGTCTTCTTCGTCAACGGCGAGCACATGGTGGGCAGCCGGCCGGAGGACTTCGCCCGCCGCAACCTGGTCCGGCGAATCGCGGCCGCGGGTCACCTGGTCGCGAACCACACGCTCTCGCATCGCAACGTCTGCGCCGAAAAGGACCGCCTCGAGGCCGAGATCGACGGCAACGCGGAGATCATCGCCGGCGCCACCGGGCTGCGACCTCTGCTCTTTCGCTCGCCCTACGGTGCCCGCTGTCGGCGACTCGACGAAGCGCTGCAGGAGCGCGATCTGCTCAACGTCGGCTGGAACCTCGATCCGCAGGAATGGAAAGGCGGCAGCGAGGACGCCGTGGTCGAGTACGTGACCTCGCGGCTGGCCCGGGCCAACGGCCGCGCGGTCCTGCTTCTGCACGATACCCGCCGCCAAACGGTGCGTGCACTCGCGCGGATCCTCGATTGGGTGAAGGCCGATGCAGCCGCGCAGGAGCGACTCGGCGGCGAGCCGATCGTGATCCGCGACTATTCCGTCTTTCTACCGCCCGCCGCGCCCCTGCCCCCCACCGGGCTCGAGCCGCTCTACGCCGAGATCACGGGGGCCCTGTCGCACCTGGCACGCGCCGCCTGGCCCGCTGCCCTGGTCGGCCCCGACGCCGCCAGCGCAGCGACGGCGACCGCCGCGGCTATGCGCGCAGCGGCCGACCCGGCGCAAGTTCGCTAGACTCGAGGCATGTTCCTCGTCCGTCCGGCGGTGGCTTCCGATCTGCCGAGCCTGGCGGAAGCCGCGCGCTATCTCGATTCGGTCAATCTACCGCACGACGAGGCCAAGCTCGCCGAGCTGATTGAACACTCGCAGGCCGCCTTTGCCTCCGAGACCGACGCGGGCGAATTTCTCTTCGTGCTCGCCGAACGAGGCGCGGACGGCCAGGAGCGCGTGGTCGGCTCGTCGATGATCTTCGCGCAGCACGGATCGCGGCGGGCGCCGCACAGCTACTTCGACGTGATCGACGACGAACGCTACAGCGAATCGCTCGACCGCCACTTCCGCCACAAGGTCCTGCGCATCGGCTACAACTACGCCGGCATGACCGAGCTCGGTGGCCTCGTGCTGGTCCCCGAGCTGCGCGGTCATCCCGAAAAACTCGGCAAGACGCTCGTCTTCGTCCGCTTCCTCTACATCGCGCTTCGCCGCCAGCGTTTTCGCGACGAGATGGTCTCGGAGCTGATGCCGCCGCTCGAGGCCGACGGCACGAGCTTGCTCTGGGAGGCCCTCGGCCGTCACTTCACCGGGCTCAGCTACCAGGACGCCGATCGGCTCTCACGCGAGAACAAGGAGTTCATTCGGGCGCTCTTCCCGCAAGATCCGATCTACGCCACCGTCTTGCCGCCAGCCGCACAGGAGCGCATCGGGCAGGTGGGCCCCAAGACAAAGGCCGTCGAGAAGATGCTGACCGGCGCTGGTTTCCGTTATGCCCATCGCATCGATCCCTTCGACGGCGGCCCCCATTTCCACGCACGGACCGACGAGCTCGCTCCCATCAAACAGACCCGGCGGCTGCCCGTCGCCGCGCTCGGCGAGACACTTTCCGGGCAGATCGCGATCGTCGCCCGGCTGCGAGCCGAAGCCCCCCACTTCCTCGCGATCCGCACCCGGGTGAGCGAGACCACCGGGGGCCTGGTGCTTTCGCCCTCTGACGCGCTCCTTTTGCAGGCCGAGCCGGGCGACGAAGTCGGGGTTTTGCCGCTCTGATCGACTCTGATAGCCTCGGGGCACCACCATGCCCTCGACAGTTTTCATCGTCGACGACGAAAAGAACATCCGCCGCACCCTACGCATGGTGCTGGAAGGCGAAGGTTTCGGCGTCGAGGAAGCGTCGAGCGGCGAAGAAGCGCTTCTGCGGCTGCCCGACCTCGCGCCCGAGATCATGCTGCTCGACGTGCAGCTCGGCGGCATCTCCGGGCACGACGTGCTCGAGAGCATGAAGAAGGTGGTGCCCGAGCACCCGCCCAGCGTGATCATGATTTCGGGCCACGGCACGCTCGCCGATGCCGTGCGCGCGACCAAGGCCGGCGCCTACGATTTCATCGAAAAGCCGCTCGATCGCGAACGTTTGATGGTGACCCTGCGCAACGCCGTCGAGCGACGCTCGATGGCCGCCGAGGTCGCCGATCTGCGCGCGCTCACCGAAGGCCGCTGGGAGATGGTCGGGCGCAGCCCGGCGATGGGCGCGCTCTTCGCTCAGATCGCCAAGGTGGCACCGACCCGAACCCGCGTGCTCATCACCGGCGAATCAGGCACCGGCAAGGAGCTCATCGCGCGCGCGATCCACCGCGAAAGCCCGCTACGCGACAAACCCTTCATCAAGGTCAATTGCGCCGCCATCCCGCCCGAGTTGATTGAATCGGAGCTCTTCGGACACGAGCGGGGCGCCTTTACCGGGGCGACCGCGCGCAAGAAGGGGCTCTTCGAGCTGGCGGACGGCGGTTCTATCTTTCTCGACGAGGTCGGCGACATGACGCTGTCGGCGCAGGCCAAAGTGCTGCGCATCCTGCAGTCGGGCGAGCTCACCCGCGTCGGCGCCGAATCGACCCTCAAGGTCGACGTGCGGGTGGTCGCGGCAACCAACCGGGATCTGCAAGCCGGCGTCGCCAACGGCCAGTTTCGCGAGGATCTCTTCTTCCGCCTCAACGTCGTGCCGTTGCGCGCGCCGCCTCTGCGCGATCGCGCCGAAGACGTGCCGCTGCTGTCGCAGGCCTTCCTGGCGCAGATCTGCCGCGAGAACGGCATGAAGGAAAAAGTCATCACGCCCGAGGCGCTCGGTCTTCTGACGGCCTACCCCTGGCCGGGCAACGTGCGCGAACTGCGCAACGTCATCGAACGGCTGGTGATCCTCTCCGATGAGGCGATCGGGGTGGGAGATCTTCCCGAGGAGGTCGTCGCCGAGGCGAGTCGGCGCCAGAGGCCGGCGACGTCGACGGCGTCGTTGCCCGCGGTCGAGCTGCCGCTCGAAGCGCGATCACTGCCGCTGCGCGAGTTCCGCGATCTCATGGAACGGCAATACATCCGCACCAAACTCGAAGAGACCAACTGGAACATCTCTCGCACCGCGATCGTGCTCGGCATCGAGCGGACCAACTTGCACAAGAAGATGCGATCTTTGGGTCTCTCTCGTGACGATCGGCCCGACGACGGCGGCGACGACGGCGCACCGGACCAGCCCTGAAACAGACGTTTTCGTCAATCGGCTGACGCTCCCAAACAACGCGGCCGGAAGGACGATCGCGCCGCAAGACGGTTGCGCTCGGTGAGCGTTGTCACCGGGAGTCTGCGCGTTCTCCCGCCAACCCGGTGGGCGATTCCCGAAGCGCCACTTCCGTGCTACCGATCAGGCATGAGTTCGACCCCATCCGGAAAGAGCGGCTCGTTCTCGCCGGTGAGAAGCGCCGCGGTCAAGAGTGCCTGTCAGCGTATCGAGCAGCTGCTGGCCACGAGCCCGGCCTACCGCAAGATTGAAGATGGCCTTTACGTCATCAAACAGGGCTCGACCCTGGTCATGGCGAGCGTGCATCCGTGGCAGCAGACCCACGCGGTGGTTCGTCTCGTCGCCCAGCTGGTCAAAGGCGTGAGCATGGAGACGCCGCTGGCGCTGGGCCTGCTCGAGATGAACGCCATCCTGCGTTTTGGCGCCTTCGCTTACGTTCCAGCGGGCGAGGTCATCCTCTTTTGTCACACGTTGGCCGACCGTGAGCTGACCGACGAGGACGAGTTCATGGAGACGATTCGCGACTTCGCCATCGTCGCCGACGAATACGACGATCGCATCGCCGCCCGCTACGGCGGTCAGACCATGGAAGAGCTCATGGAAGAAAGCGTCGTCGATCACATGCGCGCGGTTCACCAGAACCGGACGCCGCTGTTCCGTAGCTGACATCGAGTTCGCGGGCAGCAGCGGCCGCGGGCAACCGCGGCCGCGGGTTCAGCCCGCCTCCCGCTCGACGCGCGCCCGGATCCCTTGCAGACCCGAGAACAAGGCAGCGGGCGGCGTCAGCAAGCTCACGACCAGCGTCGTGCCTGCCGCTGCGAGATCGTAGAAGTAGCCCGGCTGTACCAGCAGGCCGTCCTCGCTCAGCAGGGTGAGTGCCCAGGCCTCGTCGGACATTACCCCCGGCAGACGTAGAATCGCCGACCACCCGCCCTGCGATGGCAGCGCCTCGACGAGACCGCCGGGGGAAAGGCAACTCGCGACGGTCGCCCGATTGAGATCGAGGCGCGCAACGATGTCGCTTCGGATCGCGGTGCCTATCCGAAGCAGCGAAGGCAGCGCCGTGAGCACCGGCGTTGCAACCGAAAGGTAGCTGTCGGCGATCAACTCGAGCCGCGACAACGCCGCGTTCACGAGCGCCGCGGGTCCGAGGGCGACCATCCAGCCGAGCTTGAGCTGGGGCAGGCCACAGCTCTTGGACAACCCGCCGAGCGCGAAGGTGAGGGCGGGGCCAGGATGCGCGGTCACGCTGCCAAGGCGAACGTCGGCGTCGCCGGCTGGGTAGTCGAGGAAGACCTCATCGACGACGATGGCGACGTCATGGCGCGCGGCCAGATCCCCCAGCCGCTGCCAGTCACGGGCGGTGAGCCACGACCCTGTCGGGTTGTTGGGGTTGACGACGACGATCGCGCGCGCGTCGGCGATGGCCGCCTCCACGCTCGGCCAGTCGATGTGCCATTGCCCATCGAACGCCAGGTGATAGCGTCGCAGCTTGCAGCCTTCGAGAGCCGCCAGACACTCGAACAGCGGATAGCTCGGCTCGGGCACCAGGATCACGTCGCCCGGATCGGCGAGCAGCTTCCAGACCAGCGCATACGACTCGCTCGAGCTTGCCGTCAGCACGATCTGCTCGGGCGCGACGGCGGCACCGTGACGAGCGAGATCCTCGGCAATGGCCAGGCGGGCTTCGGGAGGCCCCATCGGCGTCGGTCGATAGACGGCGACGTCCGGGTCACCGAGCGCGGCTGCCAATTGCACCCCGCGGTTGGGCAGCCCCACGATGGTCGGGTTGCTGGCCGTCAGATCGAGCAGCGGCTCGCCCGCCTGCAGTCGGCGGCGCCCCAGAGCAGCCAGAGCGTTTTCCGGGACGGTCCAGTCGAGGCGACGTGAAAACAGGGGAAAAGGCTAACACGCGCGACTGCCTCAGAGGCGGCCGACGCTCACGTCCCTCACCCAGCCCTCGAGCCCGTTGGGCAAGCGGATGCGCACCCAATCGTGGTCGCGATCCAAAAGCCGCACCTTGAGTCCGGCGTGGATCTGAAAGCTGGTGCGGTAGTTGGGATCAGCCCCCTCTTTGACCGCGACCTCTTCGGGCAGGACGATGCCGAACGGGATGCGATCCAGGGCGGAACGCCCGAGCAAGACCAGACCGGCGAGCGCGGCACCGAGCCCGAGGAGAGCGGCAAAGGCGCCCAGCGGGGCTTTGAGATCATCGGCGGCCGTGCGGCGCCAGAAGAGCACACCGAAGAGCGCGACCCAAAGCCCGATGAAGAGCCAGGTCTCGGTGGCGGTCGGCAAGGCGGTGACCATGCGGATCCAGAACGGATCGTTCTCGGCGCCTTCGATCTTGTCGACCGCGCGCCGTTCGTTCAACCGGCGAATCTGGGCGAGATTGAACCTGGCGTCGTCGGCGTCGGGATCGATGCTGACCGCGCGCTCGAAGGCCCAGATGGAACGCCCAAGCTGTCCTTGCCGGTAGTAGGCAAGGCCGAGGTTGACGAAGAGATCCGCCGAGACGATGCCCTGACGATCGAGCTCGGTGAAAGCAGCGATCGCCGCGGGATAGTCGCCGCGAAAGTAGGCGTCGTTGCCACGCTTCCAGGCCTCGTCGATGCCGTCGGCCATAGCGGGCGCCTCCATCAGGCCGACACCCAGCACGAAGAGCAGCGACAGCGCGAGGCGCCCGGATGCGCCAGCCACCGGACGGCCCGCCTTGCCCGGCTTTTCGATCAGCGGGATAAACTCCTCGGCGCGTTCCAGGGCGGCACCAAGCTCGGCGGGGCCGATGCTTCCTGGTGCAAACCGGGCCCTGTCGCATTCGTCGAGCAGCGCGAGGATCCGGTCGGGCACCGGCGCCGCCAGACCGCTTTGCCCCAGCAAGGCGAGCAGCTCGTCGCGCGACATGCCCGCGATAGGCTGCCCGAGCCGGACCGAGATCAGCTCGCGCAGCACGCGATCGATCTCGGCATAAAAGCCCGAGGGGCTTCCGGCGTCCTGGGCCTTTTCCGCCGCACGCAGGTGGTGACGAACACGGCGCCGGCTCTTGCGACGGCGCGCGCCCTCGGTGTCGCGCGCGAATCGCGCCCGCATGCGGCCGATGATCACCGTCAGCGCGAAGGCGACCGGTGGCAGGACCACGGCCCAGGTAAACAGACGCGAGCGATAGAACGTCTCGCCGAGGCTCCGCCCCAACTTCGCGGTCGAGCGCGGCGGCCGCAGCTCCGCGCCGATGACGTTCTCAATCGCACCGCCCGCGGCCGGAGCGCTGGTTGCCCCGGGTCGCACCGCAGCCAGGGGCTCGCCCTTGACGACGATCTTGAGCGGCAAGCTCTTTTCCACCAGGTACTTGCGTTGCGACGGATCGAAGTAGCCGAGCTCGAACGCCGGCACGATCGTGGCGCCGGGGCGTTCCGGCTGCATCAGGTACTCGACCGTTTTGCGGCCCGAGATCCCGCCCTGGTTCTCGATCTTTACGTCGGTCTTGGGCTCGTAGATCTTCCAGCCGTCGAGCACCGGGGTGCGGGGCGGCGCGAGCTTGCGCAGGTTGCCCTGGCCGGCGATCGTCACGGTGAGGCTCACCGGCTCGCCGACGTTGACCTCGTTGCGGTCGAGGCGTGCCTCGATGGTGAAGCGGCCGACCGCCGCGGGATCGAAGTTCGCAGGACGCCCCGCTGGCGGCAGTGGCAGCACCTCGATGGTGAGCGGATCGGCTTTCAGTCGCTGGGTGCGCGCCTGGCGCCCGAAGAAGTCGACCTGGGAGATCTCGGATTCGAGAGGCGTGATCGTGAGCGAGCCTGCCTGCAAGGGAAACAGCGCCCGCTTCTGTAGCGGGGCGACCAGGTAGTCCCGTCCTTCGTGACTCTGTTGCGTGAGAGACAGGCTGCCTTGCCCGCCCACGCCCGCGAGATCCTCGGACCAGAAGCCGTCGGTGCGCGCTTCGGTGATCGCCTGATACTTGTCTTGGCGCTCGGCCAGGAAGAGCGACCACTCGACGACGATCTGCTCGCCGACGTAGGCACGCGGTTTGTCGGCGGCCACGCGGATGAAAGATCGCCCTGCACTCGGCTGCGGCTCGGCCACCGGGTCGGGTCCGCCGAACAGATCGTCGAAGGGTGAACCAAGCGGCGGTATGCGCCGCTGTCGCCGCCTCGGCGCCGGTGGGGCTGCCCTTTGCGGATCCGACGCCCGCGCCGAGGGCTCGAGCGCGCCCGACTGCACGTTGATGGCGATGGGCGTGGTGCGCATCTCGCGCCCCCCCGCGCGAATCTTCGCCGGGGCGATGACCAGCCGCCCGCTGCGCGTGGGACTGAGCTCGTAGCGCCAGCTGTAGACGTGACGGGTGAAGCTGCCGCCTCCTCCCATCTGGATCTGCGTCGACTGGCTGGGGTACTCGCCCAGGATGCGAAAGCCGTTGAAGTCGGGCGGCATGTAACCGTCGGCGCGGCCTTCGCTCAACGACAAGGTAACCTCGAGCACCAGGACGTCGCCGAGGCTCATCTCCTGACGATCGGTGCGCGCCACGAAGGTCGATTGCGCCGCGACGGGCGCGGCCAGCGCGACCAGCGCGCAGGCGAGCGCAAACGCAGCGAAACCCCGCAGGCGGGCGCCGGGCGACCACGAGCTCATCGATCGCACTTTCGCACGCGGGGGGCGTGGGCTCGACCCGTCATCTGGATTTCGCAGTCGCTGCTCACCGGCTACCAGTCGTTCTAACAGCCCTTGGCAGGCTACCAGTCCTTGGCAGGCGGCCTGCGGTGGGCGGCTCGCAGGCGCGCCAGCTCCTGTTCGAGCGACTTGGGGCTCTTCTCGAGGTTGTCGAGGATCGCCTCGACCTCGCGAGGGTCGGGGCCCGCTTGTGCCTGCTGTGGATCTTTTTCCTGTGCCGGATCCGGCTTTTGGCCGGCGCCCGGCGGCTGCTTTTCGTCCTGCTTGGCAGGGTCGCGACCGGCCTGCTTGTCGTTCTCGGGCGGCTGCGGTTTCTCCGGCGGCTTTTCGTTCTGCTTGTCGCCCTTGTCCTTGCCGCTGCCGCCACCTTTGTCGTCCTTCTTGGACTCGTTTTTGGCCTGCTCTTTGGACTCGGGGTTCTCCTTGCCGTCCTTCTTCTTATCGTCTTGCTTCTTGTCCTGGTTCTTTTCCTCGTCCTGCTTCTGGCGCATGGCCAGCTCGAGGTTCCACTTCGCCCGCGGATTCGCAGGATCGTAAGCCAGCGACTTCTTGAACGCCGCCACCGACTCCTTCCAGCGTTTGGCCTGAAAGTGCGTGTTGCCGAGGTTGTAGAACGCCTGCGCTTTGCGGTCGGGGGTCTTGGCCTCGGTGGCACGCAGAAATGCCTCGGTCGCCTCGTCGAAGCGGGAGAGCGAATAGAGCGCGACGCCGCGGTTGAACTGCACGCCCGGATCGTTGGGCAGCTTCTCGGCGGCCTTGTCGTATTCCCCCAATGCCTCTTCGGCCTTGCCGGCGGACAGGCGCGCGTTGCCGGCTTCGGTCGCCCGGTTCTTGCTTTGCAGAAGATCCACGCCGAGCAAGAGGGGCAGCGCCAGGACCAGGAGGGTCCCCGTGAATCGAGGGTGATCTCTCATGCCGTGACCTTTGCCGGCCGGAGACGCCGGCGTTCGTCGAAGCAGGCCTCGGCGACCAGCAGCAAGAACGCGGGCAAGAGCAGAAGCTCGAACACGTCGTCGTACTGCTTGACCAGCCGGGCCTCGTCTTCGGTCCGTTTGAGGCCCGCCAGCGCCGCTTCGACCGCCTCGACACCGAAACGCTTGGCATCGGCGCGTAGGTATTCGCCGCTGGTGGTCGCGGCCAGCTTGGCCAGCATCTCCTCGGCCAGCCGCGAGGTCACGTAAGAGCCATTGGCGTCCTTGGCGTATCCGGTCACCTGGCCGTCCTCGTTCACCTGGGGAACCAGCTCGCCGGAACGCGAACCGATGCCGACCGCGAAGATCTTGATGCCGAGCCGTGCGGCCTCTTCGGCCATCGCGCCCGGATCGCTTTCGGTGTCCTCGCCGTCGGTGAGCAGCAGGATCACCTGGCTGCGCGCCTCGCCGCCTTTGCGTCGCAACGCCGTCAGTTGCCCCATGGCAACCTTGAGCGCGGGCCCGATCGCGGTTCCTCCGACGGGCATGTCGGCCGGGTTGAGATCCCGCCAGAAGAGCTTCACCGCCGCGTAGTCGGTCGTCGGCGGATAGCTCATCGTCACGCCCGCGAACGCAACCAGACCGACTCGATCACCGCCGAGACGATCCAGCAGCCGTTCCAGCTCGCGCTTGGCGCGTTCGAGCCGCGAGGGATACATGTCACGCGCAAGCATCGACTTGGAAAAGTCGAGCGCTACGACGAGGTCGAGACCGCGCTGCTTTTCCAGCTTGGCGCGGCCCCCGGCCTGGGGTCGGCCGAGAGCGACCAGCAACAGGGCCAACGCGGTGATGAGCAGCGCCGCCCGCACGATCTTGCGCGGCACCGATGCCGAGGCCGCCATGCGTTCGATCAGCACCTTGCCGCCGAGGCGCTGCAACAGGCGGCGCCGACGCGTGAAGGCCACCACCGTACCGACAACGACGATCGGCAGGAGCAGGAGCAACCAGAGCAGCTGTGGCTGGGCGAAACGCATGGTCAGGGCAACCGGCGCAGACGGGTGAGGCGAAGCAGGACTTCGAGCAGAAGCACCGCCACGGCAGGGAAAAGAAAGAGCTGATAGAGCTCGGCGTAGAGTACGCCGCGGTCGCGAATGCGGGACTTCTCGAGATCCGCATAGATGTCCGCGAACCTCTGCGCCAGCGCGCGCGAGTCGGTCGCCAGATACGGCGTGCCTCCCGTCTTGGTCGCGATCTGTTCGAGCAGCTGCGGATTGACCGGGAAGCGTTGTCGCTGAACGCCGGGCAGGTTGGGACGATCGCCACCGCCGCCTTCGTTGTCGCCGGCCAGCACCGTGTAGATCTTCACGCCGAGCTGCCGGGCAATGTCGGAGGCCTGCTCGGGCGTGATGTTCCCGGCGTTGTTGTCACCATCGGTCAACAGAATGATGACCTTGGACCGAGCATCGGACCTGCGCAATCGCGACAGCGCGACGCCGAGACCATTGCCAATCGCGGTGCCCTTGCCGTCGACGAGGTCGAGTTGCAGCTCGCCCAGCATGCGCAAGTAGGCGCCGTGGTCGAGCGTGAGCGGGACATAGGTGTAAGCGTCGCGTCCAAAGACGACAAGGCCGATGCGATCGGTGGGACGGCTGCGGACGAAGTCACGGATGACGAACTTCGCAGCGGTGAGCCGGTTGGGCGCCAGGTCCGATTCGGCCATGGAGCCCGACAGATCGAGCGAGATCACGATGTCGATCCCCTCGACGTCGAGATCGTTGCTGGGACGACTGGTCTGGGGCCGCCCCAGGCCGATGCCGATGAGGGTGACCACCAGCAGCCGCAGGACCAGCGGCAGATCCGCGAGGCGTGCCACCAGACCGCGGCGCGCCCCGACGAGCTCGGCGGCGCGGGAAAAGACCAGCACCGGACGGCGGCGCACCCCGCGCCTCACCTCCGCAAAGACGATGAGCGCCCAGGCCAGCGGCACGAGACCGAGCGCGAAGGGATGTGCAAAGCGGAGGCTCTCGAGATCACGCAGGTGCAGGAAGTAGCCGATCGCCACCGGCGCGAAGATCGCGAACAGCAGGATGACGGGCAGCCGACCCCGCGGCGCCGGCGGACGGGGCGATGCCGCAGGCGGCGTCGCCGCTGCACGGCTGCCAGCAGCACCACCGGCCTCCGCTGGTTTGCGCGCGCTAACCGCCATGCGCGTCCTTTCCCACCGCGCGCGGCGGTGGCGTCGAAGCGACGACCGGCGCGCCAGAACCCGCGGCGGGACTCGCCTCGTGCCCGCCGGGCGCGGTCGGCTCGGGGCGGGGCCGCGTCGATTCCACCATACGAATGGCGGTCTCGAGCGCACCACGCGCTTCGGACGGTGGCGGCGCCAGCTTGGCGAACTTCACGAGATCGGTGCCCGCCAACCAGCCGGCGATCTCGCCGGGCACGAGCCCGCGCGGCGCCCGGCGGTTCAACTCCCCCACCAGCTCCTCGGTCGTCATCTCGAGGGCGAGAAGACCAAAGCGACCACCGAGGTACTCGCGCATGATCTCGGAAAGCTGAAAGTAGAACGCGCGCAGATCCGCCTCGGGCCCCATGCCCGTGGTGGCCAGACGGCCGAGCTTCTCGAGCGCCACCTCGTGCGGGGGGCGGGGAGGCGGCGCGGGTCGTCGGGCATCACGCAGCCGCCAGCGTCGCCTGACCTCGAGCGCCACGAAGGCCCCGAGCAGCGCGATACCAAGGCCGGCGAGTACGAAAACCAGCGTCAGATCTCGTTCCAGCACCTCGACCGGTGTGCTGGCTTCCTTCAGCTTGGGGTCGGGCTCGTTCGCGAGCAGGCTCTTGATCTTCACCGGCACGGGATCCGTGGGACGCGAGAGCACCCGCCCGTCCTTGCCGATGTACGTGACCGGGATGGACGGCAGCGTCTGGTCGCCGATCTCGTAGACGGCCACCTCGAGCCTGAAGGATCGGCTGCGCTTGCCGTCGCCGAGATCCTTCTCTTCGATCACCGGATCGCCCGAGAGGATCTCGAAAGGGGCAAGGTCGAGCTCGGTGGGCAGGTTGGTCGGCACGCCCACCGCCGCCACGGTGGTCACCGTGAGCGTCAGCCGATCGCCGATCGCCGCTTCGTTACGGTCGAGCCGCGCCACCGCGGTGGGCGCATCGGCGGGGATCTCGGGCTTGGAGGGCGCGGCTGCCGCTGGGCTCTTGGACGGGTCGGCCGGCGCAGGCTCTCCCGCACCTGCAGAGGGAACCGCGCGCGCGCCGCTGGGGGATGGGGAACGCTCTGCGCC
>JANNNO010000483.1:0-4444 GCA_031398585.1 Myxococcales bacterium | reverse complement strand
CGTGAGAGCGGGCCGAATCCCTCCCGCCCGGTAAGTCAGCCTCAGACTCAGAGCGCTCTTCGGGGGGCGACAGCGCCCATCTTGAGGCGGTCGCCTACTCGAGGCCCCGGTTCCGCTTAATCTGAGCGAGCGCCTTCTGGTACTCGACGTCCCAGGTCGACGTGCCTTCCGACAGATTCTTGATGCGCCGGCGGACCTCCTGGTCCAGCTCGTCTTCGACCATCATGTGGCGCTTGAGCACGTCGGCCATCTTCTTACGAAGAACTCCGTCCTCGACGAAGATCTCCTCGACATGCGGCGATTGCATGAAGGACTCAATCATCTGGTTGGTCATCCATTCGAGGGCGTCGTCGCCCAGGCCGAGGCCTTTTTCGTTGGCGACCACGCGCTTGACCTTGCCGAACTGCTCGTAGGGCAAGCCGCGTTTTTGCAAAATGTCCTTCACCTTTTCGGTGATCTCCTTGTCGAGTCGCAGGTACTCCTTCAAGACCGCCTGCACATCGAGCTCAGCTTCGTTCCGGTCGGTCACCGCGATGTCTTTCGCATCGATCAGCGTCCTGACCACCTCGACCCCGATCACGGGGATCTTGCCGGAATAAAGCTTCATGGACTGGCGCGTTTATAAGGGGTTGCTCCGCGGCCAGTCAAGGAAGAGTCATTGGCCTCGGCGACGCTGCACGTGAGATCTTGCGCCGCAAATTCCCTTCGAATTCAGGCCAGACCTGATCGCTGACCGCACTTTGCGACCGCCCGGGGCCGGGTGTAAGAGGGGCAGGGGGAACGAGGCAACGTCGTGTTGATACCGCTTCGCGATCACAACCCGAGGTCCCGGTTCCCGCTGATGACGGTGGCGCTGGTGCTGATCAATGCCCTGGTCTACCTCTGGCAGTCATCGTTGCCCGAATGGCGCCTCGAGGACTTCGTCCTCAGTGCGGGCGCCATCCCCATCGAGATCACGACGTTGCGGGACTATGGGCCCGTAGCGCTGGTGCCATTGCCGCTGACCATCGTGAGCTCGATGTTCCTGCACGGCAGCCTCACCCACCTCCTGGGAAACATGTGGTTTCTCTGGATCTTCGGGGACAACGTCGAGGACCGGCTCGGTCGAGTGAGGTTCATCGCGTACTACCTGCTGACCGGCTCCATCGGCGCCGTCGCGCAGTCGTTCATGATGCCGACGTCAGCGGTTCCGATGATCGGAGCCTCCGGGGCGGTCGCCGGGGTACTGGGCGGCTACATTCTGAATTTCCCGCATTCGCGCGTGTTGACCCTGGTGCTCTGGTACGCCGTCGATGTTCGGGCCTGGATCTTCCTCGGCCTCTGGTTCATCGGGCAGTTCTTCATCGGCAACGATTCGGGAATCGCGTGGATGGCTCACGTCGGCGGCTTTCTCGCCGGCCTCGGCCTCGTGCGCCTGTTCGCTCCCAACCGCCGTCCGGTCGTGGTGGAAGGCGACTACGAGCCGCCGCGACGTCGACGCTCGTGACGAGGACGCCGGGACCCACCACGAGCGCCTCACCTGAGGTCTGACCACTCAAAGTCATTGACAGACGAGTGCCGGCGAGCAAAATCACGCTTCCGAAACGGCGCAGGCGACTGCGAGGTTCCGGATACAAAACGGCGGGTTAGCTCAGATGGTTAGAGCAGGCGTTTCATACGCGCCGGGTCCGGGGTTCGATTCCCTGATCCGCCACAAGACGACGGACGCGAGGAGCCCTCGGCGGCCGCACCAGAAAAATCACGCCGCTGTAGCGTGACGGGGGTCGGGTAGCACGGGCGAGGTCTCGGCGAGACGTCGGCAGAGCGACTCCCACTCCGAACCGGCGTTGGTCAGGAAGACGCCGACCTGGGTGCCGAAGCCGGGCGCCACGGCCGCGGGGTTGTCCGCCACGTGGACCACGATGCCGTCTAGGCGAATGTCAGCAGGCGGCTCGCCGATGCGAACGCTGAGGTGAATCCGGGTGCCGACCGGACGGGGCGCTGGCATGGCCAGCAGGACACCGTTGCGGCTGGCGTTGATGATTCGCGAGCGCACGTCGGGGCCCACCGTCTCGAAGCGAATCACCGCCGCCGCGTCCAGCGACATACGCGGTGCCGATCGACGCTCCATCCCCTTCACCTTCGTGCTCATCGTTAGATGATTGTCCCAGAAGGTTAGGTAACGTCAAATACAATAGAATCAGCGCAAAACAACCACAGCGGGGGCGGGAGCACACACCGGGCGAGCGACGCTTACGGTGTGGCGTTGCCAGCGGGCGCGGCCGCTGGAGGCGCGGCCGGGGTGGTACCAGGCGCTGCCGCGGGGGCGGTCCCGGCCGCAGCAGGTGCACCGCCGGCGGGGGTGGCCCCGGACGGTACCTGGGCTCTGCCTGCGGGTGGCGCGCCGGGAGCGGGTGCGGCCTCTGCGGGGGTCTCGGCTTCGGGCGCACGCTCCCAGCGATCCACGCGGCCGCCGCCGGTCGAGTCGTAGCCAATGCGGTCGAGCTTGCCGCCTTCGTAATACTGCCATTCGTCGACGCGACCATCGTTGTTGGCGTCGCGTTCCAGGCGGACGAGGCGATCGGCTTCGTAGTACTTCGTGAAGTCGACTCGATTGTCGTAGTTGGTGTCCAGCTCCTCGCGCACCTTGCGTCCGCCCTGATAAAAGGCGCGCATATCGAAGCGGGCGTCGAAGTCGAGGTCGAACTCCTCGAACGCGAGAGCACCGCCGTCGTCGTAGTGGTAGACGATGTCGATCTTCGCGTCGTTGTTCATGTCGACCTGCTTGCAGACCAGCCTCTGCGTGGCGTTGTCGCCAGTGCCGACGGTCTTGTAGATCTTCAGCACGTCGGGGCGCTTGTCGTTGTTGATGTCGGCGCCGACAACCTGCTTGCCGCGATCGTCGCAGCGAGAGCGGTCCACTGCCGTGGTCATGGCGCCGCCGCCAGCGGCGCTACCGGCCTGAGTGCCCGAGCTGCCGCAGCCTCCGGCGCCGAGCGCGATGACGCCGAGCCAACCGACGAATGTGAGCCCCCTTGCACGGGATCCCGACCGACAGCTTAGATGAAGCATGGCGGTAGGTTAGACGCGTTCGGCAAAGACATCAAGATCGTCCGCGGCCGGGCATGGACAGCCCGCGAGCTCGGTTGTCGTCCTGCGCACGCAAACCAGGAGCCGGCGGCGACATTGACTATCGATATATGGTCATGCATGGTCTCTCGGCGAACCGATGGCGCGGAAAAAGATCTCGACCACCGTGTACATCACGCCCGAGCAGAACGAGCTGCTGAAAATGCTGCACGACCGGACCAAGGTCCCGGTCGCTGAGTACATCCGCCAGGGGATTGATCTCGTGCTCGACCGAGAAAAGGACCGTCTGCCCGGACAACAGTTGAGTCTCGACGTCATACGAAAGTAGTTTCCCGTCTCCGTGCCGACTCCCACGTCCCTCATCCGCAACTTTTCCATCATCGCGCACATCGATCACGGCAAGTCGACCCTTGCCGATCGGCTGCTCGACGCCACCGGCGCGCTCACGCGACGTGAGCAGAAGAGCCAGTTCCTCGACAGCATGGACCTCGAGCGCGAGCGCGGGATCACCATCAAGGCGGCGACCGTGCGCCTGATGTTTGCGTCGCGCGACGGAAACACGTACGAGCTCAATCTCATCGACACGCCTGGACACGTCGACTTCCACTACGAGGTGTCGCGTTCGCTGGCTGCCTGCGAGGGCGCCTTGCTGGTCGTCGACGCCTCCCAGGGCGTCGAGGCGCAGACACTCGCCAACGTCTACCTGGCGTCGAACAACAACCTCGCCATCGTTCCGGTGATCAACAAGATCGACCTTCCCGCCGCCGACCCCGAGGGCGTCAGGCAGCAGATCGAAGATATCGTCGGCATCGACGCCTCCGACGCCATCCTCTGCTCGGCCAAGACGGGCGAGGGGATCGAGGAGATCCTCGAGCGGGTGATCGAACGAATCCCGCCGCCCAAGGGCGACATCGACAAGCCCTTGCGCGTGTTGCTGCTCGACAGCTGGTACGACAGCTACCGGGGGGTGGTGTGCCTGGTTCGGGTGGTCGACGGCCTCCTCAAGCCGCGCATGAAGATTCGCCTGATGGCGACCGGCCGCGACCACGAGGTACAGACCATCGGTGTCTTTGCGCCTTTCCCCAAAGACCACGGCGAGCTGGGGCCGGGTGAAGTCGGCTTCGTCACCGCCGCGATCAAGGACGTCGCGGACGCACGGGTCGGCGATACCATCACCGAGGCCGGCCGCCCCGCCGAGCCACTGCCGGGCTTTCAGCCAGCCAAACCGATGGTTTTCGCCGGCATCTTCCCGACCGATTCGGCCAGATACGAGGATCTGCGCGATGCCCTCGACAAGCTGAGGCTCAACGACGCCTCGTTCACCCGCGAGCCGGAGCCCAGGTGAAGGGACCGTCGCCGACCGGCACGCGTCGGC
>JANNNO010000446.1:0-11696 GCA_031398585.1 Myxococcales bacterium | reverse complement strand
TCGCCGCCGAGCTCGGCCAGCACCCGCACCATGAGGACTTCGGCGTCGGCGGGCACGAGACCGCGTACCCCGAGCGCGAGCATCACGTTTTCGCCCGCCGTCTCATCGCGAAGAAATGGCGGTTCGGCGGGTAGATACCCGATGTTGCGCCGGACGTAGGGTCGCGCCGACGACTGCAGCGTCGCTAGTTTGCGACCACCGATCTGCACATCACCAGCGGCCGGCTCGCTAACGCCCGCGGCGACCGCCAGCAGGAGCGATTTGCCGCAGCCGCGGGGGCCCGTCACCAGAACCAGCTCACCCGGCTCGACGGCCAGGTGTACGTCATCGACGAGCGTCCGCCCGCCCCGCGCCAACCTCACCCCCCCGAGCTCGACCGAGACCATAACGCCCCCGTCAGCGCCGTCGGCGGCCCTGGCGCGGGTCACGAATCTGCACAGGGATCGGCACCGGCACCGGTCGCGGCCCGACGAGCAGCTCCTTGATCCACTGGAGAAACCCTTCCGCGAAGGATGTGGGAACTCGGGCGTCGGAACGTTCGTGCAAGTGAGCCTCCTCGAGTGGACCAGTCTCAGACGTGAAGATGGACATCGGCGTTCACCCGTGCGGACGTGAGCGCCTGTTGACTGATATTCCGTTCAGTATATGCTGGCGAGTCGATACTGCGGCAGGGGCGGCGGGAAAGGAGTTTTCGATGGCGATGCCCTTCAGATAGCGTAATGTATCGTCACGCGTGCGTTTCCACAGGATGTGGAAAATGTCGCAAACCGGCGTTTCGACGGTGCTTTTTCAAGTGCCTCACCTGGTTGTCCACAGGTCCTCCACAGCACAACATATAGTGTGTGGGCTTGTAGGGGGACACAACGGGTAGTGTTTTTGTTTGACACGAAGGCGTGAAACGACGACCTTCATGACCGCCGGTTCGACTGAGACGTCGACCGCGCACTCCAGGCAGCGCACGGGTCCGAGACCCCGATTCGGTTTGCTCTTCGATATCGGTCTCTCCTCGACTCATCGCGCTCGGCTCTAACCACCACGGGGCGGCAGTTCTTGTGATGCCCCGGACAGCCTCACGGTTCCAGGGTACCGCTACGTACCAGGCGCATCGTGTCGGGCGATGGCAGAGCTATGTCTGTGTGTGCCGGTCAGGTCGCCTGAACGTTGAACCGGGATGCGATCGTCGACATCGAATACCAAGCGGCGAACGACAGGGGAGGAACAGCCGATGCTCGAGAAGACCGAAGCCAGGAAGATGCGTAGCGCCCGCGGAGAGACCCGTCAGGACGCCAAGACGGAGACCCGCATCGAGGGCAAACCCGAGCGCGCGAAAGCACGCAAATCGGTCGGCTTCTCTGTCCCCCGCACGTTCACCCGCCCTGGCGAAGACGGCTACGCCGGCGTGGAGTGGGAGCTGCGCACGGCCAGCATCACCGCTGAGGGCGGCAAGTCGGTCTTCGAGCAGAAGGACGTCGAGATCCCCAAGTTCTGGAGCCAGACCGCGACCAACGTGGTGGTGCAGAAGTACTTCCGCGGGCAGCCCGGCACCCCGACGCGCGAGCGTTCGGTGCGGCAGCTGATCGACCGCGTCGCCGATACGATCACCGCCTGGGGCGAAAAGGACGGCTACTTCGCCGACAAGATCTCGGCCGAGAACTTCTGCGCCGAGCTTCGCCACCTGCTGGTCACCCAGAAGATGGCGTTCAACTCGCCGGTCTGGTTCAACGTCGGCATCGAGGCCGAACCTCAGTGCTCGGCCTGCTTCATCAACAGCGTCGACGACACCATGGAGTCCATCCTCGGTCTGGCCAAGACCGAAGGCATGCTCTTCAAGTACGGCTCGGGCACCGGCACCAACCTGTCGCCGATTCGTTCGTCGCGTGAATTCCTCAACGGTGGCGGCACCGCGTCCGGCCCGGTCAGCTTCATGCGCGGCTTCGACGCCTTCGCGGGCGTCATCAAGTCGGGCGGCAAGACCCGTCGCGCGGCCAAGATGGTCATCCTCAACGTCGATCACCCCGACGTGGAAGAGTTCATCTGGTGCAAGGCCAAGGAAGAGAAGAAGGCCTGGTCGCTCATCGACGCCGGCTACGACGGCTCGTTCGACGGCGAGGCTTACAAATCGGTCTTCTTCCAGAACTCGAACAACTCGGTCCGCGTGACCGACGACTTCATGGACGCGGTCATCAAAGACCAGTCCTGGACGACCAAGGCGGTCATCGACGGACGCCCGGTCGAGACCAAGCCGGCCCGCGAGATCTGGCGCGCCATCGCTCAGGCGGCGTGGGAGTGCGGCGATCCCGGCCTGCAGTACGACACCACCGTCAACGCGTGGCACACGTCGTCCAACACCGCGCGCATCAACGCGTCCAACCCCTGCTCCGAGTACATGTACCTCGATGACTCGGCCTGCAACCTGGCGTCGCTGAACCTGCGTCGCTTCCAGCGCGACGATTCGAGCTTCGACGTCGACAGCTTCAAGAGCGCGGTCGAGCTGACCATCCTCGCGCAGGAGATCATCGTCGGCAACGCGCGCTACCCCAGCAAGGCGATCGAGGCGAACTCGCACCGCTTCCGTCCGCTCGGCCTCGGCTACGCGAACCTCGGCTCGATGCTGATGTCGCTTGGCCTGCCTTACGATTCAGAAGCCGCACGCGCCTGGTGCGGATCCATCACGTCACTGATGACCGGCTGGGCTTATCGCACCAGCGCCGCCATCGCCCGCGACGTGACCGGACCCTTCGATGGCTACAAAGAGAACGAAGAGCCGTTCCTCAAGGTCATGCGCAAGCACCGCAACCACGTCGACCGCATCGCGGGCGCCTACGTTCCTTACGAGCTGCTGACCGCGGCGCGTGGGGCCTGGGACGACGCCATCTCGATCGGCACCGACCATGGCTACCGCAATGGCCAGGCCACGGTGCTGGCACCGACCGGGACCATTGGCTTCATGATGGATTGCGACACCACCGGCATCGAGCCGGACATCGCGCTCATCAAGTACAAGCGGCTGGTTGGCGGCGGCATCATCAAGATCGTCAACAACACGATCGACGAGGCGCTGGCGCGGCTGGGCTACGACGACGATCACCGCAAGAACATCGTCGAGTACGTCGATCGCGAGGAGACCATCGAGGGCGCGCCGGGGCTGCGCACCGAGCACCTGCCGGTCTTCGACTGCGCCTTCCGCGCGGCCAACGGCACCCGATCCATCCACGCCATGGGCCACATCCGGATGATGGCGGCGGCGCAGCCGTTCCTGTCGGGGGCGATCTCGAAGACCGTCAACCTGCCGTCGGATGCGACGGTGGAAGACGTCGAGAACGCCTACATGGACTCGTGGAAGCTCGGTCTCAAGGCTGTCGCGATCTATCGCGACGGCTGCAAGCGGACGCAGCCGCTGTCGACCAGCAAGATCGATCCCGGTCTGACCAAGGGTGGGGTGACGATCTCGAGCTTGCCGCTGGCCGCGATCGCGCCGCTCGGAGGCCCGCCGGCCGCCGTTCGTCGCAAGCTGCCCGACGAGCGTCAGTCGATGACCCACAAATTCTCCGTGGCGGGTCACGAAGGCTACATGCACGTGGGGCTCTACGAGACCGGTCAGCCGGGTGAGATCTTCGTGCGCATGGCCAAGGAGGGCTCGACCATCTCGGGCCTCATGGACAGCTTCGCGACCGCCATCTCGCTGGCTCTGCAGCACGGGGTGCCGCTCAAGCTGCTGGTCGACAAGTTCTCGCGCACCCGCTTCGAGCCGGCCGGCTTCACCGGCAACCCGGAGATCCCGCGGGCGACGTCCATCATGGACTACCTCTTCCGCTGGCTCGGATCCAAGTTCGTGCGCGACGAAGAGGCCGTGATGACCAGCGACATCGACGCCTCGGGCGATCTCAAGCGGATCGCGGATGTGGTGCAGACGGCATCGAATACACCGGTGGCCACGACCAGCACCGCCAGCGCCCCGGCCGTCGTCGTCATCGACGCGACCAAGGCGAGCAACGGTCACAAGAACGGCAACGGCCATAGCAACGGTAACGGCAACAAAACCGCCACCGCCAGCTTCGCCAACTTCAACTTCATCGCCCGCAGCGACGCTCCGACCTGCTCCGAATGCGGCAGCATCATGATCCCCAACGGCAGCTGCCACAAATGCATCAACTGCGGTACCACCAGCGGCTGCAGCTGAGGCTTCCGTAAGCCGGCGGTCGGCTGCTGCTCGAGCCGGCTGCCCCGGCGTTGACCTAGACCAAGGTCAGCGCCAGGAGTGGCCGAAGCCGCGAGGCAAACATTGCGAGGACAGGGGCCTCCGGCGGTGAACCGGCGCCCTTCGAGGACGGACACCCCCCGGGCGAGGTAATCGCCCGGGGGGTTATTTCACTGTGCGCTTTACGACTTCGTCTGCTCTTCGCCTCTCCAGGGGGAGAGGCCGCCGGGGGCCGAAGGGCCCGGGCGGGTGAGGGGAGGCCGCACGGCTACCAACGTCATACACAGTTCACATTGGCGTTTCTCGCTGACGCTCTGGCGCGGTACCTGGGACCTTCGTTGCGGGTCTCACCAAGATCGAGGAAGCCCCTGCCATGGGTCGCAAGGCTCCTTCCTCTCGCGACCGGCCTCCGCATTCCCTGAGCGGCTACGTGAGCCCAACCGCTTGGCACCGGCAATGGTCTCCTGATTTTGTCGTCCTTGGCTCTCGGAGCCGATGCAGCGACGAGGCTAGGGTCGGCGCCATGAAGTCCCAGCGCTTCGACGAGACATCTCACCCCCGCCAGTGGACTCGGGGCGAGTTCACCATCAGTACCGATCCGTCGCGCCTCGATCTCGACGTCATCCACGACTTCCTCTCGCAACGGTCGTACTGGGCCATCGGGCGCAGCCGCGAGCGGGTGGAACGTTCAATAGCCGCTTCGATCCCATTCGGGCTCTACCAGGGCGAACGCATGATCGGTTTTGCGCGGGTGCTCACCGACTTCACGGTGCTCGCGTTCCTTGCCGACGTCTTCGTGCTGGAGAGTCACCGCGGGCAGGGGCTGGGCAAATGGTTAGTCGAAACAACGATGAGCTTGCCAGAGCTGAGCAGTGTCCGTCGCTGGCTGCTCGGCACGCGCGACGCCCACGATCTCTACGCCCAGTTCGGCTTTCAGTCCCCCCAGCCCGGCGTGCTCATGGAGAGGCTGAACCCGGAAAGCGATCGCACGCCCGCGTGACAGACCCAGTCGCTCTTCGTGCCGCTGTCGCCGCCCGCGTCTGCGACCGCTGTGTGACCACCGCGAGGCAACTGTGCCGCAAAAGGGAATGGTTGGCCTGTCCACTGCGAGATCGAGTACAAGGTCTCTTCGGTTCCTCGCATTCGTTGAAGGAAACAACCATGTTCAAAGCAAAGTTCATCAACAAGTCCGCAGGTCTGATCGCTTCGTCGATGCTCGGGTTGGCTCTCTTCGGAGCGCCGGCGCTTGGCGCCGAGATATACGTGACGGTCGAAGGTGCCAAGCAGGGGCGCTTCAAGGGTGAATCGACCCGCAAGGGTCATGAGGGCAAGGTCCCGGGCATTTCGTTTCACTACAACGTCAAGAGCCCACGCGACGCCGCCAGCGGGCAGGCCTCCGGCAAGCGCCAGCACAGCCCCGTCACATTCGTGAAAGAATGGGGCGCCTCGACGCCGCAGTTCTTCCAGGCACTCTTCACCGGCGAGCCGATTCGCACCGTCCTCTTCGAGTTCGTTCGCACCAGCGCGGACGGCCGCGAAGTGGTCTTCCAGACCGTCAAGCTGAGCAACGCCGCCATCGTCGAGGTCGACGAGACCGCCAGTGAGCCCAAGTCCCAGAGCCCCAGCGACACCGACAAGATCTCGTTCACCTTCCAGAGGATCGAGATCGAGAACCGTACCACCGGCACGCGCGCAGAAGACACGCAGGGCAAGTAGCGGTCCACCGGCGTGTGAGCGTCAGGAACAGCAGCGCGTTCCTGGCTCGAAATCCGATTGCCAGCCCGGCTGCGGTTGACGACCGCGAGCCGGGTGTGTCATGGCGCCTGCGCCGAATGTGCGAGAGATATCCGTAGCCCGGTTGATTTCAGGCCCCATAGGATAGGGCGGCCACGATGTCGTCCCCTTCTAAATAGGGATACGCCGCGAGCACCTGGTCGTGCGAATGGCCCGATGCTAGCAACCCGAGAATCGTTCCGACAGTGACTCTCATCCCGCGGATGCAGGGCCGCCCGCCCATCACGGCTGGGTCGTGTGTAATCCGTCCCAAAGGGTCCATGAGATCAGTATAGCCCGCTGACTCAATGGGACGCTCGTCGACGAAAGCGAGCGCCGCGCCGGGCGTTGGGGGGAGGCCGTGACCGCAGTCCCAGTCGCTTCTCCTTGGCTGGGGCACCACGCTGCGCCCTAGCTTTGGGCGCGGTCGCCGCATGGCCGCTCGAAGTCGATCGAGCCCGCTATCTCGTGGCGGCTGTCGCTCCAGGAGTTTGAGCGGCGCCGCGAGTCAGCGGTCCCTGCGTTGGCCGCGGTGAGCTCGACGGCATTTGCGATCTCTCCTAATGTCCAGGGAGTGCGGACAGGCGTCAAAGATGGTGTCGGGCTCGACCTTCGCTGCAGACGATGTCTGGGGCCTCTGCTGGCTTGGATTCTAGGTTGTAATCCCACCTTCAACGATCACCCGGTCAAGCAAGGGGATGCCTCTCCGACGGTCGACGTCGACGCCGCAATGGACTCGAGCGTCCTCATGGCTCCCGACCTCGCCGTTCACGACCTCGGCGTGGACGTCGGGAAGGTTGCAAACGACACCGTGGATGCCCCTGCTGTCGATGGTGATCCGAAAGTGGAGTTACTCCTCACGATCACAGGAGGTGGCCGTGTCACGTCTACGGCGTCAGCCGCACTCGACTGCTTCAAATCCTGCCGAGTTCAACTGCCCCGCGGGACAGCCATAGACCTGATCGCCGAAGGCACCTTGCCTGACCAACTCTATCAGTGGGGTGGCGCGTGCACGGGGAGGCAGCGTTGTAGCTTCACCCTGGATCGGAACGTTGCGGTTTCGCTGACCTTCCGATCTCCTGAGGTTTGGCGACGTCCCGTGATTGCGGCGGCTACAGCGCTGTTCGCCGACTCGTTGTTCGCGGGTCGCGCGGCAATCGGAAGCTTCGCTCCCGATGGCTCGATCCCGATGGATGAAGGGGGACGAGGCCTCGGCGTGGTTCGCTACGACATGTCGACGGGGCAGGTCGTCTGGGCGCGGGTCATGGAACCGCTCCTCGGGGCCCCCAGTGCGATGGCGGCCGGCACGAACGCGCTCATCATCGCCGAAACGAGTTTCCCGCGGGGGGCCGGCTTCGACCACCTTGGAAATCACAGCGTGCATTTCGAGGAGCTGGGCTACCCCGACGCTGATCTTCAGATTCATAGGTTGGCTCGCCATTCAGACGGCACGTTCTACGTCTTGGCACGCGGACATAAAGGCGACCGATCTGCGATGCAAGTGAGTCTCTCAGACTGGGCTGGACGAGCGAGCGTGCGTTGGACCTTGTCTGCGTGGGGCAGTGAAATTGCCGTGGACCGCCAAGGGAACGCCATCTTGTGCGGCGGTCTGCAAGAGGGACCATTGGTTACGGAACCGCAGATTCCTGGAGGCGCTCCTGAAATCCCGTTGAACGGCTCGGCGATCCTAGCCAAGCTGCACGCGACCGGCGGCTTCGCATGGGTCAAGCCGATCGTTGGTTTGAGCAACGGCGAATGCTCGGGCCTCGGTCTTGATCGAGAAGGAGATGTCTATCTTGCTGCTCGAGGCTTGATAGACCGTCGAGCAACCACCGTATTGATGAAGGCGGCGGGAGTCGACGGACGTCTTTTGTGGGAACGAAATCTGGGGCCCAGTGGTGCTTTCACCGGGACCAATATCGTCGCCAACGGGGACGCCAGCGTATTGTTGACCTACCAGGAAACACCTGAGGACTCGCCCGGCGTATCGCCAGTGACTATCGCTGCGCGGCTCTCCTCCCTTTCGGGTGCGCGGATCTCTTCGCTGCGACTTCCCGGCAAGGCGCGCCTCATCGGTCAGCTTCCTGGGGGTGATCTGGCCGTCGAATACCTCGGGGAAGGCGCCGTCGCTCGCATCTGGCCCCCGTAGGGGGCGCTATTGGGATTCCGTCGGGGGGGTGTGCGCCGGGCCGCAGGTGGTGCTGGGGCCACTGCGTTCGATGTGGTTGCACATGTTCGACCAGGAGCCGGGCGCTTCGGGGTTCTTGGGGAAGGCGCCGCAGTTGGGGCCCGGGCGCCAGGTGCCGTCGGCGTCGTGGCACGGCGTGATGTCGATGCCGGAGATGGATTCGAGCCACGGCACGAAGGGGTGGATGAGGGTGTAGATCGTCTGCGAGTTGCAGAAGAGCGAGCCGCGGCTGGTGGCGCCGAAGACACGCCAGGTGCCGTCGGCAAGCTTCACGTAGGCGGGGCCGCCCGAGTCGCCACTGCACGCGCCCGTGCGGCGACCGCCGACGTAGATGTCATTGCCCTCGATGCCGGCAATGTCGACGTCGACCACGTACTTGGTGCCAGCGCGGAAATCCAGCCAGTGCCTCTGCCCGAACCCGACCAGCGTGCTCTTCTGCCCACGCTGCAACACGCTGGTCTCGCAGCCGTAGAGCACCGGAACGATCGGCACGTCGGTTACCGGCTCGGCCAGGATGCAAAAACCGAAGTCACCTTCCAGGCCGCTGCCCTCGGCGGAGTGACACTCTTTCACGGGCACACGCCGAACGGCGCCGACGGCCGACCAGCTCTCGCCGAAGCTGATCTCCTTGGGACCGCCCTCTTGCACACAGTGAGCAGCGGTCGTGATGATCAGCGGGTGGACCAAGGTCGACGTGCAGACCTCGGCGCCCACCGCCGTGGGCCATTGGCAGCTCTGCGCACGCACGCCGCCGATGATCGGGTGCTCAGCCGATTCGGTGGGCGGCGAGGCGGCGCTTTCCTCCGGATTACACCCGGCAAGCACGAGCCAACCCAGGACAAACGGCTGCCAGAGGAGGGAACTGCCTTGCTTCATCGTGAGCCTCTAGCACGTCGCCTGGGTGGCTGCTGGGTTTGCCGGCTGTGTTGATCTTCGTTGATCGTAGAGGTCAGTGTACCCGGCGGATGCCACCCCCGCCGAAACCGCCGTTCGCCGGCCCTGCGTATGCGGCCCTGCAGGCCCCGCTCGACGGGGCGTCGTTGTCGCGGTTAACGTTGGCCCCGCCATGCTGCCGCTGCTTCTCGCCTTGCTGGCCGCCCCCGCTCCGGAGCTCTCGGCGTGGGAGCGAGACCCAGCAGGGTGGGTGGACATTCTCCCGGGCAGGAACCTCAGCGGATGGGCCCGCATCGCCCCCATCAGCACCCGCAAGGTCGTCAGCGTGGTGAATCGCGACCTTCCCATCTGGGTGGTCGATCGCAAAACCGGGATTCTCGACTGTCGCGGCCACCTTTCGCCCAAGGGTGAAAGCAATGGCAGCCACGAGATGCTCCGCCACGATCAGGAGCTCGGCGACTTCGTCTTTCACGTCGAGTGGCGCTTCAAAGATCGCGAACGCAAAGGCTGGAACGCCGGCATCTATGCCCGGGTCGCCAATCCGTCCATCTGGCACCAGGCCCAGGTCGGCAACGCAACCGGCGGTGCCTGGTTCGGAGACAGCCCCGACGCCAGCGGCAAAATCGTTCGGCAGACGCTCACCGCATCCGAGCAGCGGGTGCGTCCCGCGGGCGAGTGGAACGTCTACGAGATCACCGGGCAGGCCGACACGCTCACGCTCTGGGTGAACGGCGGGGTGACGTCGGTCTGGAAGGGCTTGCGGGTGCCGCGCGGTCACGTCGGCCTCGAGGCCGAGCGACACCACATCGAGTTCCGCAACTTGAAGCTCAAGCGCCTGGGCAAGTGACGGTGTATCGTCCGCTCCGTGGCTGAACGCGTGCACCGGATCGTCGTGGCGGTGGCTGGCTCCACGTCTTGCGACAACGAGACCGCCGCGGCCGCGCGCGAAGTCGGCCGGCTGATCGCCGCGCGGGGGGCGGCCCTGCTCTCGAGCGGGGGGCCCGGCATCGCCGAACAGGCCGCCGCTGGCGCCAAGCTGGCCGGCGGCTTGACCATCGGCCTTCTCTCGGGCGCCAGCGCCGCGGCCTCGCCGCCCAACCCACACACCGAGCTGGCGTTATTCACTGGCCTCGGTGAGGCACGCGCGGCCGTCATGGTCTCGGCGTGCGACGGGCTCATCGCGATCGGCGGGGGCTTCGGCACGCTGGCCGACCTGGGACTCGCCCTGCGCGCGAAAAAGCCCGTGGTGCTGCTCGACTCCTGGCGGTTCGAGGTCGGCGACGTGAAGCCGACCTTGCCGCGCGCCACCACCGCCAACGAAGCGGTGGAGTGGCTGTTTACCGCGCTGGCGGGGCGCTGACGCCGATGCGCGCGCTCGTCGTCGGCGCCGGCGTCGTGGGGCAGGTCTACGGTCGTCACCTATCGCGCGGCGGCGCCGAGGTCGGCTTCCTGGTCAAACCGAAGCATGCCCGTGGTCTGCAGGGCTTCACTCTCTACGCGCTCAACCGCTCGCGTCGCCAGCGTCTCGAGCCCGAGACCTGGAGCTCCTTTACCGAGGCCACCGACCTCGCTCAGGTGGCGCAGCAGCGCTGGGACCAGGTCTATGTGACGGTCTCTTCCACCGCATTTCGGGCGGGTACCTTCTTCGCGGATCTGGTGCGCGCGGTGGGCGACGCCACGGTGGTGATGCTGCAGCCGGGGCCAGAGGACACCGCCTTTGCGCTTCGGTACCTGCCGCGCGAACGACTGGTCGAAGGCGTGATCACGCTCATCGGCTACCACGGTCCCCTGCCGGGCGAGACGCGGCTGCCGACGCCTGGAACCGTCTACTGGTTCCCACCGCTTGGCCACAGTCCCATGAGCGGGGGCTCGTCAGAGCGTCTGCAGGCGGTGCTGGGGGCGCTTCACGCAGGCGGGCTTCCTACGCGTCGCGTGTCGGACGTGACGGCGACGGGAGGCTTTGCCGGCGCCCTTTTCATGCCGCTCATCGCGATGCTGGAGGCGTCCGATTGGTCCTTCGCCAAGGTCCGCTCGGGCGGGCGCCTGGCCCTGGCCGCGCGTGCAGGCCGACAAGCGATGGCGGCAGTCGGCGCTCACACCGGCAAGTCACCGCCGCTGACGATGCGGGCGCTGCCGATCTCGCTCGGCGTGCGCGCGTTGCTCTCCGGTGCGGGCCTCGTCTTTCCTTTCGCCCTCGAGCCCTACCTGAAAGTGCACTTCACCAAGGTCGGCGATCAGACACGCGACATGCTCCGCACCTATCACGCCTGGGGCAAAGCAGCCGGCCTGCCGCTGCCCGCACTCGAGCAAGTCATGGCCGCAATCGGCGAGGCCCCAGCGAACGCCGCTCCCCGCTAAAACTCAAATCGTTCTGGCTGCCCGCGCTCTGCCCCCTTACCTCCCCCCGACCAGCTTCTGCACGACGATCGCGGCTCTAGCCGTCGCGATCGCGGCTATCCGTCGCGACGATCGGTTCTGGCTCTTTACCTCTCCCGCGCCGGCGGGAGAGCAACTGTGTTGTTTTCAGCCCTGGGCCGCAGCTGGTTGGGAGGCTGGCTGGTGCTTGCGGAGGTGGTCACGGGCAATGGCGTTGAGGATCGTCAAAAGCTTGCGCATGCAGGCTACCAGGGCGACCTTCTTGAG
>JANNNO010000426.1:0-3802 GCA_031398585.1 Myxococcales bacterium | reverse complement strand
GGCAGACATCGCGGCCCTTCTTGAACGGTTTCCGCGGTGTAACTTCGCGGGATGACGAGAAAATACCAGAGCGCCCCAGACTAGGGCACCCCCCTTGCCCCCGCAAGGCGAACCCGACAGCCGCGCAGGTGGCGGCGCGCTCTGCACCTGCGCCCCGCCCCTTTGTTCCGTGGTTGCCGCCGCGCTCACCCGAGATCCCGGTGCGTGAACTTCTTGCCGCCCGGCGCATAACTCGCCGTCACGTGCCCGTCGCCGCGCAGCAGCCAGCGATAGGTGACCAAGCCATCGAGCCCCACCGGGCCGCGCGCGTGCAGTTTGTCGGTGCTGATTCCTACCTCGGCGCCGAGGCCGAAACGGAAGCCGTCGTTGAAGCGCGTGCTCGCGTTGTGAAAGACGCAGGCGGCATCGACGTCGGCCAAGAAGCGCTCAGCGGCTGCCGCATCTTCGCTGACGATCGCTTCGGTGTGACGACTGCCGTGCGATTCGATGTGCTCGAGCGCCTCGTCGATCCCCGCCACGCGTTTGATGGACAGCACGAGCGCGCCGTACTCGGTGTCCCAGTCGGCGTCGGTGGCGGCCTTCAGCTGTGAATGTCGCTGCAAGGTAGCCGGACAGCCGCGCAGCTCGACGCCTTTGCTCGCCAAAGCTGCCACCGTCGCGTCGAGCGCGGCGCCGGCGCCCTCGTCCCAGAGCACGGTCTCGACGGCGTTGCAGGCCGCCGGATACGTCGTCTTGGCGTCGACGGTCACGGCGGCGGCTTTGCTGGGATCGGCCTTGGAGTGCAGGTAGACGTGACAGATGCCGTCGGCGTGAGCCATCACCGGAATGTCGGTGTGCGCGCGAACGTGCGCGATGAACGACGATCCCCCGCGCGCAATCACCAGATCCACGAGATCGTCGAGAGCCAGCAACGCGTCGACCTCGGCTCTCTCTTCGAGCAGCAACATTGCGCGCGGGTCGAGGCCATGTCGTCGCAGGACTTCGTGGGCCACATCGGTGAGGGCGCGGTTGGACCTGCGCGCCTCGCGGCCGCCTTTCAAGATGACGGCGTTGCCGCTCTTCCAGGCCAGAGCCGTGATCTGGATCAGCGACTCGGGACGGGCCTCGAAGACGACACCCATCACGCCGAGGGGGCAGGTCACGCGTTCGAGCACGAGGCCGGTGTCGAGCTCGCGGTGGGTGGTGCGGCGACCGACCACGTCGGCCATGCCAGCGAGCTGCGAGAGCCCCTCGACGAGGCCGGCGAACTTGCCCGCATCGAGCCCCAGACGCTTGACGATGCTGGGCGAGAGCGTGCCACGTTCGGCTTCGAGTGACGCCGCCTGCAGATCCTCGCTGTTGGCGGCCATCACGCTGGCCTGAACATCGGGCTCGGCAAGGCGGGCGCCGAGGTCCGACAGCAGCGCCCCTCGCTCGGCGAACGACAAGGTGGCGAGGCGACGGGCCGCACGCCGCGCGGCGATGACCTGGGAACGAAGCCCTTCCAAAGGGGGATTCATGGCGCGGAAGATACCAACATTCTCCGGGTGCCAACCCGAGCTCCGGTTGCCAACCCGATGGGCACGCCCGGCCCGCGCGGGGTCACGTGGTATAGCTTCGCCGCCGCTGCCACCCGGGGTGTCCAGGCCCGGTCTCGATTTGACGCGGCCGCGCCGCGGGGAGAGATCTTCTTCATGACGCATCGAAATCATCGCGCGCTCAACCTGGTCGCGCTGGCCCTGCTCGGGCTCACCGCCTGTCAGGAAGCGCAGCCCGCTGCCCCCGCGAACATGACGCCGACGACGCCGCCTGCGGGCAATGGCAATGGCGGGCTCGTCCCCGCGACCGGCCCCAACATGGGCGGCACCATGACCAACCCGGGCAGCATGACGCCGTCGGGAGGCCAACCGCCTCTCACGGGCGCTCCCGCCATGCTGAAGTTTTGCAACGGCATCGAGAGCGATCGAGGTCCCGTCACGGTCGAGCTCGAGATCGCCGGCATCAAATTCTCCGCGGCGTCGCGCAGCTGCGCTCCGCAAGCCAGCGCCGGCTGCATGAGCGTTCCCAGCGGCAACGCGCGCGCGACAGTCTCACTGGGGGGCAAGGTGCTCTACACCCAGGACGTCGCCCTCGCCCCCGGCCGCGAGTACCTGGTGATCTCGAAGGTGGACCGGGGCACGAGCAAAGTCGGGCTCGATGGCGGCGAGCTGCGAGCGGGCGTGGCGTGCGCCGGTGCGGATCCGTTTGGCCCCATCTCCACGCCGCCACCTGGCGGCACCACGCCGCCCACCGCCGGCAAAGCCTCGCTGAAGTTCTGCAACCGCCTTCCCGCAGCCAATGGCGGCAACGTCGCCGCTCTGACGATCGGCAATGCGGTGTTCACCGCCAGTCCTGGCGAGTGTTTCCCGGCCAAGGGCGCGCCGTGCGCCGAAATCACGGCCGGCATGAACAGCATCGCCCTCGAAATCGACGGGCAGGAGGCCGGCAGTGCCGACACCGATGTCCCGGCGGGCCAGTATGCCTTGCGCCTCAGCATGACAGCCGCAGGGCAGGGCCAGTTGAACGCCGTGATGGTACCGGCGGGCTCCACCTGCCCGAGCTTCGAACCGAACTGAACGGAAAGGCCTCAACCATGCCCCAGCGTTGTTTCGCGGAGGTCTGCCCCGAGCTTCGATCGAATCGGCACGGTGTTCGGGAATCGCGGCGCTGGAGAGCCGCGCTCGCGATGACGTTCACGCTCGCGGTCTCGGCGTGCGAGTCGGAATCCACAGTCGGCATGAACATGCTGGCGGGGGGGCTCGTGCCCGCCCCACCTGCCGGCGGCGCACCGATGATGCCGGCGGCGCCACAGAGCAGGGTGGTGATGGAAGCTTTCGGCCCAACCGGCCAACTGCTCTTCACGCCGCGCGACCTCGCATTCAACCCGCGGGTGCCAGGACAACTCTGGGTGGTGAGTGCCGATGGCTCGGTGGTCATCGCCGCAGAAGCGACCGAGCCTGCAGGCATGAAAATGGAACGCCGGCGCGATCGGCGTTACGACCACTTCATGCCGAACCCTTCGGCGCTCGCGTTCGGCGCCGATCCGACCAACGACGCTGCGGTCAACGCGGCCCTGGTCCCGGGGACCTTCGCCACCTGTCAGGAGTCTCGCAACGGCGGCCTCAATCCACGGGTCATCGGCAACAACTTCATGGGGCCGGTGCTCTGGTCGAGCGATCTGTCGGTCTTTGCGCTTCGCAACGGCGAGCTCGGATCGCACCTCGACATGCTCCACCAGAGCCCGCTGTGCATGGGCATCGCGTGGGAAGGCACTGGCAACGCCTACTGGGCGTTCAACGCATTGGCGGGCT
This sequence comes from Myxococcales bacterium, assembly GCA_031398585.1. Taxonomy (GTDB): domain Bacteria; phylum Myxococcota_A; class Polyangia; order Fen-1088; family Fen-1088; genus JANNNO01. The sequence goes on along the minus strand of JANNNO010000426.1, from coordinate 473 downwards.
CTCTCGATCGCTACGACTTCAAGGCCGACCACGGCGTCGGTAACGACAACCACGAGGACGGCACCGTTCACCGGTTCATCCCGGGCCAGCTCGGCTACGTCGAGGCGGTGCCTTCCCACCTCGTTTACCGGGTAGAGGAGCACGCGGTCTACATCGCCGACACCGCCGCGGGGCGCGTTCTCAAGCTGCACGACCTCGGCAGCGCCAACGTGGCCGGGTCGATCATCCCCAAGCAGGACGAGGCTTTCAACGCCATCATGACCGGAGCCACGTTGGTCGAGATCGTGCCAACGTCGGCGGGAATCGTGCAGCGGCCATCGGGCCTCGAAATAGCGAACGGTCAGCTCTTCGTGTCGGACAACGCGACCGGGGACATCGTTCGCCTGACGTTGGCTGGACAAGTGGTGGCGCGCTACCAAACCAACCTCGGCGCGGGCGCCTTGGCTGGCATGGCCTTCGGCCCCGACGGACGG
>JANNNO010000420.1:0-11185 GCA_031398585.1 Myxococcales bacterium | reverse complement strand
TGGTGAAGGGATCAAGATTGCTGGTGCCATCCGCATTCTCGACAATCTCAATCACGGGCGAAATCAGCGTGATTTCCTGCACGGCCAGGTTGCCGCCGAGGATGGCCCAGAGGCTGTAACGGGCGCGAACTTCCTCAGCCTTGACGAGTGGCTCGGTGCCGGTGGTTTGAACTTTCAATCCGCGAAGTACGACTTGCCGCGTCGTCGTGCTCACCGGTTCGAAACTCACCAATGCCCGGTTCACACTCGGCGGTGCACTTCTCGTGGTCAAAGCGTCGTCGGACCGCCAGGCAACGGTTGTGGTGCCGAAGGACGTGTCGCCAGGTGCTGCGATTCTTACTGTCGCCAACGAATGCGGTCAGAGCGCGGTCCGCGTGAAGGTCGCCGCAGCCCCCCCGGAAGTTGTCGAGCTCGATCCACCGCGTGTGGCGGCGGCTGGGATTTTGGAAGTCACGACCGACGTCTTCGATCCGGCGCTAATCACTTCGGCGGAGCTTGGATCGCTGGCCTTCCCAGCGAGCGATGCAGGGCTCTTTCGGGTTGTCCCCCGCCGTGACCCTTCCGCCAACGTCGTGATCGCGCTGCGAATTCCGGCTGAAACCTATCCCGGTACGTACGCGCTGCGACTCAAGGGCCCCGCCGGAACGAGCGCCGAAACACCGGTCGAGGTCATCGTTCCCAAGGGACCGCTCCCGCCGCCTCCGGTCAAGCGTTGCGACCCGGTGGTGGCGCGATCGCTGGCGGCGCCGGCAACGGCATTTTCTGCCTTCGTCGATGTCTTCTGGGTCGGGTTCCCTTGGTTCTGGGCGCTGGATGACGAGACGCTACCGTTGGGCAGCGGAAACGACGGCGGAATCCTGCGTCTCTCCTGCCACCATGACAACGAGGCGAGACGCGAGTGGTTCTACGACTTCCTCGGCATGGCACAGGATCAAACGTGCGGTTCGACGGGTACGATTGAGGGATTCGAGGCCTATTGCCCGAGGGCCGAAGGGTGCCAGCTGCCGGACCCGTCGCTGATCTATCGGTCGACGTGCCGACCGACCACGTACGATCCCCCCATTCCCAATCTCCGGTGCTCTCCGTTGAAAGGCACCTATCAGCTCAATTCCAAGGCAAACCAGGTGAGGCTCACAATCGACCGGGGCGACGGACCTGAGGAGTACGTAGGCGGATGGGGTCTGGGGGACGAGATGACGCCGCCCACCTCGGACGGATTCTATCGCTCCGCAAACCTCGTTCTACGCTCGAAACGAACCGGTCTTCAGCTTGTTGTACGAAATGGCCTGGAGTCGCGAGACTTTTGCCGATGAATATCGATGCTGCGATTGCTCCCCCGTACGCGAGAACAGCAAGAAGACGGAGTTGGAGTTACGGTTGGTTTCTTACTCCGGCGATTCGCTAACGTTCGTCTGACCAAACTGCGCACACCCCCGCCGCAAGATCAGTGCCAACTTCGGCCACTCTGATGCTTGCTGACGACGGATGTTTTCGAAGGTCGTCGCGTCGCCGTTGCCTTGCCACGCCGCCTGAACGTTGACCATCGCGGCGTTCAGGTTGTTGCGGAAGGTCTCGACTTGGTAGCGGTTGGCGCTCTTCAAGCTGCAGGCGAGCGCTTCGGCTTGTGATGGCTCGTCACTCGCCCGCGACAACACATCTAGCGTCAGAGGCATTCGGGCCCACTGCAGCTCCCGCGCGGTGTCGTTCACCCGATTGATTGGTGAGATCAAGGGTCTGGCAGCGTGACGTAGCTGCTCTCGGTTGGCCACCGGTGCCTTGCGAAAGCCGTCGACGGCGTCCGCCAGGTCACAGAGGCTGGCCGCATAGCCCGCGAGAAGCTCGCGTCCGCGCCCTAGCGGATCGCGATGTTCCCCGAGGGGGAGACGATCGCCATCGCAGTGGCAGTTGTCACCCTTTGGCCGGCAGCCGGTGAAGGCGGGCGTAGACGAGTAGCTCGTGGACGGCGGTGGCAATAGGTTGTGTAGCGCCACGCCGCCGCCGACACCGGCTACGACGGAGACGATCCAGGGAGCGATGCGATCGGCTCTGAAACTCAAGGCAGCCTCACGGCGGGCATCGTGGCGTGGAAAGGTCGAGCTCATGAAGCAGGCTCTCCTCGAGTGCCGCTAGATAAGCCCGCGTCTCTCTGATGGGGCCGTCGAGATGCGTGGCGTGCTCACTCCAGGTCGTGACGACGTTCTGGAATTGTGAGCGCAAGGTCTCGCTCGCACTCGGCTCGCCCGGCGGGATCGGGCCGACGGTCGGAGCCCGATAGACCATCGGCGTGTACCGGGCGGGGAAACGCGATTCCGAGATCCGCACGACCAGGTTCTTGAGACTCTCCGATGGCAGCGTGGCCAACCGGTCGCGAAAGAAGTTCTTTCCTGCGGACAGGTAGTCGGACGTGCAGTTGTAAAGCTGGATGGTCTTGTTGAGGTCGATGATCTGCTGCCGATGGCCCAGGTGATTCTTGGGGGGCAGCAAATAGACACGTGAAAACTGCTCCAGATCCTCCGCGAATCCCTGCAGCTCCCGCACGCCGGGGAAGAGCTCGTTGGCGACCCAGGCGGGTGGTGGCGCCGCAGGTTGGCCACTTCTGCGCAAAATCGTGAATGTCAGTCCGCCGACGCCTGATGCGAGGAGCATGCAGACAGCGATGGTCCTTCGCCGTCGCGTCCTGGCCTGGTCCAGCTCAGCGGCCGAAGGGGCGACTTCGACGAGCGGGCCCGACGCTTCGTCCAGCGTGGCCAGCTGAGCCGCCCCGTCGGGATGATCGGGGTCGGGCTTCCCTTCCTGTTCCTCGTGCCTTTGCGTGGCGGGCAGGGACGCCAGCGCGCTGCCTTGCCCAAAGCTCGTTGCAAGACCCGCCGATCGGGCGCTTCCCCCACTGCCTCGCACAAGCGGCCTGGCCAGCACGTCTTTGGCCCGAAGCGACTCGATCTCATCGAGCACACCCGCTCGCTGCCACAGTGGGACCATGGCATCCGGCCCATGCAAGAGCGACTGGCCCGAGTCACTTCCTCCCAGCACCATCATGCCGACGCAAGGCCGCGCGGCTCCTGGCGCCATGGCGAACACCGGCGCTCCGCTCAAGCCCGGCGGCGCACCACCGGTGATCTGCGCCTCCCTGACGAGATCGTTCTCGACTCCCAACGACCCCACCACCAGGCGCAAGGCGAGGTTGTCGAGACGCAGTGGTTTGCCCGTCGTCGCCTCGACACCGATCGAGGTCAGCCGTCCATCGTACTGCCGCAGAAGATCGGGCTGCAGGCCCAGTAGCGGCCGAATGGGCTCTCTCTCCTCGTCACCTTCCTCGAGTCGCAGCAGCGCGAGATCGCGATCGGAGTCCGTTTCAATCAGACGGCAACTCATGGCGGAGCCACCGACGAGCCGGCGAGCCCGTACCGCCGAGGTTCCCATCACGACGTGCTCGCAAGTCATGATCAGGCGCGGTGAGATGAAGAATCCCGTGCCGAGGTACTCGTTCTCCGGACCCAACAGCCCGACGATGGCGCTCGGACAGTCGCCGGCGATCTTGCCTCGCATGGTCGTCCGTCAGAGGCGCGTTCGGCCGGTCTGCTCGACCTCGTAGCGATCTTTGCGCCGCTCGACGCGGGTCCGGTTGTAAAGATGGTCGCGAAAGATTCGTCCCGCCAGCGCCATGACGGGGCGGCCCACCCAGCTGTCGTTGTCCCAGGCCGGATCCGTCGGCCCCGCCATCGCCTGCTTGATCGCGATCAGCAGCAGACTGTTGCGTTCTTCAAGGACGCGGGGATGAACGTCGTCACCCACGGCGGTGCCGTTGGGCCCGGGATGAAAGACGCGATCCACGTCGAGCAGGGAGGCCGCCATGCGAGAGGCCGCAAGCTCCTCGACGAGCGCAGGCGGGTCAGAACAGACGCCGAACACCCAGAGCGCATTCTTGCCCGGTTCACGGGCAGCCCGGTTGGATGAAAGCGGCATCTCGGGTTGCGTGAAACCCGCTGTCCAGCGGCGTCCCTTCTCCCACAAATCGTTCGAGACGGCGCCGAGGAGCGTGAGCGCTTCATCGAGGGATGCAGCCTCGAGGCTCGGTCGCTGTTCCCCCGCCTTTTGCGAACCCCGCTTGAAAGGCGCGTGCCCTACCCAGCAGTTGGAATAGGGGGCCTCGGCGAGGATCAGCCAGTCCGCAGTACGTGGTTTTGGGGGAAGGGCGGCATCCTCGTTCTCGTCAGTGGCCGCCGCTGTCGGTGAGTCTTTGACCTCGAGCCGCCAGATCCCCTGTTCGCGACCGCTGCTGAGGCGAATGGTTCGCCAGCGGTAAGCCACCGAGATTGGCTCCTCTGCCGCGAAGACCACCTCGTCTTTGCTCTGTACCACTCGTCGCGCCGTACAGGAGATCTGGGTCGACAGCGTGCCGATCGGCCGCGACCTGTCGCCGGAGCCGCTGGGACGCGCAAGCACGGTGGGATCGATCAGGCCCATCCAGGGCTGCGACGATACCGTCGGGCCTTCGATAGGCGCAAGGAGGCCATTCGAGGGTGGCTTTTGCTACCGCAAGAATGATCTCGGGGGAAATGGCGGAGGGGGGTGTCTGCGGTTCATCGAATCGGCCCCGAGTGGGGCCGGGGTGGCCGCGGACGAACCCGGAGGTTCCCCGTGGAAAACCGCCCATCCCCCGCCCCGACCACCAATCGTGCCTGCCCTTCGAAGCGCTCCTCGAACAAGGATCCGAAAGATTTCGCGGAGTTCTACCGGGTTCATGCGCCCGGGTTGCGTCGACGTGCCAACCGACTCACCGCCAGCCGAGCCGAGGCGGAGGATCTGGTTCAAGAGACGTTCCTGCGCGCTCTTCAGGTCTTCTCCCGCTTCCGCCCTGACAACGGGATGGCGTGGCTTTGCACGATCATGACCCGCCTCTTCGTGGACGGGTGCCGAAAGCGAAAGCACGTCTCGAGCCGGGAGCTGGCCGACGACCACGAGCTCGCCGCCCCCGAGCACGAGCCGGAGGCCTGGTGGCTGTCGCTGACCATGGACGACGTCAAGGAAGCGCTGGCCGAGCTGCCTGAGGATTGGCAGGGGATTTTCGCGAGCGCCGTTCTCGAGGGGAAGAGCTACAAAGAGATCTCGGACCAGGAGGGGATCGGCTGCTCGAACGTCGGCAGCCGCCTGCACCGGACGCGCGCCAAGTTGCGGGCGGTGCTGGTCCAAAAGAAGGAGTCGATCGAGGGCGTACCGAACGGAGACGAAGAGTCCGAATGCCTGTCGTAACAGACTCACCGAGGGCGCTTGCCCTCGCGTCCGTGGCGGCGTTTCGACTTCTTGTCGAGGGTGCGTTTCTTGGCGGGGGCCTCCGCCGCATGGGCCCTCGAGCGGACCTGATTCAGCGCTTTTCGCACCCGCGGTGTCGTCATCGCCTCGGGGAGTCTCACCGCGGGGTTGATGGCGACAGCCATGGAGAAGTAGCGCCGCCCTATGCGCGGGTTCTTCTTGCCGCCCATCCACAGGGCGCCCAGGCGGACCTGCGTCTGCGCCCGGACCATCGCGTTTTCGTACCCGCTCTCGACTGCCAGCTTGTCGGCTTGCTCGAGCAGATCACGCGCGGCCTTGATATCGGATCGTGCGTAGGCGCTCACCGCTTTCTGATTGAGCGCGAGGATGTCGTCGACGCGCGACGGAGATCCGGGCGGCGGGCGACGGTCCGGTGGTTGCTGCACCTTGGGGTCAGTCTTAGGGCTTGCCGGGGGCGGGTTTATGTCCGCGACAACCGGATCGCTGGGGCCGCTCGAGCGAACGCCCAACCAGATGATCAGAACGGCTGCCGCCGAGACGCCGCCAATGACGGTAGCCCACTGCCGGCGGGTCGCCTTGCGGCCGAGCTCACGAAGAGGCGCCACCACACCCGCTAGCGTGGTGAGGCGCTCGGAGGCTGGAATGGGGGGCGGCCCCTTGCGCTTCGCAGACGCGCTCCGCGTAGGGGCGATTGGCGCGAGCAGCGGTTGCGCGGCGCGGGCGGCTGGCGGTGGGGGCGGTGCCGGCGTGCCCGGGAGATTGAGCACGACGCCGAACGCCTCGGCGAACTCGGCCATCGAGGAGAACCGGCGTTTCTTCTTCCCTTCGAGCGCCTTCATGATCGCCGCCTCGATCGCGGCGGGCACGCTCACTCCGTGGCTGGCGAGGCTCGCAGGCTTCGGGCGCGGGCCGTTTGGTTTGGCTCCCGGCTGATGCGGGGCGATCGGAACCTGCCCGGACAACATCTCGTAGGCGAGGCGTCCCACCGCGTGGATGTCGGTCCTCTGGTCGATCTCCTTGCCGCTGGCGCTGCCGTGGCTTCCAACGATTCTCGCCAGGCCCAGGCCAAGGACCTTCACCGCCGTGCTGCCCTTATCGCGCACCAGGAAGACACTGTCCGCCGTCAGCGTGCGATGAACCATGCGCGCGCGATGAGCCGCCGCCAAGGCGCTGGCGACCATGCCCACGATCTCCTGCGTCTCCTGAAGCGAGAGCCGCTCTTGCCGCTTGCAGCGATCGGCCAGTGACTCGCCGACCAAGCTCTCCATGACGACGAAGAGCCCGTGCTCCGATTCGCCGTGATCGATGACCTTCGCGAGCCCCGGGTGATCGACGTTGCCCGCGGCCCGAAGCTCCTGCCGCAAACGCGCGGCAATCGCGGGGCCCTTGCCGTACCTCTCGTGCAGAACCCTCACCGCCACTTCGCTTTGCGAGGTGGCATGAACGGCCCGGTAAAGGGTGCCCGTCTTGTCCTCACCAAGCCGCTCAGCCAGGACGTAGTCGCCCAATCGTTGCTGCTCGAGATTCATGGAACTACCTCGCGGGTTGCTGCTGCCGGAGCAGTCATATCAGGGATTGGCGCCGCTCCGCACGATTGCTCCCATGCACGGCGCCCTGACGCCAGGACGCCCTGACGTGCCGTGCGGGATGGCCTTGCTGCCCCAAAGCTGGTTGCCGTATCGGGTCGACGAGCCACCGACGCAAAGATCATGAGAAGCTGCCGCGCCGTGGCCGCCATGTATCGCCTGATGACCGGGTTCGTGCTGGGCGCAGTTCTGTTCGTCGCCGCTTGCGACCGGGACGATGACTACCAGGACGACGGTGTGACCACCATCTTCGACTCGCCCGAGTGCCGCGCCTTCTGCGCACGACTGCAAGGGGCGTGTCCCAAGGTCAAGTGTGATCCCCAAAGCCACTGCGACCAATCGGGCGAATGTCTCGCAGAAAAACGCGCGGCTCTGGCCTGCAAGGCGGATCCCAATAGTACCGATCTCACCTGTAACTCGGCCGGTGGCTACAGCACCGCGGGCTTCTGCATGAAGCCTCGCGGCCTCTGCAAGTGATCCCGATTCCAGCGGCGCGAAGTCGCGGCGGTACGCTCGACCTGTACGCCGGGCCCAGTGCCTGCGCTCAGCCCTCCCGCGCGGAGGTGTGATCCATCGAGTACCGCGACAGCTCCCGCTCGCCGCTTCCGTCAGGGACCACCAGCACGTAGTGAGTGAGGGCGGACTCTTCCTCCAGCACGGGACGTGCGGGGAAGAAGACCACCGCGTGATGGTTCTGGACGTCGACGACGATGTCGTTCACGCGCATCAGTTCCTGCCCGTTCGAGTCGACTACGCGCATGTCCAAGCGCTCGAAGTCGCCAGCGGGAAGGACGAAGCGGCCAGCCATGAAGTCGTCGGCCGCTGTCACGGTACAGGCGACGGTCTGGCCCGGGGCGATCGTGTACTGACGCACGTTCAGGCGGTCGCGGGACATGCGGTTGAGCAGGGCCGTCGTCGCCCCGGAGCTCACCTCGCCAGCGCGCACCAGGGCCACGATCGAGGTCCCCAGGCGATGAATGTCGTCCAGGACTTCGCCGCACCTGGCACAGGCGAACAGGTGCTCTTCCACGCCTGATTCGTCCTCGGGCGCGCCGCCGAGGTAGTAGTCGAGCAGACGAGCGGCACCGACGTGCGTGGTCGTCATGGTTCGTCCTCCCTCACACCCTTCACGCAGGTCCGCAAGCGACCGAGCGCGCGGTGTCGGATCACGCGGACGTGTGACTGCTCCACGCCGATCTCTCGGCCGACCGCCTCTCCGTCGAGCTCTGCGTAGAACGAGAGCAGCAGGACGGTGCGATCGCGATCGGCCAAGGCTGCGAGGCAGTCGCGCACACGCGCAAGGTGTGTCGACTCGACCTCTTGCGCGTTCGATACCTCCGCTTCAGCTGGAAGTGCTGTAGCGAATCTTGCCAGGATCTTCGCTTTGCGTGAGTGGCTGCGCTGGCGATCCAGGACCAGCAGCCGGCAGACGCCGAGCACGAACGATCCGAGCTTTTCGGGATCGGCCATAGCCCCTGCTCGCAATCGCTCGATGACGGTGGTCAGGACATCGTGGGCAAGATCATCCGCGTCCGCGTGGCTGCGGAGGTGTTTCACCCCGTACAGGTAGGCGCGGCGCCGAAATCGAGCGGAGAGCTCGGTCTCGGCGGCCGCGCGATCGCGTCCATCCCTGATCATCTCGACCAGCGAGGCGTCGGCAATCGTCGATGGCGCCGGGCTGCCCGAGATCACGCGGCCGATGGTACCCGATGAGGCGCTGGTATCGAAGCGCGGCGACGTCAAGTCGCTTCGGGCAAGGGCCCCACGAACTCGACGCCGAACTCGGAGCACGCGTTCTTGATCGCCGATCCCTGGATCGGCTCGAGTGGGGGAAGGCCGCCTTTCTGGGAGGGCACGCTGATGGCGCGATAGAAATCGCCATGACGGGCCGTCGTGAGGATCAAGTAGCGCGCCGTCTCTGACTCGATCCGGAATCCATGGACCGTGCCCCCGGGGACGTGTACGAAGGCACCTTTCGTGGCCACGATGCCCGGCTGCGCGCCGATGAAGAACGTGATCTCACCCTCGAGCACGTAGAACGATTCGACATCACCGGGGTGGCGGTGCATGGGCACGGTTTCACCTCGCTTCGCCTGCTCGTCGGTGAGGCAAAACGCGCCCCCAGTCGATGCTCCCGTGGCGAGGAAATAGGCGAACGTATCGCCCGTCCAGCGCGGGTCGACCTCTCTGGCATGGCGGAGGTACGGGCGTGGCGGCGATTGCGACTGAATCGAGGCGTGGGCAGGTTCGGTTGTCGCGGACATGGATCCCTTCCTTTCTGAATGGACCGGATGTGTCGCGAGCCCGGGCCGGCGTTACAGCCGCCGAATTTCTTTTTGGGGCGGGTGACTCACTGCCCCGTGCTGGTGCCGACGAACCGTCCCACTCACCGAGAACGCGATCGGACTCGCTGCAAGAGCTTCACGTCCGCAAGGTCCTGCGGGCGCCCGGCTGCCTGCTTGTTCAGGATGAGATCGTCGAGCCCGATCACACGAATCGCCAGATCGTTCCAGCGGCCCGCGATCGCACGCGCGAAGACGCCTTCGCAGTCGACGCCGTCTATGGTGCGCAGCAGGTCGATCCTGAGGGGCGGTTGCCCCAGGTAGACGATGTCAGAATCCTGCATGGACCGCGTGGCCGAAACGACGTTCTCCGGAGCGCCGAAGCGGGTCAGTGCCAAAGCCGCCCGTTCGAGGTTCTCGGGCGTCGAACGCAGGAGAAGGTCGAGATCTTTGGTTGCTCGCGGCCGAGCGTGAAACGAGACCGCATAGCCACCAACGATGAGGTGTTCAACGCCCTCGCGGGCGAACTCCTCCAACAGTTCTCTGAAGTCGAGCGGAAGATCCATTCTGACCTCTCAGACTCTCCTGCTCATCCCACATTGCGAACACGGCACCGAGTCTCTCCTCTGGCGTGACACCAAGCCAGAAGTCGAGGTCCACGGCATCCATATGGGCAAAGGACTCCGCGACTCCCCCTCGCCACGTTGACCGGCGGCGTTCGGCCCGCGCTCGTTTGGCTTCGCCATCGTCCACCCAACCATTTTACCCTGCTTTCCGGTCACGGCGCGCGTTGCGGCTCAGGCAAGTCACTGATTTCCCTGGCGGCAGCTCCGTCCGGCACGCCACGCTAGCCGGGCCGCGAAAGCCCACCTGTAGGCGGAAGCGAAGACCAGCCCCGGCCGTCGGCCTCTGGCCTTAGAGTTTGCAGGCATGCGCAAATTCATAACCCTCCTCGCGGTGCTCGGCGCGACGATGCTCGCGGCAAGCCGTGGTGAGGCCGCCGTCATCTTCGAGAACACCGGCACGCTCATGGGCTGGAGTCGCGTCTATGTCCAGGAGCAGGGCACGAACACAATGGTGTCGGCGCCGACCTTCGAGGGTCCATCAGCGATCAAGTCGACGCAGACGTTCGTCACCGCCGACGGCCGCGGCTATCACTCCGAGCGGGTGATGTACGACGTTCAAAAGAACGGCCAAGACTATTACTACGGGCTTGCGCTCTACTTGCCGCCCGACTGGGCCTTTCACAATCAGAACGTCACGTTCCAACAATGGGCCTACGAGAACCCCGGCGGCGGCGGTCCCTGGATCTTGATGTTCGTACAGAACGACAAGCTGAGAATGGGCGGCTCGGGAGCCTCGGGCTCGCGTGACCTCGCCACCATCACGAACCTGCGCGGGACCTGGATTCGAATCGTCACGCGAATCAACATGACGGCGTCAGGACCATTCGAGGTCTGGGTCAACGGGACGAAGACCGCCACCGCGCCCATCAACCTTGTCGTTGGTGGCGACCCGCCCACCATCCGCTGGTCCACCGGCATCTATTGCACGGCCTGGCGAACCCAACAGCCCGCGGGTGGCTCGCCGATCTCGGTGTGGCACGACCACCTCCGCGTCGCGACGACGTACAACGAAGCGGAGCCCGCGAACTGGGGCAGCCCTTCAGGCGTCGACGCCGGTGCGGATGGGCCTACGCCCGGCGATGCCGGCATCTCCGATGTGCCAACCGGCTATGGCGGGGGCGCCGGGGCGGGTGGCGCAAGCGGCATTGGCGACGCGGGTGGCAGTGCGGGTGAGGGCGGGGCAGGCGCCTCCGATGCCGGTGCGAGCTCGGGCGGCGCAAGCGGCGGTTCTGGCGGCGGCGGTGTTGCTACGGGCGGCAGGAGCGGATCCGGAGGCACCGCCGGCGCATCTGGCAGGGGCGGGACAGGTGGAAGGGCAGAGGGCGCCGGGCCTTCGCAGCAGCCGTCGGGATGCGATTGCAAAGTCGGCACGCGCGGTCGGGCGCCGTCGGGAGCGCTGTTGTTCGCACTCCCAACGGTG